>JABDLC010000045.1 GCA_013001905.1 Gammaproteobacteria bacterium | reverse complement strand
GCGGATCACCCGGAACAATCTTGTCGACCGCGGTTTTGATCAGGCCGACGACCTCATCGTAAATCGACTCGTGCAGCATCAGTCGACTCGTGGAGCCGCATGACTGCCCTGACCAGCTGAAATTCATGCCGCTGACAGCCGCCTTCGCGACGGCCTGCGGATCAGCATCAGGAAACGCGATAAAGGGATTTTTGCCGCCGAGCTCAAGACTGATGTGCTTGATACCGACTTCCGCTGCCGAGCGCTGAATCGCCATGCCTGTCGGCACCGAGCCGGTAAAGCCGATACGCGGCACCTGCGGATGACGCACGATTGCATCTCCCGTAACAATGCCCTCGCCGGACACAATGTTGACAACGCCCGGTGGCAAAATCTCGTCGCAAATCTCTGCCATTACCGTCGCCGACAGCGGGCTCTGATCAGGTGATTTCAAAACGACTGTATTACCCGCGATCAGCGGCGCGCCGAGATGCGCGCCCGCAAAACAGAACGGGTGATTGAAGGGCACGATACGGCCAACAACGCCATAGGGCTGTCGCACGGTGAAATGAATGTTCTCTGCGGTCGCCGGAACGCTCTCGCCTTTAATCTCGATGCCGAGCCCGGCCACAAAATCGATGTAACCACTGGCCAGCATGATGTCATTGCCAAGGCTCGCGATGGTATTACCGGTGTCGGCAGACTCCAGCTCCAGCACGCGATCGCCGCTCTCGCGTATATGCTGCGCCAGCTTGCGCATCAGCGCGCCGCGCTCCCATACCGACTTAGCACCCCATTCGTGCTGCGCCTCGGCTGCGGCTTTGACCGCGCGATCAACGTCCGCCGCAGTACCCGCCGGCACGCGTCCGTGCACCTCACCCGTCGCCGGGTTGTAGGTGTCCATCCACTCCCCGCTCTCGCTGGCGACAAACTCGCCGCCGATGTACATCGGGCGATCCCCGTACTGCTTGGTCATAGCCTCTCCCAGGCTTCTTATTAGTATTTAGTCTCGTACCCGAGGCCGGGCAGCTCCCCGGCCACCGCGTCAGACCGGTGCTTCGGTGCGCTTCACGTGGTCCGTATCCGGGTACAGCTTGAGCACGATAATCGCCAGGAGCATAACGACGAAGTTAGCGAAACCCACCAGGATGAACGGCCCGATGCGCGATACATCGTCAAACAGGCCGCCGCCGATCTTTGCAACCAGCAAGATGCCAATGGCGCCAAACAGACTGAACATACCGATGACGGAACCGCGCCCTTTGATTGGTGCTTCTTTACCCACGAGCGACAACGACGACAGGTTGGCGGCGATTTCACCGATACCGATCAACACAGCGGCGAAATACATCTGGGTACCCAGCGGATCAGCAACAAACGCCAGCGACAAGTAGCCTGCCCCCGCAAGAATCATCGCGACAATCAGACCGATAACACGGTCGATACGATCCAGCATGATGCCGATGAACGGCGCCGCGACCAGCGCGGCCGCCTGCACGACGACATAGAAGAACAGGCCTTTGGCCATCGCATCCGTCGCGGTCATACCCATGTCACGACCTTCGAGGAACAGCCAGGTCGTGAAGAAGGTGCTGAGCACCGCCAGGTCACCGCGAGACACGACCGCGGCGGCGTAACACAGCGCGATACGCGGCTTGCGTGCCTGGGAAACACCCACTTTCAGTGTCGCCAGAAACCCTTCCCGCTTGGTGACCTGCGCCGGCGCGCCTTTCTTGAGGCCGAAAATGACAGCGACCGCCACCAGCCAGCAGCATCCGGAAACTGTCCAGCGCGTGTATTTCACCGATGTCTCGATGTCATAGCCCATGTTCTGGTACCACTCCGGCGAGCTCTTGAACCAGATGGTCAGGAGCACCATGCCAAAGGCATTGAACAGCATGGTCGCGGCAATCATCTTGGCGCGTGAGCTTTCTACGGGGTAGTCATTAGCGACCGCCGCAAGCATGGCCGATGCACTCGCGGTGCCGACTGCAAAGATCATCCGGTAAAGCAGCAACTGCTCTTCGCTCTCGGCGAGCGGATACAAAAAATGGCCTACGCCAAGCAACAGGAAGGCCGCCATATATAAGGGTCGACGACCGATGCGATCAGACAATGCACCAATGGGCGCGATTGCGATAATGACGATGATCTCGTGGTAAAAGGTTAGCTTGCCTGCGAGGCGCCCGAATTCGTTTTCCGGAATATTGAGGATGGCACCGAAAATCAGCGGCTGCCCTGAGTTCATGTAACTCATCACCGCGATGCCGAAAAACGACGCAAAGAACAGCGTCAGGATGTTAATCGGTTTGACATCCTTCAGGATCTTGATTGGACCGAGTCTTATTCCGTATTCCTCGGTTTCGGCTGGTTGTGCTGCCATGGCGGTCTCTTTGGTTGTCCGGAAGGGAATGGTCAAGTCACGTCGGCCCCGCGTCTACACGCGCAGGGGCTTTGTCCATGCAGCGGAGGTAGCCGCGTGTGAGCCGTGAGCGTTGCCCCGGAGCGCCTGTGTCAGCGCGCACCTGCGGTAGTATTCGGTGAGCCATCGCACGCGGATTTATTCATCATGTTGAAAAAAATATTTCTTGGCGCATTTGCCGGCATCCTGATCCTGTCAGCCGGGGGTGCCCTCTATTTGTATCTGGCCGTTAATGCAGACATCGACGAAAAATTCGCCGGTACCTGCGAAGCCGTTCCGCTCGCCGGCAGTGGCGAAGATATTCAGGTTGACCGCGACAGCGGGTACGCCTATCTGTCGATGCTGGACCGGCTCGGCGTTGCACAGGGGCTGGAAATCGACCCTGGCATGGTCATGCGCATTGATCTTAACGACCCGGGCCGACCCGTGGTGCCGGCATTGCTGGACGGCCCGGAACTGCACCCGCATGGCCTCAGCCTGTATCGCGGCAACGACGGCAAGCTGCAGCTGTTCGTGATCAATCATCCCAAAGACCGCGCCAACGGCAGCGAAGCACTGGAACGCTACACCGAGACCAGCGACGGCCTGTTTGCTCACGCGGAAACCTATGCGAGCCCGCTGATCACGCGTGCTAACGACATGGTGGCTGTAGGGCCGCGCCAGTTCTATGTCGCGCAGGACGTGGATCGACAAAGCGGCGATACCGTGACCGACCTCGTTTATTTCAACGGCAGCGACTATGCGGTGATTGCCAATGACATACAGTCAGGCGGCGGCATCAATGTCTCTGCCGATGGCAGCACGCTTTATATATCGGAGACAGGCGGTAAACGGATTCGGGTGGCAGAGCGCAATCCGAACGGCACGCTGGTCAACGAACGCTTTATCCAGCTGGATACCTCGCCCGACAATATCGATGTCGCGGCCGACGGCTCTTTGTGGGTCGGCGGCCACTCGAATGTTATTGCGCTGGCCATGCACTTCATCGCCGGGAGCAACGCCCCCAGCCAAATCCTGCGTATTGACGCGCAGTCCGAACCCGCGCAGATCGAGGAAATCTACCTGAATGCCGGGGACGAGATTTCGGCCGGCAGTGGCGGTGCAACCTTTGGTGACACCTTGCTGATCGGCTCAATCACGGCGCGTAAAGTGCTCGCCTGCACCATGGACGACACGGACGACGCCTGACCCAACAAAGCCAAACGGTAAGGGGCGGGCCGCAGCCTCAACCGAGAATGATGCGGTCGAGTATGGCTGTCACCAACATCAGGCCCAGCTGCACTATTGACGAAGCGAAGCAACGCCACGCCTGAGGGA
Source organism: Gammaproteobacteria bacterium (assembly GCA_013001905.1). GTDB lineage: Bacteria > Pseudomonadota > Gammaproteobacteria > Steroidobacterales. The sequence goes on along the minus strand of JABDLC010000045.1, from coordinate 22,721 downwards.
TGCCCGGCTTGCGATGCAGCCGAATAGTTTCACGCAGGAAGTACACGCCGCCGACCACGACACCGGCCAGATAAATCCACGACAGGCCGTAAAAAAACGGCAGGATGGATAGCGCAACGAGCGCAACAACATGGCCGAGAATGGTCCAGGTCGCGACCCGGTCGGATACGAGTACCGGCAGCATCGGCACATCCGCTTTTTCGTAGTCACTCTTGCACGCAAACGCGAGCGCCCAGAAGTGCGGAGGCGTCCAGAGAAACAGCACCACCGCCAGGATAATAGCGGCGGGACCAATCGTGACGTCAACAGCGGCCGCGCCGGCCAGTACCGCAAAGCTGCCGGCAGCGCCGCCGATCACCACGTTCCACCAGGTGCGGCGCTTGAGCCAGACCGTATACACGACGCCGTAGCAGAACGCGCCCAAAAACAGATAGAACGCGGCCATGTAGTTAGTGACGAGGGCCAGTGCCAGTATCGCCAGTGCCGAGACCAGTGTGATCGCGCCGGGCCAGTAAAGACTCGCCGCAAAGCGGCCGGTGACGAAGGCACGAGTCTTGGTGCGGCGCATCCGCGAGTCGATGTCACGCTCGTACCACTGATTAAATGCACCCGCGCTCGACGAACAAATCAGCACGGTGATGCCCAGCACGAGAACCTGCCACGGCGTCAGTTCACTGCCCGGCGTCACGGCAAAGCCCGCCAGCGCACACAGCATAATCAGGAAGCCCAACCGCACTTTTGCGGTTGAATAAAAGAGTTTAAGAGTCTCGGCCATCAGCAGTTCTCGAAAGGGACGCGGATTATAACGGACCCCTGTAGCCTGCGCAGCGTGATGGCCGGGGCCTGCCGCAAGCCGGCCGGTCAGCCGGTGATCACCGCCAGCTCGCCGGCGGGCAGCCTAGTTTTTATAATAAATTCAAATACTTACATAGGCTCAACGGAATATAATTACGGGTTATGGGGCGATAACAACAATTACGTTCACTGCAGCAAAGCAAACCCTTAAGGTTTGCGCTCACCGCACTATGCCGGAGTTGAAGAAATGCAGGCCGTGGCCGAAAACACAGACGCACTGAATGACGCAGTCGCCCAGCCTCTGACGCTGGACGAAGATCTGTCACGCGAAGCAGCGTTGCAACACTGCAATGAGCTGTTTGCGGACATGAGTGCGGAAGAGCGTGTCGCCTGGTCGCTTAAAAATCTGCCGGCCCGCCCCGTACTGAGTTCCAGCTTCGGTGCGCAGGCTGCCGTATCACTGCATCTGGTCACGTCACAGCAGCCGGATATTCCGGTTATTTTTGTCGATACCGGGTACCTCTTCCCGGAAACCTATCAGTTCGTCGATGAACTGACTGATCGTCTCGACCTGAATCTGCACGTCTATCGCAGCAAAACCAGCCCGGCCTGGCAGGAAGCCCGCCACGGCAAGCGCTGGCTGCAGGGCGTGGAAGGCATCGCCGCGTATAACTACGACAATAAAGTCGAGCCGATGGAACGCGCATTGCGCGAACTTGAAGTCGGCGTATGGTTTGCCGGTCTGCGCCGCAATCAGTCCGATTCGCGCACCGAAACTCCGTTTCTTAACTGGTCCGGCAACGGTGCCCGTGCCCGCTGGAAAGTGCACGCCATTGCCGACTGGAGTGACAAAGACGTCTACAACTACCTCCAGAAACATGACCTGCCCTATCACCCGCTGTGGGAAAAAGGCTACGTCTCGGTTGGCGATGTGCACACGACCAAGCCGCTGCATGAGGTCGAACGCGAAGAGGACACACGCTTCTTCGGCCTGACCCGCGAGTGCGGGCTGCACGATATCGACCTGTCGTCGGTTTAGCCTCCCGATTAGCGGAGGCCGCGGTTACTCGACGGCCTCAGCCTCGTCACCAAATTCATCATCACAACCGCCGCGCAGCGGTAGCTCAATGTCGCTGAACAGCGCATCGACTTCATCCTGCGTTTCAAGATTAGCCGCGCGTTGTGTCAGTTCGGGCAACAAATGCGCGGCAAAGAGCTCGGCGAAATCAACCATGTAACCGCGCAACACTGAATCGCGCCGATAGCCGATCCACGTGGTGACGCGCGGGAACAGACCTTCCGCATCAATCGCGACGAGATCTTCTTTGTCCTGACACTCCCAGGACATAGCGGCAACAACACCGACACCCATGCCCATACGCACATAGGTCTTGATAATGTCAGCGTCGCGCGCGGTAAACACCACGTCCGGCTCCAGTCCCTCAGCGGTAAACGCCTGTTTGAACGATGACTCACCGGTCAGACTGAACACGTAGGTGACGAGCGGATAACCGGCCAGCGTCTTGATCGTAATAGGCTCACGCAATTGAGCGAGCTCGTGATCCTTCGGCACGAGCACGATGCGATCCCACTGATAGCACGGCAACAGCACGAGATCCGGAAACAGTTCCTGTCCGCCGGTTGCAATGGCGAAGTCGACTCTGTTGGTGGCGACCAGCTCAGCAATCTGTTCTGACGTGCCCTGATGCAACTCCAGATTGACGCGCGGATAGCGGCTGCGGAATTCCTTGACGACTTCCGGCAGCACGTAACGCGCCTGCGTGTGGGTGGTCGCGATAGACAGCGTACCCTCCTGCTCCTGCGACATATCGCTGGCGAGGTTGCGAATATTCTCGACCTCGCGGAGGATTCGCCGCGCTCGCGCAATCACCTCGTGCCCCGCCGGCGTAATCGCGGCGAGGCTTTTACCTTTGCGGGTAAACAGCTGGATACCCAGCTCCTGCTCCAGCAATTTGAGCTGCTTGCTGATGCCAGGCTGGCTGGTGTACAGGCGCTCGGCGGCCGCGGTGATGTTGAGACCACTATCCGCAATGCCGAGCAGGTAACGTAGTTGCTGTAAGGTCATGTAAACTAAGCTGTTATATGCGGCTTCCGCGGCGCGCTCCGTGCAGCGCGCCTATATAACCACTAGTTACATCAGGCTGTCAATGAATTGCTGCGGGTTATAGCTGCCGCGCATAAGTGCAGAAAAAGATACTATTTTTCATACGTTTGGCGAGTCGCTATCGTACGCCTACTCTGTAAAGACCACGACCATGAACTATTTCCCGGTATTTCTGCGTATCCGCAATCTGCCCTGCCTCGTCGCCGGTGGCGGCACGGTGGGCACTCGCAAGACGCGGCAGCTGCTGCGGGCGGGAGCGCGCGTGACCGTGTGTGCGCCGGACGTGTCGCCGGAGCTCCGGCAACTCGCCGCTGACGGTCAGGTCAGCCTGACCATCGCACCGTTTGCGCCGGAACTGATCGGTGAACATCGCTTTGTAATCGCGGCGACCGGTGACCCTGACATCAATCGGACGATTGCTGACGCAGCCCATGAACGCGGCTTGTTTTGCAATGTGGTCGATGATCGCGACACTTCTTCCGCGATACTGCCGGCGATTGTCGACCGCTCGCCGGTGATTGTGGCCGTGTCCAGCAGCGGCGATGCGCCGGTGCTTGCCACTCGCATACGGCAGCAGATCGATACGCTGCTCGCCCCCCGCCTCGGCGACCTGGCGACTCACATGGGGCGCTGGCGCGACCGGGTCAAAGAACGTCTCGACACTATTAAAGAGCGGCGGCTCTTCTGGCAACAGGTATTGAATAGCCCGGTCGCAAGCCATGTGCTGCACGGAGATGTCACGGCAGCAGACCGGGTAACAGCCGATCTGCTCGACAGCCGCGAGGCGTCTAGTGAAGGTATCGCGTACATCGTCGGTGCCGGCCCGGGCGACCCGGAGCTACTGACGCTGAAGGCAGTCCGCGCGCTGAATACAGCTGACGTTGTGGTTCATGATCGACTGGTTGCGCGTGCGGTACTCGACTACGCGCGCAAAGACGCCGAGTTTATTTCGGTTGGCAAACAGGCCGGCGTGCCGTCGATTACTCAGGATGAAATTAACGCGCTGCTGGTCCGCCTGGTTGCCGCAGGCAAGACCGTGTGCCGGATCAAAGGCGGTGACCCGTTCATTTTTGGTCGCGGGGGTGAAGAAATTGCCGCGCTGGAGGATGCAGATCTCGCCTGGCAGGTCATACCGGGCATCACGGCCGCGGCCGGCTGTGCCGCGGCGGCCGGAATTCCGTTGACGCATCGTGAAGTCGCACGCGCACTGACGCTGACCACGGCACACAATGCGGACGGCAGTGAGCCGGACTGGCAGACCCTGGCCGGCAACGAACAAACCGTCGTGTTTTACATGGGCGTGCGCAAGCTTGCCGCAACCTGCGCCGCGCTGATTGACGCGGGCAAAGACAGTGCGACGCCGGCGGTCATCATCGAGAACGGCACGACCGCGCGGCAAAGACTGGTCAACGGAACGCTCGCCGACCTGCCGGCGCAGGCACAAGCAGCCAACGTCAAAAGCCCCGCGCTGTTGATTGTCGGCAGCGTTGCAGCGCTGGCGCGCAGCACTGCAGACAACGCAGGCTCTGGCGCTGAGACGGATGAATCGGTGGCGTCATCGCATCAGTGGTCTGAGCGCGCGCACTATGACAACAGCGAGGCCCAGACATGAACAACGGCAGCCACACCGCCAATGTGCGTTCCGCCGGGCTTGGCGGCGCGCCGATAACCGTCGTGCATCGGCCGCGCGATGCGGCAGGGCATGGCATGCCGGGTGCGGTCGCCGCAACGTTGGCGAAACGCGGCTTTTACGCGGCAACCTGTATGCGTGAAGTTGCCGTGCTGCCGGCGACCGCAACACTGCACGACCTGCCGCGTGACACATCGACCGCGATACTGGTTGGCGCCGATGCCTACGCGTTCCTGCTGCAAACTACGACCGGGCTGAACAGTTCTGTGCCAGGCGAGACCAATGTGCAGGGCCAGTTACGCAAGGCGTGGCGAAGCTATAGCGAAACTGCCGATATGCATCAGGCTGCGGCGCTGAGCCCTGTGATGCAATCGCTGTTCGACGACGCGGCACTTGTGAGGCAACGCTATCTGGAAGGCATCGGCGGCAATTCCTATGGCTCGCTGGTGCGCAAGCTGCTGCGCCCGGGCGCGGATGACCGCATTCTGATAGTCGGCGCCGGCGATCTGGCCGCCTCGGTGCTGCCCTTTTTCAGCAACAACGCTACCGGCGTCTGGAATCGTCACCTGCCGGAGCCTGACTTTGCGCCGGCAACGCAGCGGTTCGCAGATCGTGCCGCTGCGATTCGCTGGGCTACCCAGGTGGTGATGACCACGCCGCCGGAAACCGACCATGACTGCGTCTGGGCAGGACTGTGCCTGGCAACCGGGATACCGGTCGCTCATCTGGGTCGGCGCCGCGCGGCCCGCGGAGACTGGGCACACCTGCCGGAATTCTTCGATCTGGACGATATTTTCGATTTGCGTCGTTCGCAGTCATCCCTCCGGTCACTGCAATTGGTGCGTGCCCGTGCTGCCTGCGAACAGATCGCGAACGAACACTATATTTATCCGCCGACGGCAACGCTGCATACCCTTACCGCAGCCAGCGCATGATGGGCAACAACGAATCACAATTGCCAGTGCTACGACTCGGCACCCGCGATTCTTTGCTGGCACGAACGCAAAGCCGGCTGGTGGCTGACAGCCTGATGCGGGCCCACCCCGGCCTTCGTGTCGAACTCGTCGGCTTCAGTACACGCGGCGATAAGGATCAGCAGACACCGCTGAGCGTTGTTGACGACGCACAGTTTTTCTCCGCCGAGCTGGACACTGCACTGGCCGCGGGCGACGTAGACCTCTGCGTGCATTCGTGGAAAGACATCGACGGCGAACGGCCCGCTGAATTTGTGCGCGCCGCAGTGCCGGTCCGCGCGTTTCCGCATGACGTCATACTGTTCCGCTCCGATGTAATGGAACGCGTGCGCGCCAACAAGACTTTGCGCATCGGCACATGTTCTGTGCGCAGGCAGATCAATACCGCTGACTTTCTGCGATGGGCGTTGCCTGCCTGCGACACTGCCCCGCAACTGGAATTTCTGTCGCTGCGCGGCCCGGTGGATGAACGCGTGCGGCATATTGCGCAGGATGCCAGCGAGCCGCTCGACGCCGTCGTTATCGCGTTGGCCGGGCTGGAGCGGCTCTGGCAAGACGCTGAGGGTCGCGAGGCGATCCGTCCCTTCCTCACCGACGCGCGCTGGATGGTGATGCCCCTCAGTGAAGCACCGGCGGCGGCGGCGCAAGGCGCGCTCGCGGTGGAAAGCCGTGCCGATAACGATGTCTGTCGCGCACTGCTGCAGGCGATCCATGACCCCGCCACCGAACAACACGTGCAAACCGAACAAGGTTTGCTCAGCGAGCACGGCGAGGCCGCGTCCCGCTGCGGTGCCACGGTGATCAGTCATGCGGAACTCGGCTACGTCGCATACGTCCGCGGGCGCAGCGGGGACGGCAGTATTATCCGCCAGACGCGCACCGCGAATGCCGCAACCATCACGCACAAGGGTGCGCGGCGCTGGTCAGGCACAGTGTGGCAACAAAGTTGCCGTAAACAGCCGATACCCGGTGTCGCAGAACGCACCTGCAAGACTGCAGCGGCCGTGTTCGTCGCACATGCGGATGCGCTGACGGGTGCCCGCCCCGCCGCCACACCGCGTTACTGGACGAGCGGCCCCTCAAGCTGGCGGCGACTGGCAGAACAAGGCATCTGGGTTGAAGGCTGTGCAGACGATCTCGGCTTCGAATCGGTACGCGAGCTGCTGCAGACCCCTGTTCTGCAGTTGCCCGCGCTGGAACATTGGGCTGCGCTGACCCACCGGGATGCGACCGACTCCTGGTCAGACAGCGGCATCGGCAACGTCGTCGCAACCTACGCCATTGACGTAGAGCTGGACGAACAACAAACGCGGCGTGAATTGGCGGCATGCACGCACTTTTACTGGTCCAGCGCGCGGCAATACCGGCTGCTGCGCCCCTGGCTGCCCGCGGGCGCGCACCATGCGTGCGGCAGCGGTAAAACACTGCGCGGACTGCGAGCCGCAGGCCTTAGCGATGTGCAGCCCTTTGTTTCCCGGCGTGAGTGGCAACAATGGGCGGCGTAGATCGATCACCCGACCACGGCCTGAACCGGCGGCGCGGACGCCTGCATCGCGGGATTCGCGAGTTGACGCAGCGTATCTATCCCGCCGTACCCCAGTTTATCCAGCCGCTGTTCGTGACGGACGCGGACGCGCGTGAAGCGATACCGGGCCTGACGGATGTTTGGCGTGACACGCCCGCGACACTCATCACGCAGGTGCGTGCGGATCTTGAGCAGGGCATCAGCAAATTTTTGTTGTTCGACATACCACCGGACAAACATGATCAGGACTTCGATCATGATTTCGCCTGCGAGCAGATTCGGGCCCTCAAACAGGCCTTCGGCGATGACATCTGGCTGGCGGTAGACGTCTGCCTGTGCTCATCCACGACGCACGGACATTGCGGCATCCTTAACGAAGACGGCAGCGCTGTTCTCAATGAGCCCAGTGTGCGTGCGCTGGCGGATGCGGCTCTCAGCTTTGCCGCTGCAGGCGCCGACTGCGTCGCGCCGAGCGACATGATGGACGGTCGTGTCGCTGCAATACGTGCCGCGCTTGACGCGGACGGCCTCGAGTCTGTCGCGATCATGAGCTACTCGGCAAAGTTTCATTCCGGCTTCTACGGCCCGTTTCGACTCGCTGCAGATTCAGCGCCCGCCGAGGCGGCAGCCCTGCAGGATCGCGCCACGTATCAGATTGATCCGGCGCGCTCCGACGACGCTCTGCAATGCTCATTGCGCGACGCCGGGGAAGGCGCCGACATCCTGATGGTCAAGCCCGGCATGCCGTACCTTGATGTGCTGGCCAAACTAAGCGACGCCATTCCGCTACCGTGGGCGGTCTATCAGACCAGCGGTGAAGCCGCCGGATTCAATCTGCTCGATCAGCACGGTATCGGCAACCGGGCGCGGCTCAACCGCGAAGCATGGACTGCCTTTCTGCGTGCCGGCGCGAGCATGATCATCAGTTATGATGCCCGCCATGCCCGTACCTGGCTCAGCTGACCTGTTTCGCCGCGCCATCGCCGTCAGCCCCGGCGGTGTGCACTCACCTGTGCGCGCATTCGGCCATGTCGGCGGCAGCCCGCTGTTTATTCATTCCGCAGACGGCGCCCGAATCACCGATACCGACGGTAAAACCTATACCGACTATTGCATGGCCTTCGGCCCGCTGATTCTGGGTCATCGTCATCCGCACGTGTTGGCAGCAGCGCAGGCAGCGCTCGATGACGGCTGGAGTTACGGCGCGGCTGAACCCTGGTCACTGCAACTCGCCGAATTGCTGTGCGACCGGATCGAAGGCGTCGACAAAGTGCGCTTCGTTAACTCGGGTACCGAGGCCGTCATGTCTGCCCTGCGGCTGGCAAGAGCGGCCACCGGCCGTGAGCGCATCGTCAAATTCGCCGGCTGTTATCACGGCCACACAGACAGCATGCTGATCAATGCCGGCTCCGGCATGGCAGGCATTCCGGCAAGCGCCGGCATCACCCGGGGTGTTGCAACCGACACACTGGTGCTGCCGCTCGACGACACCGCTGCGGCTGAAGCCGTTTTTGCGGAGCATGGGCATGAAATAGCTGCGCTGATTATTGAACCACTACCTGCCAACAACGGGCTCCTGCCACAACGCATTGAATTTCTCAGCCTGCTGGCATCGCTGTGCCAGACGCACGGTGCACTGCTGATTTTCGATGAAGTTATCAGCGGCTTCCGCTGCGGCTTCGATGGCATGACCGGCACCCTGCGGGCTAAGGGCGCCGATCTGCAGCCGGATATCGTGACCTGGGGAAAGATCATTGGCGGCGGCTTCCCGGTCGGCGCATTTGCGGCGCGCGATGAATTGATGAATCACATCGCGCCGGCGGGCGATGTATATCAGGCGGACACGCTGAGCGCCAATCCGCTGGCTATGCGTGCCGGGCTCGCAACACTGCAGACACTGCTTGATGACGACCTGTATACGGCGCTCGACGAACTCGGTGCCCGGCTCGAGGCCGGGATCGCGACGATTGCCGGTCTCAATATGGTGCGTCAGGGCTCGATCTTTTGGCTGACGCCCGAGAGCACGCCGGCTCGCGATGAAGCGGCCGTCACCGCGCAACATCGTGACGTATACCCCGCGTTGTTCGGGACGCTGCTGCAGCAGGGTATTTATCTGCCACCGAGCCCATACGAAGTGTGCTTCCTGTCAGCAGCCCACACCGCCGCAGACATAGACAAACTGATCGCTGCCCTCAGGGTGGCTGTATAAACATGCGTCGGTTTCTGATCCGCTTCCTGATTATTGTCCTGGCGCTGCCCGTGCTGTTTATCGCCTGGAACTGGATAAAGGACCCGGTGCTCACGCAGCGACTGCTGACACTGGATCAGGGCCCTGAAGATACGGTGAAAAGTGGCGCACCCCTGGCCATTGCAAACCGCCCGCCGGAACAGCGATTGCTCAGCGCCGCGGCTATCGATGCGGCCATCGACTACGGTGAGTCGACCGGCTCCCACGCATTGCTGGTTTTTCATCGCGGCGCCATTGAGCTTGAGCATTACTACCCGGGCCATACGGCCGACACACTGACGCCGACTCAATCGATGCACAAATCTGTTCTGGCGATAGTGACCGGCATCGCTATCGCAGAAGGCTACATCGACTCGGTCAACGCACCTGTCGGCAAGTGGATCCATGAATGGCGGGATGACGCGCGCGGCGACATCACAATCCGACAATTACTGCAGCAAACCAGCGGTATCGACTACAGCACGTTCAGCACTGACCTGACCAGCCCGTTTTATCAGATCATGCTTGGTACCAATATTCGCCCGTATGCTCTGAACAATGACATCCTGTTTCCGGCGGATACCGAATTCGACTACACCAGCGTCAATCCACTCGTGCTGGGCATCATTATTGAGCGGGCCACCGGCCAGCGCTACAGCGATTACCTGTCTGCAGCGCTGTGGCAGAAAATCGGCGCGCCCGAAGCGCGCGTTGTCATCGATTCTGCTGAGCACGGCATGGCCCGGACTTTTTGCTGCCTGCAGGCAACCGCCCGCTCCTGGTTGCACCTGGGGTTGTTGCACCTGAACCGCGGCGAAATCGGCGGCCGCCGCATTGTCAGCCGGGAATGGATGCGCGCAGTGGCAACACCGGGCGAGCTACAGCCCAACTACGGGTACCTGACCTGGCTCGGGAGCGAGTGGGACGAATATCGCTACTACAATCGCAAGACTTCCACCCGGGTACTGCATTCCGAGCCCTACCTTGCTGAAGATGTCATCTACTTTGACGGCATGGGCGGTCAGCGCGTGTATGTGGTGCCCTCAGCGGAGCTTGTGATCGTGCGCACTGGTGACATGGCGATGGACTGGGACGATGCAAAGCTGCCGAATCTGCTGTTAGCGGATATTCTGCGCGACGTCGACGGGCGCTGATGCCAGCGAGCGGAAGTACGCGTAAAGCGCATCAACCTCATCATCGTACAAGTAGGTGTAGCGATACTTGGATGCGTCGACCATGTGATAGTCGATATCACGCTCACCCACCGTAATCCCCTCGCGCATCAGCCGGAAAAAATCAGCCCGGTTGTAAGCGGACGCGACGATCAGATCGGGCGATCCGGGAACCCGAATGCGCCCGCCGTCGGAATGACACTCAGTGCAAATACTCTCCGCCAGATAGCGGCCGCGCGCGACGGGGGCACCATCGACGGCCGGATCAGGCCGTGGCGCGTCATGGTCAATCAACTCAGCAACATTCGGCGGCAGCTCACCGGCCACCCAGCGCCACCAACCCAATGGCAGCAAGCGGAACTCGCCTTCGAGACCCTGCTGCTCGGGAAGCGATTTGATATACGCCATGATCGCTCCCATGTCCGCGTCGCTCATGTTGTAGAACGCGAAAGACGGCATTGCCGGCTGCAGGCTGGTGTTATCCGGGCGCACACCGTTGCGCACAGTGCGGGCAAATTCGGCCGGCGTGTACTCACGGATTTTGCGGGTCAGATCAGGCGCGACCACGATCAGGCCACGCTGATGCTCGGCAAAATATTTTTGCCCCTCCAGCTGCGGCCCGTGGCACCAGAAACAGCCGCGCACCTGCGCCAGTCGCTCGCCTTCGGCCACGACCTCAGGACCCGACGGCATCGTGAAAGCCGCGCGCGGCACATCATATTCCCGATTGAGACCGCTGTCAGCCAGATACCACAGCGCCAGCACGGCACCAAAAGTGATGCCGACCGCTACAAACAGTAGCCACTCAATACTGACTTTACCGCTTTGCATGGTGTTAAATGCGCCTCAGGCGTGCCTCTAACTGGACGATACTAGAATATCTGAGCCGGGATATCTTATCCGGACGGCATCTAACCTGGAAAAAGTGTGTGCAAGTAACTGAAACCGACATTCCTGACGTCAAGATTATTGAGCCCGTGCGTCACGGCGACCACCGTGGATTTTTCTCGGAGATTTACAACCGCGAGCGGTTTCGGGAAGCCGGCATCACGCTGGACTTTGTGCAGGAGAATTATTCCTACTCGCAGGCAGTCAACACGTTGCGCGGCCTGCACTTTCAGACCGGGCCTTTTGCACAGGACAAGGTGGTGCAGGTAGTCAGCGGCGCCATTATGGATTTCGTGGTGGATTTGCGCAGCGGCTCGCCCTGGTTCGGTCAATATGTCAAAGCGGAAATCAGTGCATCGAACTGGCGACAGATTCTCGTACCGAAAGGTTTTGCGCACGGTTTGGTCACGCTTGAGCCGGATACCGCTGTGATGTATCGCGTAACCGCGCATTATTCAGCGGATCACGATACCGGCATCCGTTGGAATGACCCCGATATCGGCATCGACTGGCCCGTCAGCGAAGCAGATGTTGTGCTGTCCGAAAAAGACCAGCAACTGCCCTTCCTGTCTGAGTGCGCTACACTTTTCACCTATACCGCATAGTCAGCAGATAACCAGATGAGACTCATTGTTACCGGTGGGCTGGGCTTTATCGGCTCGGCAGTTGTGCGGCATTTCGCCGCCAACCCTGAACACACCGTACTGAATATCGACAAGTGCACGTACGCCGGTAATCCGGCGTCAGTGCTGCCGGTGAGCGGCAACGACAATTACATGCATTTGCAGGCCGATATCGTCGACGCCGCATTAATGCAATCCACTGTCAACGAGTTTGCGCCCGATGCGATCCTGCACCTCGCCGCTGAATCACACGTAGACCGTTCTATCGATGGCCCCGGTGAGTTCATACAGACCAATGTCATCGGCACGTTTTCGTTGTTGCAGGCGGCAAGAAATTACTGGGACACACTACCGGATGACCGGCAGGCCGCTTTCCGTTTTGTCCACGTATCCACGGATGAAGTGTTCGGTTCCCTCGGTGACACAGGCGCGTTCAGTGAAACCACGCCCTATCAGCCAAGCTCCCCGTACTCTTCTTCAAAGGCCGGCTCCGATCATCTCGCGCGAGCCTGGCACCATACCTATGAATTGCCGGTCATCGTGACCAACTGCTCAAACAATTACGGCCCCTATCAGTTTCCTGAAAAACTAATTCCACTGGTCACTCTGAAATGTCTGGCAGGAGAACCGATCCCGGTCTACGGAAAAGGGGACAACGTGCGTGACTGGCTGTACGTGGAAGATCATGTCAGCGCACTGGCGACAGTTCTGCAGCAAGGCACTCCGGGCGAGACCTACAACATAGGCGGTCGCTGCGAACTCAGCAATCTGGAAGTCGTCAAAGAAATTTGCGGCATCGTGGATGAATTGCGTCCGGATGGCAGGCCCCGCGAAAAGCTCATTGAATTCGTCACCGACCGACCGGGACATGACTTCCGCTACGCGATGGATATCAGCAAGATCGGGCGGGAACTCGACTGGCAACCTGCCGCCGCATTCTCCGACGGTATTGAACGTACCGTACGCTGGTACATGGAGAACGAAAGCTGGTGGCAGGCTATACTCGACGGCAGTTACCGGCTTGAGCGGCTCGGTATCCATGAAGATTAGTCGCTGAAGGATAAACCATGAAGGGCATCATACTTGCCGGTGGCTCAGGCACGCGCCTCTACCCTGTCACTCACGCAATCAGCAAACAAATTTTGCCGGTTTACGACAAACCGATGATCTATTACCCGCTGTCAACAATGATGCTGGCGGGCATCCGCAGCATACTCATTATCACGACACCCCACGATGCAGAGCAGTTCCACAATTTGCTGGGCGACGGCAGCCAGTGGGGCATTGACCTGCGCTATGCGACACAACCGGAGCCCGGCGGTCTGGCCCAGGCATTCATTATCGGCCGCGAGTTTGTTAATGGCGATCCGGTGTCACTGATACTGGGCGACAACATCTTTTACGGCCCCGGCTTTAGCGACAAACTGCAGCAACTGGCACAACTTGATAACGGCGCAGCGGTGCTGGCCTACCACGTGTCCAATCCGCAGGACTTCGGCGTCGTCGATTTTGACGCTGAAGGCAACGCAGTAAGCATTGAGGAAAAGCCTGCGACACCCCGTTCCAACTGGGCGGTCACAGGCATGTATTTCTACGATCAGCAGGTCTGCGATGTAGCCGCAGAGCTAAAGCCGTCTGCACGAGGTGAGCTCGAAATAACCGACGTAAACCGCTTCTATCTGGACCAGGGCAATCTGCTGGTAGAGCGTCTGGGTCGCGGTTTCGCGTGGCTGGATACCGGCACGCATGACTCCCTGTTGCAGGCTGCCGACTTTGTGCAGACCATCGAGCAACGACAGGGATTTAAGATCGCATCACCTGAAGAAATCGCCTGGCGCATGCAGTTTATAGATGACGACCAGTTAGAGGCGCTCGCAACACCCCTGGCGAAAAGCGGCTACGGAGACTACCTGCTCACGTTGCTCGCGCGGCCCTGACCACCGCCGGAGTACTGCTTACTGCTGACTCACCCAGCGCATATTATCGATATGCGCTGCGATGGCACCCACCGTTGGCTCATCAAACAACCGTCGCAGCGGAATGGTGACCTGCATGGACTCGTTGACGCGGGCAGCCAGCTGAGCCGCCAGCAAGGAGTGCCCGCCCAGCGCGAAAAAGTCATCATTAACACTGACGCGGGCGATGCCCAGCACATCAGCCCAGATACCGGCGAGTTGCCGTTCGGTGTCAGTCCGCGGGCTGACGAAATCTGCGCGCTCGTTGTCCGGATAGCCGGGTTCCGGCAGCCGGCGGCGATCAAGCTTGCCGTTGGCCGTCAGGGGCAATGAGTCGAGCCGGGTGCAGACCGATGGCACCATGAAATCGGGCAATTGCTCCCGCAGCCAGCGACGTAGTTCAGATGACCCGGGCGTGCCGATGTAATAAGCCACCAGTCGTGCATCGTCTGTGTAACTGTCGCGGTGCAGAATCACCGCCGCGTCATTCACCTGATCATGCCGTACCAGCAGCGCTTCTATCTCAGCCGGCTCAATACGAACGCCCCGCAATTTGATCTGGTTATCAAGACGGCCGGTGAATACCAGCTGTCCGTTCGGCAACATACGTGCGCCGTCGCCGGTGCGATACTCGATGCGGCCATCCGATAGCGGTCGGAAGCGCTCCCGGCTCAGCTGCGGAGCATTCCAGTAGCCAGGAGCCACTGCTGCGCTGACAATCGCAAGCTCGCCCTGCAGACCGGTCGGTCTACCCTGCTCGTCCAGCAGCCGGAGTTCCGTGCCCTCGACCGCGTCACCGATGGGCACGACACCACCCGGCAACACGGTGGTATGGTCGGCGAAAAATTGCGCGGCAAGCGTTGATTCCGATGGCCCGAGCCCGTTAACAAACACCGCGGGCGGTGCAAACTGCCGGCAAAACAGTTCGAAATCACTTTTGTGCGCCTCTTCACCGCCCAATACGACGGCGCGCACGGACTCCAACTCATGGCGGCACACTTTGCTGCGCATCAAAAAACGGAACACAGTCGGCGTGACATGCAGCACTGTAATGGCTGCCTCTGACATACGGTCCAGGGTTTCACCCGGGTAGTTTTCCGCGCGCAACTCAAACGGATGCAGGGAAGCACCGTTCAGCAATGCCCCGTAAATGTCCATAACGGCGGCATCAAAACCCAGCGCTGCAAACCAGCTCAGCTTGTCGTCATGGCCAATACACAATGAATCGCTGTACGTGCGCACGTGCGTGACAACGTTTTCATGCGTCTGCATGACTGCCTTGGGCTCACCCGTCGTGCCGGAGGTGAACAACAAGTAAGCGAGATCGCCAGCGGCCACGTTGACGGGGGGCGGTACATGTTGATCTGCGGCCGCGGCGCTAAGACTATCCACCTGCAGCTGCTCGACACCGCATTTGTCAGGCAATGCCGACACATGCGCACGATCCGTAATGATCAATGCCGGATCGGCCAGCGCAATCATCTGCTGCACGCGCGCCGGCGGTGCCTGCGGGTCCAGTGGCACGTAAATATGCCCCGCACGCAACACGGCGAACAGCGCTGCGATCGCATGCTCATCATGGCCGAGCAGCAATCCGATGCGCTGCTGCCCTTGCTTCGCAGGGTGTGACACTTGTTCACGAATCGCTGCAGCAATCGCTGCAGCAATCGCCTGGCTGCGCGCATCGAGCTGCGCATACGTCAGCGTGCCGGTTGCTGTGCTCACCGCGACACGGTGCGCGTGCTTGCTGACCGCGTTAGCGAACAGCTCTGTCACGGTGCTCGCAGCACCGTTGACTGAACTGCGCGGCAACGACGTATAGGGTTGATCAACGCGCACCGCCGGTTCACTCACCGATGACAACGGCAGGCAAACGGACTGCGCGGGATCCGCTGCGAATCTCGCGAGCAAGGTACCGAACTGTTCCAGCATTGCCTGCACGGTAGCGGCGGCAAACAAATCAGTGTTGTACTCGAAACCCACCCGGAGACCCGCGGAACTCTCCACCAGCGCCAGCGATAAATCGAACTTAGACGTGCCGCGATCAATGGTCAGTACATCCGCCTGCATGCCCGCCAGCGACAGACTGCCGCCCGGTTCATTGTGCAGATTGACCGTGACCTGCACGAGCGGTGCATGAGCTGTACTGCGCGCCGGTTGCAACAACTCCAGCAGTTTTTCGAACGGCAGGTCCTGATGGTCATAGGCGTCGAGCGTCGTGGCACGCACCACTGCCAGCGCATCGGCAAAGCTGGCATCAGGATCGATTTCTGATCGCAACACCAGTGTGTTCAGAAAACACCCGATCAGGCGCTCGGTCTCCGCGCGGCGACGCCCTGCGATTGGCGCGCCGACCGCGATATCGGTGCGTCCCGTATGACGCATCAGCAGCACTTTGAATGCGGCAAGCACCACCATAAACAAAGTGACCGAATGCGTTTCTGCGAGCTCATTGAGCTGCGCCAGCAGTTGACGACTCAGTGTCGTGTTGACCCATGCACCACGGTAGCGCTGCACCGGCGGGCGCGGCTCGTCTAGCGGCAGTTCCAGCAGTGCCGGCAGACCCTGCAGTTTTGCCTGCCAATAGTTCTGCTGACGCTGCAATTCAGCGTCGCTCAGCCAGGACTGCTGCCAGATGGCGAAGTCGGCGTATTGCACCGGCGGCTCGGGCAGGTTGTGCGGCGCGCCGCAGCAACGTGCTGCATAGCAGGCGCTGAGCTCATCGAACAACACGCCCATCGACCAGCCATCCGCCACGATGTGATGCAGCGTCAATAGCAATACGGCTGTGCCGTTATCCTCATAAAACAGCCACGCCCGCAGCAACGGTGCCGAGCGCAAATCGAACGGCTCGCGAATCAGTTCCAGCATACGCCGCGTCAGTCCCGCGTCACCGGCACCCTGCATCGTCTCCCGCTGTAAATTAACGACCGCATCGGCATGAATCAGCTGCGCAGGCTCGCCCGCATGCTCGACAAAGCTGGTGCGCAGCGATTCGTGGCGACGCACCACGTCATTCAGTGCAGCCTGCAGATTGTCGGCATCCGGCTCCTGATCAAGCCGCGCAGCCCAGTGCAGATTCAGGGCCGCACTGTCCGGTTCCAGTTTGTTGAGAAACCACAAACGCTGCTGCGTCCATGACAAGGGCGGCAATACAGCGCCTTCCGGACGGGGCTCGAGCCGCGGCCCGGCAGACGCCTGCCGCGGCAGGCTGCGCACGTGCGCAGCGAGTTCAGCCGGCGTCGGCGCAGCGAACACGTCCGCCAGTGTCAGGCGAACGTTCAATCGTGATTCGAGGCGCGCCAGCAAACGCATTGCCAACAGCGAGTGGCCGCCGAGCGCAAAAAAATCATCATTAATGCCGACACTCGCAACCGCCAGTAACTCCGTGTAGACGGCGGCGATCGCATGCTCGTCGGAATCTTCCGGCACGTCGCCGGCCGGTGCATGGTCCGCGGTACCGGGCAGCGGCAACGCTGCCCGCAACGCATCGTGGTCTGTTTTACCGTTTGCTTTAAGCGGCAATTCATCAAGCTGACACTCGTCGAGGTGCACTATCCGACCCGGTACCATCCATGCCGGCAAAGTTGCCCGCAGCGCTGACCGTAAGGCTTGCCGGCCTGCCGCGCCGGTGTAGACGGCTACCAGCGTGTGACTATCATGCGCAGCCGGGCTGTCGCACAACATCACTGCGCATTGCTCAACGCCCTGCTGCCCGGTTAGCGCGTATTCAATCTCACTCAGCTCTGTCCGCCTGCCATTCAACTGCACCTGTGCGTCCCGGCGGCCCTCGTAAATCAACTGCCCGTCGGGCAGGCGTCGCGCCAGATCGCCGGTATAAAAACATCCCGCACGCATTTTTCGCGCCGTTAATTCCGGCTGCTGCAAATAACCGGGGCTGACGTACGGGCTGCGAATCACGATTTCACCGCGCAAGCCGGCTTCGTTGCCGTCCTCAGCCAGCAGCAGAACTTCCGTGCCTGCCACTGCGCGGCCGACCGGCACCTGACGGCCCGGCAGGCGGGTGTTTTTGTCTGCATGAAACTGCAGGGCCGTGGTCGACTCGGACGGGCCAAGCCCGTTAATGAACACGGCCGTATCGGGGTAATGATCCCGGAACAAATCAAAATCGGTGGCGCGCGCCTCTTCACCGCCGAGCACCACCGCCCGGATCGATTCAAGCGCGCTGCCCTCTCCCAACATGGCTGTGAGATAGCGATAAATGCCGGGCGTCGAGTGCAATACCGTTACGTCCTGCATCGCTGCCCGCAGCCCGTCGTTATCGAGTGCGGTCACGTTGATTGGTTTCAGCACAGCGCCGTTCAGCAAGGCGCCGAAAATATCCATGACGGCCGCGTCATAACCGTTGCGCGCAAACTGCGCCAGTCTGTCCTGATCATTGATCCCGACGGAGGCACTATAGGCCGCGGCGTGATGCAGTACGTTTTGATGCGTCTGCATTACGCCCTTCGGCACGCCGGTCGTACCCGACGTGAACAGCACGTAAGCAAGTGAATCCGGACGACAGGGCTCCGGCTCTGTAGCACTTACCGTGCACGCAGCGCGCAACGGCAGCTCAATAATGTCGACACCAGCGCCGCACAGCTCAATGGCGCGCGCCGCGTTGGCCGGATCAGCCAAGACAGTCTCGATACCAGCCGCTGCGATCACCGCCTGCACACGGGCTGCCGGAAATTCCGGGTCCAGCGGCACATAGGTGCCGCCGGCACGCAGGATGCCGAGCAAACCGGCCACCATGCCGGCATCGTGCCCCGTCAGCAGACCCACCACCGGACCGAAACCTTTGCATGCCTTGCGCACGGCAGATGCGACAGCCGCAATCCACTGATCCAGTTCGCGATACGAGGTTACGCCTTGCAGGTCCTGCACGGCGGGCGCAGCAGCGAAACGGGCAACGACTTCCTGAAAGCGCGCGTCAATCGACGGGTAGTCGTCAGCTGCAAACGGCAATGTGGCGGTCGGGTTGCTCTGCGAATCAAACTCAGAACTGACAACTGCCCCGGTCAGCGGCACAGCGGCTACATGCTGACTGCTGTCAGCGCAGAGCGCCGTCAGCATTGCCCGATAATCGTTCAGCAAGCGCTCCATCGTGGCCGGCGCGAACAAGTCACAGTTATATTCAATACCGAGCAGCAATCCGTGATCCTGCTCTGCAACGGATACCGAGATGTCAAACTTGGCGGCCGCACGATCAAGCAACAGCGGTTGCGTGTCGAGGCCATCCAGTAACAAGCCGCCACCGCGTTCGTTGTGCAGATTGAAAAATACCTGCACCAACGGCGTATGCGCTGTGGAGCGCGGCGGCTGCAGCATCTCCAGCAGGCGCTCAAACGGAACCGCTTGATGATCATAAGCGTCAAGCGTTGTCTGACGCACGTTCGTCAGCAGTTCTGACAAGCGCGGCTCGCGACCCGGTCGTGTGCGCAACACCAGCGTATTCAGAAAGCAGCCGAGTACCCGCTCAAGTTCGGTGCGAGTGCGGCCCGCCACGGGCGTTCCGATTACCAGGTCCTGTGCACCCGTGTGGCGCCACAGTGTCGCTTTGAACGCCGCGAGCAACACCATAAAAAGAGTTGCACCATGGTCGCCCGCCACCTGCTGCAATGAGCGGAGCTCTGCTCTGTCGAGTCGGCAATTGACCCACGCTCCCTGGTTGCTGCGCACCGGGGGGCGCGGCGCATCCAGGGGCAGCGGCATTACGGGCGGCAGGTCGGCCAGTTGCTGCGCCCA
This sequence comes from Gammaproteobacteria bacterium, assembly GCA_013001905.1. Taxonomy (GTDB): domain Bacteria; phylum Pseudomonadota; class Gammaproteobacteria; order Steroidobacterales. The sequence continues at coordinate 3,056 of JABDLC010000045.1, read as the reverse complement.
GTATTGCTCGGCATCGTGCAGATGACCGCCATCCAGCATGTCCCGCTGCCAGCGCGCGTAGTCCGTATAGCGCACCGGGAGCGCCGGGAGCACAGACATGTCGCCGCCCCGATACAGTGCCTGCAGCTCATCAAGCAGTATGCTGACGGACCAGCCGTCGGCAATGATGTGATGCATGACGAGCAACAACACATAGCGATCATCGGCAACGTGACACAGATGTGCCCGCAGTAACGGCCCGGTGCGCAAATTAAAGGGCCGGTCGATGAGCGACTGCAGGGTCACGGACAGCCGGGCGCCGTCTTGATCAGCGCGGAGATCGACCTCATTCAGCTCAACGGATGCATGTTCGCGCACGACCTGCACGGCCTCGCCGCTGTGGACGGCAAACACGGTACGCAAAATGGGGTGACGGCGGGTCAACGCGTCCAATGCAGACTGCAGCGCATAACCGTCAGGTCTCGCCGACATCTCAGTGGCGGTATACAAATGGTAGGCGGTACTGTCCGGCTCCAGTTCCGCCAGCACCCATAATCGCTGCTGCGCCCACGACAGCGGCGCCAGCTGCTGCTCCGGTTCGGCGGCGTGTAGCGGCAAGCCGTCAACGCCGTCAGTGTGCTGCTCGATGACCTGTGCCAACTGGCCGACAGTGGGATGATCAAACAGAGCACGCAACGGCACGGCCGCGCCGAAATGATCGCGAACCCGGGCCATCACGCGCGTCGCAATGAGCGAGTGCCCGCCCAGTTCGAAAAAATCATCGTCGATGCCGGGTTCATCAATCTCCAGCACTGCGCCCCAGATCGCTGCGAGTTCTCGTTGTGTCTGCGTCGCAGGCTCACGCTTCGGTGTACTGCGCATCGCTGCATGACTGGGCCGGGGTAACGCCGCCCTGTCCAGCTTGCCGTTGGCAGTGAAGGGTAAACGCGCCACATGGATAACAGCGGCCGGTACCATGTAGTCCGGCAGTCGCTCCCGCAGCGCCTGATGCAACTCAGACGGTTCTGCACTGCCGCTGCTGTAAGCAATCAGTTGTGTGTGCGCTCCGTCACCTCTTGCAATAACCGCGCAGCGCCCCGCACCGGGTAATGCCGCCAGCACCGCTTCCACCTCGCCGGGCTCGATGCGATGGCCGCGCAATTTAATTTGTTCATCCTGACGACCCAGAAAAACCAGGCCGTAATCGGCGACGTATCGGGCTCTGTCGCCGGTCCGGTATAGCCGTGCATTCGAGCCGTCAGGCAGCTGCACGTTCACAAAACGCTCGGCCGTTAACTCCGGCTGATTCAGATACGCCCGGGCAACACCCGGGCCACCGATACATATCTCTCCCGGCAGCCCGGCCGGCACAGGCCGCAACAGGTCATCCATGACCCAGACCTGCACATTGGCAATCGGATAGCCGAGCGGTACCTCAACGAGGTGCGCCGGGTCTGTATGGGTCAGCTCTGTCCACGCGGCTGCAATACTGGCTTCGGTCGGCCCGTAGGTATTAAACAAACGTACGTGCGCAGCAACGGCACGCCATTTGCGGAACGATTCAAGTGCGGCTTTTTCGCCGCCAATCACGACTGAGCGGAGCTCCGGCGGCAACCGCACATCACCGCGGGCCAGCGCTTCACTCAGTTCATGCCACCAGGCAGTGGGCAAACTGAGCCAGGTAATGCGGTGCTGCTCGCAACCTGCGCAAAAGTCGGCGACCGACTGGCTCATGACGGGCTCGCGAACCACCAGCGTTGCCCCGCTCAGCAACGCCGCCATCAACTCTTCAATCGCGATATCGAATGATGAACTCGCAAACTGCAGCACCCGGTCTCCTGCCCCGAGCCCGGTCAGTTCTGCTAACTGCAACACGTAGTTCACGAACCCGCCATGCTCCAGCTGCACGCCCTTGGGCGTGCCGGATGTGCCCGATGTGTACATGAGATAGGCGAGGTTGCGCGCGCCGGCAGTTGCCGCGGGCGGTTCAGCACTGCCCGCCCCGGGCGCACACGCGGTCGTCGTCAGCGCCATGCCCCGACAGCCGCTGCCCGCCAGCAAACTGCCCGCCAGCGCCTCATCAGCCGCCTGATAAACCAACACCGTCGCCGCGCTGTCCTTCAGCATGAACCGCAGCCGCTCGGCAGGGTACGCCGGGTCGAGCGGCACCACGCATCCGCCGGCCTTATGCGCCGCGAGCGTAGCGATAACAGCCTCTGCGCTGTGCCGCGCACATACCGCCACCGGCGCGTCAGCGTGCACACCGGAATCGCGCAAACGATGCGCCAGTGCGTTGGCCACATTGTCCAGCTCGCGATAACTGTAGACACGGTTGCCGTCACGCAACGCCTCCGCATCGGGCTGCTGCGCCACGCGCTCACTGTATATGTCCGCGAGTGTGGCCGATGCGGGATAGTCCTGCGCCGCCGATTGCCAGGCATGCACCTGCTCGCGCTCTGCATCAGGATCGATCAGCGGAAGTTCCGCAATGTTCATTTCCGGATCTGCCACAACGGCCTGCAGCAGCGTCTGATAACGCAGCGCCAGCGCCTCGATGCTGACCTCATCAAACAAGTCGGTGTCGTACTCGAACATCGCGTCGAGACCCTGCTCTGCCTGCCGGACTGACAAGGTCAGATCAAAGCTGGAGGTGCGGCTGCTGAACACAACTTCCGGAATAACTTCCAGGCTGCGCACCGGCAGTTTCCAGCGCGGCTCTTCCTGCAAATCAAACATCACCTGAAACACCGGCGAGAAACTCAGCTCGCGCTCCGGCTGCAATACCTCAACCAGTTTCTCGAACGGCAAATCCTGATTCGCGTGCGCCTCCAGCGACACATCGCGGACCCGCTGCAGCAGCTGATTGAATCCCGGGTTGCCCGACAGGTCTGCCCGCAGCACCACGGTGTTGACGAAGAAGCCGATCAGGTTTTCAAGACTCGTGCGTGACCGGCCACCGAGCGGAGTGCCGACAACCAGATCGTCTCGCCCCGAGTAGCGCATGAGCAAGACAAAGAACGCACTCAGCATCGTCATGAACAAGGTGCAACCATTGTCCCGGCTGAGTTGCCGCAGCT
>JABDLC010000049.1 GCA_013001905.1 Gammaproteobacteria bacterium | reverse complement strand
TTTGTCGAGCAGTGTGTAAAGAACGTTTAACGGAGTGCGACTAGGCGCCGGGGCAACTGCTCGGCGGCGCCGGGTTGATCTGACCGCCCGGGGCAATGGCCTCGAACGCGATCAGGCTGTCCATCAGCGCGGCATTGCCAAGACCGTGCATGGGGAAATACGGCGCCGTGTCGAACAGCATCTGTTCGCCGTGCAGCGCCATGTAATTGAGAATCACCGATTCGACCAGCAGGTTGACGTTGTTGGCCGCCGGTGTCGATGCCGTCTCGACCGAGGAGTCGGACCGCATCCAGCCGATCTGCTGATGCATTTCCGCGGGGTTGCTGTCAGACCCGCTGGTGTACAGTTGCGGCGCGCCCGAGGGGTTGTATACCAGCATGTATGACGCGGCGGTTGATGAGCTGTCGCCCGTCCAGACGCCTTTGCCCCCGCCGTTCGGCGAGTTATCAATCATGCCGTTACTGAATACCGAGCCGTCACTGAACACGTAGACCATTAAAGGCACGCCGACTTTGGCCGCGTACTCGAGGCAGGCGCCGATGCAGCGGCCCGCGCGCAGGTCGCGCAGTTCGCCGGTGGCGCGGTCGCCGGTGTGATAGTCGTAACCGCTCATCGTCACGGTGCCGGCACCGGCATAGCCGTTGACCACCAGCTTCATGATAGATGCGGTCTTGCGGAACTCGCTGTCGCTGTCGAACTCAGTCTGACTGAATACGCCGGACGGGCCGACAATGTTGCAGTCGAGCGCCGGGTTGATGTCGCCGGGGTTGCCGTAGCGATCGGCGAGATCGGCGGCTTTCACGTAGCCGCAGCTCATCAGGTCTTTGAGTACGTCATCGGCGGTCACTAGTGTGTCAACGCGGCCAAGCTTCATGTCACTGACGCGTTGAATCGATTCCATGACGGCGACCGCATCGGCCTGATCGAGCAGGCCGACGAGTTGTCCTGTGTCCACCAGACCGGTGACGTCGCTGACGCGATCAACTTTGGTCGGCCGCACAGACGGGTTGATCATCATGTCCGGCGCCATTGAATTACCGCCGGAGTCGGCACTGCGCGAGCCGATAAGGGTCAGCAGTTCGCCGTCGGACCCCGCCCGGTTAATGCCGTACATCGGGTTGTGCGGATTGTTACCGGTGTCGTTCTCCGAGCGCGCCGGAATGACGGCACCGTTGATCAGGCCGGCCGACATATTCAGCTTTTCGTTGATGCCCGCGAGCATTTGGCTCTCGCTGTGAAACGCGAGCCCGAGGTCACGATTGATAAAGTCACTCAGGCCTGTAATCGGATCCATGACCGACGGTATGCGGTCGCCGGGCAGGCCGAGCCGGTTGTACCCGGCAGTGCTGAGGAAATCTTCCTGACCACCGGGGCCGCCCACCAGCACGTTGGAGCCGGCGATGTTGGCGCCGCCCGCCAGATCGAAGCAGATAAACGGGATCTTACCCGCGCCCTGCGTCACGATGCCGCAGCTGTCCCGCAGGGTGGCGATGTCGCCGCTCAATGCCGCATAGGCGGCCCTTGGGTTGGCGAACAGGCTAAGTACGCTGCCGCCAAGCACGGTGCCCGCGCCTGCCATAAAGCCCTGCGCGATAAATTCGCGGCGCGTGCGCGGCCGGTCATGACTGTTAATCCGGAGTGGCTGATCCGGACGCAGGCCGTGGTTGTTAACACTTCGTTTGAATCTCATTCTCTGCGCCTCATTACTGCATCAGCGTCGCGGCATTACCGAGTGCAGCTGCGCACACGGCTTTCACCACCGTGTCAACACGACCCGGTTCGCAATTGTCTTCGTCGGTACTAAAGTTGTAGCAGGTCGTCAGGCGATCGGTCAGGCTGCTGAGCTCGCCCTTGAAGTCGGCGATATCGGGCTGCGTCGAGAGACCTGCGCCAAAGCCGTCGGGCAGCGTGATGCGGTCGATCAGCGGATCGAACACCTCATCGCGATCAGCCGACGGTCCGAATGCGGCACCGATGCTTGCCGGGAACGTAAAGTCCGGCCAGAACGCGGCGCGTTTTGTACTGTCATTCACGAGCGCGTTGCAGTGCTCGATACTGAGCTGGGCAACCGCCATCTGATGTGCAGCCAGGAAGCCTTCCATGTTCTCATCCGTCGGCAGTTGTTGCTTCACGGTCAGGAAGGTATTCAGCACGTTCGGCTCCTGCGTGCTCACCGTCGAGATTTCAGCCATCGTGGCGTTGATTTCCTCGAAGGTACGCAAACCGATGTCCGGCGTTTCCGGGCCGTCAGCCGGCGGCGGCGGGGGTGTGGGGCTCGGCTCAATTATCACGTTAGTGCTGTTGCCGAGTACTTCGAAGCTCACGAAGAACTGGTCCTGCTCGGGGCTTTTCAGCACCGGCACGATGGTGCCCTGGCCCGACAGGATCATTCCGTCCGCCGTGTAGGGTGCCGTGAAGCCGGCATCACGCGTATCGATGAACTGGAAGGCCTGACCGGCTTCCACCACGGTGCCGTTGATGCCGATCCGCAGGCCCGCAATGTCGAGCGGTCCGGGGTCGACCACGCTGGTATCCAGGCTGATAAAGCGCGGCTCGTTAAACAGGTAGGAGTAGCTGTCGAACTGGCTTACTTCAAACACGAGGTAGGGGTCCGGCACCGTCGTCAGGTGATCGCCGAGATAAAACAGCAGGAAGAATTTCTGCCCGACACCCACAGCAAAGTTCTGGGTAATCTGTTCGGGTGTCAGTGTCCGGTTATGAATAGCAGCCAGGCGCACGATGCCCTGGAACTGATGGTCACCGGAGACTTCGGAGCCGATAACGAATGCAAAGTTATCGCGCCAGCTGGCGAGATTGCTGCCTGCGGCAGGGTCAAGATCATCGGTGTAGATACCGTTGACATAGATTTGCCG
>JABDLC010000037.1 GCA_013001905.1 Gammaproteobacteria bacterium | reverse complement strand
CTGAAGTTCCGGCATCGGTCCAGACCACACTACTGGCATTCCTGGCCCAAATCCGTGACGACCGTACTGTTTTCGCCCGGCGTCACGACTGGTCCGGCCAGCTCTACGGCGGCCTGACGTGGGACTCCAACGTCAATTACGGCGCTGATGACGTCATCGATATCGGCGGCACGCCGTTCCTGTCGGACGAGGACGAAGATGTCGGCGCGGTCATCGACGTGGGCCTGCTGCATACCTTCAACCCGAACCGGACCTTCGAGCACGATGAGCAGACCGGCTATTTCCTGTGGCAGACACAGGGCAACGCCTACTACCGTTCGTACTTCGATGTGACCGAGTCGAATCTCGGTGTGCTGACGTTGCGCACGGGCCCGGCCTGGGTCGTGCCTGAAGACTGGCGTTTCACCATCGGTTTGCAGGCTGATCAGCTGTTTTACGGCACTGAAAACCTGGCGTTGTTCACGTCGATCCGGCCGCAGTTTACGAAGCAGCTGACTGATGTGTCGGGTTACACCGTGAGCGTGACGGCACAGGAACGCTCCTACGACGATGTTGAAAACGAGCCGCGTGACGGGCGCTATTACCGCGCCGCGTTTTCTTACGACCGGCTGCTCGGCAACCGGGTCGGTTCACAGATCGGTGTCGCGTGGTCGGACTTTGATGCCGATGGCGATCAGTTCAGTTACGACGGTTACGAAATCTTTGCCGGCCTGACCTATGAAGCCTGGCAACGCGGTCAGGTTTTCGGCCGGATCGGTTACCGCCAGTTTGATTTTGAACAGCCGGATCCGCTGGTGGACCCCGGCGTGTTCCGCGACGATGACGAGTGGCGGGCCATTGTCGGCTTCCGTCATGAGTTGGCATCCACGGTTGCTAAAGGCTGGACGGTGCGCGGTGACGTGATTTACACCGATAACCAGTCGAACGTGGCGCTCTACGACTACGACCGCTGGCAGGTCAATCTGGGGCTGCAGAAGAGCTGGTAATCAGCCGGTTTTATCAGACGGCTATATATAAAGAATAAAGAACAGTAAAAATAAAACCATAAATACGCTAAGAAGAAGACTATGGACAGAGTAATTCAAGACCGACGCCTACCCAAAAGCCTGGCAATAAGCATGGCGCTTGCCGCCGCAACGCTGCTGGCGGTATGGCAATCACCTGCGCTGGCTCAGGACGAAGCCATCGTGGACGTCTCCGATCAGGATTGCGGTGCGATTCTGGAAAGCTACGCGGCCGATCCGAAGTCGGTTGCCAAGCCGCTGGCCGATGCCTGTGAGCGCGCCATGATGGTTGCGCCCGGTGCCGGTGGTCCGAATGACGACCCGCTGCGGGCGCGAGCCAACGCAGCCGATCCGTGTGCCGGCCCGAACGCTGGTGATTCCGTGCGCTGCTGGGGCCCGTGGCCTACATTGGCGCCGGCCGCCGGTGGTGCCGGTGCGCCTGGAGCGGATATTCTGCCGCCCGATATTGAGCAGCGTCAGGAAGTGCTGGCCGCCAATGGCCCCGGGGGCGGCACCGACCCCGGCCCGGAATTTCCGCTGGCTCCGTGTCAGGCAGGGCTGCCGTGTGGTTTTGCCACGATTGTCGACGGCCCGACCGGTTATGCGGATTCCGAGGACACGACTTTCGCACGAATCGCACTGGCCGACGACGGTAACAATTTCGTCATTGAAAACGATGACGTGGTAATCGAATCCGATCCCGACATGAACGTCGTCATTGAGCCGGAGAACAACGGCCTGGCAGAGCGGCTGCTCGCGGGTCGCGCCACGCTGGCCGGTATTTTTCAGGGCGATACTTCAATACTGCAGGCACGCATCGTGCGTGACGCCGAAACCGGCGCAATTATTGCGGCCGGTGATTACTGGGGTGACGGCGAAGGCGAAGGTGCGCAGTCCGGCAATTTCGCCTGGGGCCGCACGCTCGACCGTTCGTTGATCGACAACCTGGTATCGGGCGACGGCACCCTGAGTTTCAGCGGGCAGATGTCGGTCGATCGTTCGACCTTCGCGCAGATTGCACTGAACTACGGTGCATCACCGTCGTGGACCGGCAACTGGACCAACCCGAACTACAACTTCAGTGCGGGCGGTCAGGTGCAGGATGCCAACTTTGTGTCTGACTCGTCGCAGTTCAGTGACAACGTGCAAGATGGTTTCGTGCAGGGCGCGCTCGTCGGTGGCGATGAAGGTGCTGCTGCGGCGCACATCTTTGAGGTGGTGCTCGACGGTCAGGGCCTGATCCGCGACGTGGGTCTGCTGGCGCGTGACGGCGTCGCTGTCGTCGAATAGCTTCGCACGCAGAACGGAGGCGGTTGCTGATGCTTCCAACGTTGCTCCGGTCAATGCGGCCGGTGTGCGCCTGTTTGGCTTTTGCACTGCTGCTCGCCACGCAAACTGCGTTCGCATTCCCGGACGACTCGCCTGAGCAGTCATCGGCCCGTGCTTATCTGAACGGTAATCAGGTGGCGCTGCTGGATGCAGCGCTCGAGCGTTACCGTGCACTTGCCGCCGACGGTGGCTGGTTGCCGCTCGACCCCGGCGTGCAACTCGAAGCCGGTATGCGGCACCCGGAAGTCAGGTTGCTGCGCCAGCGGCTGCGAATCAGCGGCGACTACTACGGCGAGATGGGTGCCGACCCGCTGTTTTTTGATGCCGCGTTACACAGCGCTGTGCAGCGCTTTCAGCAACTGCACGGGTTGCGTGACGACGGTCGCGTCAGCGGTCAGACGCTGGTGCTGTTAAATCTGCCGGTCGAAACGCGCATCGCGCAGCTCGAGTACGCACGTGCGGCGTGGGCGGCGCTGCCCGAGGGGCTAGAAGGCCAACGCCGGGTGTGGGTCAATGTGCCCGAGGCCGCAGTCAGCGCGATCAACGGCGATGCCGTCGAGCTGCACATGCGTGCCGTCGTCGGGCATCCGTCGCGCCCGACCCCGACCCTGTCGAGCGCCATTCGCCGTATCGTGGTGAATCCGGCATGGACCATTCCGCAGCGCATTGCAGGCGAAGACCTGCTGCCGCGGCAGCGCGACGACACCGCGTTCTTTAGCGAACGCGGCATTCAGGTCTACACGAGTTTTTCCGATGACAACTCTGAAATCTCGCCGACGGCAATCGACTGGTCGCGCATCAACAACGAACGCTTTCCGTTTCGTCTGCGTCAGCAACCCGGGCCAACCAACAGTCTGGGCCGTTACAAGTTCGAGTTTCCCAACGACGATGACATCTATCTGCACGACACACCGGCGCGCGCATTGCTGCAACTGTCGGTACGCTCGCTGAGCAGCGGTTGTGTGCGCGCGCAGGATTCGGCAGCACTGGCGGACTGGTTGCTGCAGTCGGGTACGCAACCGACTGAC
>JABDLC010000023.1 GCA_013001905.1 Gammaproteobacteria bacterium | reverse complement strand
CGATGACCGTGAGATTGCCGATGCCTACAAGCAGGAAATGGCGTGGACTGCGGAGCAGGCTGAGGCGGCGGGATTGCCGGACGCGTCTGACCGTGGCCTGCATGCAGTCGTAGCAGCCTTCCGCCCGACTGTGCTGATCGGCGCATCCGGCCAGGCCGGCGCTTTCGACGAAGCACTGGTGCGGGAGATGGCGAAACACACGGATCGGCCCGTCATTCTGCCGTTTTCCAACCCCACAGCAATCGCCGAGGCGCAGCCGGCTGACGTACTTAACTGGACGGACGGTCGTGCACTCATCGCGACCGGCAGCCCGTTTGATCCGGTTGAATACGCAGGGCGCACGATTGAGATCGGGCAGGGCAATAACGTCTTTATTTTCCCCGGCATCGGGCTTGGCGCACTGCTTGCTGAAGTTGATCAGATTTCCGATGAGGTCATCAGCGCTTCCGCACAGGCGTTAGCTGCGACTGTCAGCGACGCGGAGCTTGAGCGCGGGTTGTTGTTCCCGTCTATTGATCGCCTGCGTGAGGTGGCCGCTGCGGTTGCGGAGGCGGTCATGAGAGAGGCGGCATCGGAAGGTATCGGTAACGGCAATCTCGACAACCTTGTGGAGCGCATCGAGGCCGCGATGTGGGTGCCGCGTTATACAGAGTACGTTGCTGCCGACTAGTCGAGCCAGGCGAGCGGTTCTTCCTGCATCAAGGCCAGTTGCTCGCGCAGCGCCAGCACATGGTCGTCCCAGTAACGGCCTGAGTTAAACCACGGAAACGCACGCTTGAATGCCGGGTCTTCCCAGCGGCGGGCGAGCCACGCCGCGTAATGCATGATCCGCAACGTACGCAGTGCCTCAATCAGGTGCAGCTCCCGTGCATCGAATTCCTGAAAGCGCGTATAGCCGTCAAGAATTTCATTCAGCTGTGGTGTCTGCTCGTTGCGGTCGCCCGACAGAAACATCCACAGGTCCTGCACGGCCGGCCCCATCCGCGCATCGTCCAGATCCACGATATGCAGCTGTTCACCGGCGACGAGTACGTTGCCGGGGTGAAAGTCACCGTGTAAGCGGAGATGTTCCGGATGGCCGGCGCGGTCATAGCAGTGATCAACCTGCGTCAGCAGATCGCCGCAGAGGCTTTCGTAGGCGGGCAGTACATCTGCCGGAATAAAGTCGCTGTCGAGCAGGTAGTTCACGGAGCTGTGGCCGAAGCTGTCTGCATCCAGCGTAGGCCGGTCAGAAAAATCAGCGCGTACCCCGTGCATATGGATGCGCCCGACCAGTCGTCCGAGCTGCCCCAGCAGGTCCAGATTGTCGAGGTCCGGAGCCCGGCCGCCGCGGCAGTCGAACAATGCAAAGCGAAACTCGTCCTGATGATGCAGCGTTCGTCCGTCGCTGCGGATGGGCGGCACCACCGGCAACTCGTCGTCGGCCAGTTCCTGACTGAATTCGTGTTCTTCAAGGATAGCCGCATCGGTCCAGCGACCGGGCCGGTAGAATTTAGCGACAATATTGCCCGCGTCCTCCAGACCAATCTGGTAGACGCGGTTTTCATAGCTGTTGAGTGCGAGCATGCGGCCATCACAGCGCACACCCGTGGTTTCCACGGCATCGATAATGTCGCCGGGTTGCAGATCCTGATAAGCGAGGGCACTCGCTGCCGTGTCAGGCAATTTCGGCGTCCAGCTCCGCAGGCAGATCAGAGTGCAATTCGGGGTGCAGCGTCTCGCTCAACCGTGACGCCAGGAAGAGCAACAGAGGGAGTGCCACGGCCCACGTGATGCCGATCGCCAGATACAGAACCCAGGCGTCGCCCGTAACTCTGGCGGTGCCGAGCGTGATGCCGCCGTAGTAGCCCAGCGGGCCGAATACGAACGCCAGCCCCGCCGCAAGGGCACGGCGTTGCCGCAACCAGCCAAGGCAGCCGTTCATGGTCAATGCAAAGTTTGCCCACAGGGCAAGAATCCAGAGCGGGGCTGCGTCGTTCCACAACAGATTGCCTTCGAAGGCAATCAGGCCTGCGCGAACGTACAGCGTGTCGAGGGTCAGCCCGACAATGACAGCGATGCCGGCCAGCACAAAGTCAGCGCGTGCCGTAGGTGCGGTCCGCGCGTGCCAGCCAGCGAACAGAACAAGCATGGCCAGACCGGCCCACGCGTATCCGATCACGACACCGGCCAGACTCGCGGCCCAGACGATCTTGAAAAACACCAGATTGCCGACAGCAAACATGATTTACCTGCCACCCGTCACTTCTTGTGACGTTTGCGATCCCGGGCGTCCGCCACCAGCAGTGCGATAAGGCAACTGGCTGCGACAGCGACTGCGATCAGTGAAATGAAAACATCCATGACTAACTCCTTGACGGTGGTTAGTGGAGAATTCGTTCAGGCTAATCGCCCGGATGGGCCTATTTCGTATCATTTTGTAACTCTGCAGCCCTGCGATACACGTGGATACTGCCCGACCCTTCTGCCGCAACGGCTACCAGCCCGGCGTCCGGAATGGCGACAATGCCCTCAGGCTCCTCGCCGGCCTGCAGCAATTGCACGAATGCCGGCGCCAGCGGGTTGCTTATGTCAAATACAGCCACAAAGCCGCCTCGCTCTGCGACCGCAAACGCGAAGTCGCGGTCGCCGAAGCTCGCCGTGGCGACGCCTTCAACTTCGATGCCTTTCTCTTCCGACCGGTCGTCAGGGTAGAGGCCTGCTGCCGCGGCCTCCGCTTCGATCCGGCCGCCGTCATCCCAGATAAAGTCACCGTCAATTGACCACACTGAGATGCCGCGCCCACCGGTCAGCGGCATTTCACCCTCATCGGCACTGATGATGTAGTTGCCATCCGGGGTGAATGCGATCCCGTCGGGCAGGCGGTTGCCCGCATGTGGCTGATCACTGATGTCGCCCGGGTAGTTGCTGTCGAGCAGGGTGACGTCATCGGCACTAATGTCCGCTTTGCGATCGGCCACTTTTCCCGTGCTGAACATCCGCCGTGTTTCCAGCCAGTACGGGTCGAATACCACGATGCCATTGTTTTCCTGCAGCGACACAGCAGCAAGACTGAGATCCGCCGACAACGTGGTGAACTCCGGTTGAGCATCATCGGCGAAGTCGAGCCCGGCTTCGTTCAGTCGTCCGGCGCTCAGATCCAGCGACGAGACGCGGTAGTTGTTCTGTCGCAGCGGATTAAACGTGATCGCCTGCACCTGGCCGGCCAGACTGATGTCATCGGCATTACCGGGCTCCTCTTCACCCGTCACCGTGCCATCCTTTTCAACGACAGGCTGGTTCTCCACCGCGACCACGGCCACCAGTTCAGCGCCGCTCTCGCCCACCGCAATGCTGTCCGGTTGATGGCCGATACCGATGATCTCTGTGAGTAGCGGTGCATCAGTCGCCGAAATATCAATAATCGCCAGCCCGCCGGGCGTCCTCGGGTGTGGCGCTGCTTCGCCGGTTTTCGGTTTGGCCATGTGCAGTGTGGCCAGCGCCCAGCGACCATCCGGGCTGATGCCGACGCTCGTGGGCTCGCCGGGCAACTGCATCCTGCCGACCTGCAGTGGCAGCGCAGGGTCGCTGATATCGATGACATCAATAGAGCTGCGTTGCGGATTGGTATGGACTAAAAAAAGCCCGTCGGGTGTCGCCGCGATAATTTCAGCGTTGCCGTCGACCGCAAGTTCACTCACAACATTGAACTCGCCGGTGACGGGTTGGGTGACATTATTAATGTACAGCCAGTAGGCGCCGCCGCCTGCGGCGAGTACTACCACTAATGCGATGAGGAAATTGCGCATATCCGTCGTTTCCGAGCGGGGATGGCCTAACGGCCGTTTCTGCCAAGTGCTACCTGCCCGCTTTCATCGATGCGGATTCGGCCGAGGTAGCGCATACCCAGATCAATATGTCCGTCCAGGCGATAGTCTACCTGTGTGCTGCCGATGCTCAGTGCGGCGAGCCCCGCGTTCAGCGCGCCCCGCAAGTTGAGGGTTGCCGGCAGGTTGATGACCGTGCTCTCGCCGGCGGCGATACTGAAGTTGTTGTCAATCGTGGCATCGCCTATCACCGTGTCATTAATAGCGAGCCGCAGCGCGCCCCCGCGGACCGGCAGGCTGATGCTGTTCGGATTGTCGATGCGAATCTGCGCGGTCAGCGGCAGGCTCATGTCGGCGCCGACGCCCGGAGTTGACACACTCAGTAGTTGCACGGTGGGCGGCTCAACGCTTTGGTAGAGCGTCGCACAGCCTGACAACGTGAGCACGAATAAGGCGCATATTGATCTAAAGATGAGGGTTCTGTTCATGGCTATGCCGGTCTGTGACAGCAAACGTCAATCTTAACGCCATTTGTTACAAATTGTATCGACTGCGATTTAACTGAATCCCGATGGGAACAGCCCGCGAAGACTTCTCCGTACATTCATTCACGGAGCAAGACAATGCAAGTACTGAAACAAATCTGCAAAGGGCTGACGCTCGCGGTCGCAGCACTATGGCTCGCCGCCTGCCACAGTTCCAGCAACAATTCCGAGTCGTTTATCCGCGTCGTGCATGCTGTCTCTGACGCACCGCGAGTAAACGTTTATCTTGATGATGCGCAGGTACTGAGTGATTTTGACTTTCGCTCCGGCACCGGCGTCCTCGCCATTGATCCCGGCACCTACCGCGTGCGGGTAGAGGCAATCGTTCCCGGCGGTAATGTCGATGTGATCGACGTCGCGGCGGTTGAGTTCGCTAAAGACACCCAGACCACGGTGTATGCGTCGGGCGACGTGACTGACATGTCCGTGGCGCCGCTGCTCGTGTCTGACCCGGTTGACCCGGTAGCCGCTGGCAGCGCTCGCGCGACTGTGGTTCACGCTGCGCCTAACGTCGTTTCTCAGGGAGTCTCCGAAGTTGCGGTTTTCGTTACGGCCCCCGGAGCTGACATCAGTGCCAGTGCCCCGCTGGGTACGTTCGAATTCGGTGACACGCTGGGTCCGGTCGAAGTGCCGGCGGGCGATTATCAGATTCGCGTAGCCGTTGTCCCTGGCAGTGGTTCGTACTCAAACTCTGACGTGGTCTATGACGCCGGCACGGTAACGCTGCCAGAGGGCGCCGACCTGCAGCTGGCCGCTGTGATAAACACGACCAACGGGCCCTCACCGGCTTCGCTGATTGTGCTTGACGGCACAGGGTCATCCGACTTGTTCGATGTGGGTACGGGTGCACTGGTTCGCGTCGTGCATGGCTCACCTGATGCGCCGCCTGTGGACGTCGTGGTGAATAACGACTTCATGCCGCCCGCTGTCGTTGGCGCGGTCTACACCGATGTCACCGGCTTTCTCGGACCGTTGCCTGCTGCGAGTTACAACTTCAAAGTTGTGCCGACCATGACGATGACCGCGGTCATCGACGCGGACGCAGCGCTCGACGCAGGGCTCGCCTACACGGTGATTGCTTCAGACGTGCTGGCCAATATCACAGCTCTGATCCTTGTGGATGACAACCGTCGCGTCGCCACGGCTGCGAAATTGCGCATCGTGCACGGATCGCCGGCGGCCGGTAACGTCGACATCTATTTGCTGGCCCCGGGTACGCTGCCGTCAGACAGCGGTGTGACACCTGCGTTTAGCGATGTTCCGTTCGGCGCGGAGACCGGCTTCTTTGATGTCGCTGCAGGCACCTACGACGTATACGTCACACCGACGGGCGACAACACCACGCTGGCCATTTCAGCGACCGGCATCCCGCTTAACGGTGAAGGCATCTATACCGCAATTGCAGGTGATGCAACGGGCGGTGGTGCGCCGCTGCAGCTGATCCTGGCCGACGACTTTACAGCCGGCTAGTCTCTCTCACTGCAGTATGTATTCACCCCTGATCGGCGTTGCCGGTCGGGGGTGAATCTTTTTCGGGCCAGCGATGCGGGATACGCTGAATTTTTTCTGCTTCGTAGCCCATCGCGGCTGCCCGGTCGACCAGCAGCTGATAGTCGTCCTCGCTAAGACGATAGTCACGCGCCATCAGCCAGACATAGCGACGATTCGGCACGCCAATGATGGTTTCACTGTAGTCAGGTGCCGCCCACGCGACCAGGTAAGCAGATTTGAACGGCCAGATAAACTGCATGCGCCACTCAGTATTGACCGGTGCGTTGTGCAGAAAGCCGGTCGGATTGAATTCGACGAGCTTGCCGTCGAAGCTATCGCGCCGGAAGCGATAGGTGGTGTCGATACTGCCGTCGTCTTTCAATTGATAAGTTTCGACCGCATTGTGTGCGCCAGCCTCGCTCGCGAACGGGAAATCGATCGGAATGCTGCCGACGACGTACCAGTCGCCCATGAAGCGATTGATATCAATCGGATCTGCACTTGCAGTCAGCGGCGGCAAACGTGATGACGTGCAACCGCTGAGGATTGCGAGCGCAGACATCAGGGCTACCAGGCTGCCGTAGTGTGGCAGCCGCGCACTGTGCGGATTGGTTATACTCTGCGCTGTTGTCGCGGCTGTGCGTGTGTATGTCTGTATACCTGTTTCCCCTGTACTCATTTGCCCATTTCCTGATTGTGATTTGGTGTATCCGCTCGTGGCGCAAGTATCGCGCTCCGGGTGCATTGATCACATTGATGATCGCCGGTGCGCTGGTCTATGACAATGCCATCGTCTCTTTCGGTTCGGCTATTGGTATCAGCCCGCTGCTGGAGGGGCTGAGCTGGCCCCGCTTCGCCATGCATGCGCTGGGCACCCCGTTCATGATCATCGCGGTCACGCACATGGGGCAGGCCGGCGGAATACGCTGGACCAAAACCAGAGCCTGGACCATTGTGGCCTGGCTGCTGGTGATCGGCGGCATTATCGAAGGCGTGTTCGCCCATTTGATCGGCCTGCAGCTGGAGCCCGCATGCATGGACGGCGTGGTCCGTTACACATCCAACGTCAATCCCGGGCAGTTCTGCTTTGAAGGGCAGGAGGCAGGGCCTGGCGGCAGTCCACCCATCCCGTCGATCCTCGGCAATCTGGTCGCACTGGTGATCGGCTTTTCGCTCTGGCGCAGCACCGGCTGGGTCTGGCTGATGGTGGGCTCCGTCCTCATGTTTGCGGCGGCATCCGTGCCGCCCAGCGGTTTCGGGCTGGCGCCGGGGAACGGTGGCGAGGTGCTGCTGATGCTGGCCTTTGCCGCGACGGCCGCGCGCTTCGGCCGGCGAACGGCCATGATCAACAGCGCCTGACAGGGCCTGCGGTCTCGGTATTGATGCAGTTGGCGGGGAAATAAAAAAATACGCCCGGGCCATGGGGAGGTCAGATACTGGGGAGGTACTGCCTGACCCGGGCGCGTGAGCTTGATTTTCAACAGGCTCAGAGACGTTTTCGCTGCCATCACGCACTTGGATTCAGCGAAACGGTTTGTTATAGACTGCAACCTGCAACAGCACAGCGGCAGTGTCTGAACACTGCCAGACAGGTATCTGAATGTCCGAGACTTTTGGTTTTGCAGCAGAAATTCTGCGGCGCAGTGCCGCCGGTTACGCCGGTAACGCAGCGTCGCTGCTCCTTGAGCGCGACGACGCGTTGCGTGCTCAGGCAGGTGCGCTTGATGCCTGGAAAAGTCACCTGACCCAGCGGTTGATGGAGCTCTCGGCGGCTCTGGATGCGGGGCAGACGCGCCTGTTTACAGAGCGCGTGGTCTGGTCGCGCAAGACCTTCGCGGCCCGGGATCAATCCGACGATTTGATTGCATCGAGTCTGGAGTCGCTCCGCGACACGCTGTCGGACTCATTGCCGTCGCCTGCGTTGACGCCGGTGCAGGAGTACCTGAACGCTGCTTTGGATGAGCTGGAGCAGCCGCATCCCGGCCAGGATTCATCAGAGCTGGATCCGTCCAAACCGAACGATCGCCTGGTGCTGGAGTATCTGCAGCACATACTTGATGGCAACAGTCTGATCGCCCAGCAGGCCGTGATTGAATCGGTCGCCGGTGGCTTGTCGCTGGTCGAGGCCTACATCGATGTCCTGCTCGCCGCGCAGAAAGAAATCGGCCGCTTGTGGCATGCCAACGAAGTCACCGTGGCGGAAGAGCATCTGGTATCGATGACAACGCAGAAGACAATGGCGGTGCTCGCGTACTCCGCGACACGGCAGCCGTCTAACGGCGCCACTGTGGTGACAGCGTGTATCGCCGGTAATGCACATGACATCGGTCCCCGTGCGCTTGCCGATCTTTATCAGCTGGCGGGCTGGCGCAGCGTGTTTCTGGGTGCCGACGTACCGGTCAGCGATTTGCCGGCCATGCTTGATGCCTATGGAGCGAGTGTTATTTCCCTGACGGGCACGCTCAGCACGCAGGTGGGGCAGGCGGCGGAGACCGTGCGCGCAATCCGTGAACGGTGCGAGCGGCCGGTGAAGATACTTGTGGGTGGTGCGATGTTTGATGAGGCGCCGGACGTTGCCGACACCATCGGCGCTGATGCCTACGCGCCCGATATTCGCGGTGCCCTGCGGATCAGCGCAGACTTTATTGCCTGATTAGTTTCTAGCCGCTGGGATTACTGTTGCTGTTGTCGTGTGGCGCGGTTGCCGCCAGTTTGCGGCGCAAATCCGCGGGCATTGCGACAGCACCCTGCGGGTCGGTCGCCGCAAGGCCGAGCTGCACCAGAGCGGTAGTTTCAAGAAACGGATTTTCTGCTGCTTCGGGATGTTCCTGCAGCAGTTGCGCGAGTTCGGCTTCCTCACCGGCATCCAGGCCGAACACCGCCTGATCAATCAGTAACTCTTCAAGTCGGAGATTCATGCGTTCTCTCCGTCTTGTTCCTGATCAATTTCCAGTTGCTCGCGTATGTGCAGCAGGCCCCGGCGCACGCGCGTCTTGACGGTGCCGAGAGGCATATTCATCTGCTCCGCGATTTCTGAGTGGCTGTAGCCTTCGTAAATAGACAACGACAGGATTTGCCGGTGCTGCTCAGGCATGTCATTCAACACTCGCACCACGTTATGAACTTCGACGTTTTCGGTGATACGGTTGACCGGGTCCGGGTTTTGCGTGGCCGCCCCTTCATCGTATTCCACGGAATCGGGCGTGCGGCTGTTTTTGCGCAACCGGTCGATCAGGCGCCGCCGGGCGATGGTCGCAACAAACGTGACTTCGCTCGCGAGTTCCGGTTTGAAGCGCTCAGCGCTCGACCAGATCGCTATAAAAATATCCTGCACGGCATCTTCGGCTTCCGGCGAGTTGCCCAGAAAACGACGCGCCAGGGACCAGACCAGATCACCATACTGATCCAGAACTTTCGCAACAGCAGTCTGATCGCCTTGCGCGACCTGTTCCAGCAGACTGGTGGACAAATGAAATCCCCTAGCGAACAAACATCGCGGCGAATAAAAAACGCGGCGGCCAGACCTTCCCCAAGCGAATAATACATCAAGACGCGCTGGATACAGTTAGTCGTCCAGGTAAATGATCGCGTCCTGTCAGTTTTCGTTTTCCAGCATGCTGCTGAGTTGCGCGAGCGTTGCTTTTGCCTGCTGTAGTTCCCGAAGCTTCAGATCCTGTTTGACGGTGTCAGACCATTCATCGCGCAATTCCTGCATCTGGCCGAGCGCAGCGTGCCCCTGAGTCGTGAGCTCTGCCAGCTTGGCGCGACGGTGCCGCGGATTGGGCACGTACGACAGAAACCCTTCAGTCTCCAGTGCATCGGCCGTGCGCTGCACGCTCTGTCGCTGCAACCCCATGCGGCGGGCGATCTCGGCGACGGAAAGGGCCTGACCCGCGCGTTCCAGCGTGCCGAGTACCTGCCAGCGAGCACTACTCAGGCCCGCCTGGCGGCTCAGCCGGTCGGCAAGTTGGTTGAGTCGCGCCGTCAGGCGGAAGACCTGCATCGACAGATCGCTCAGCGCCTCGTTTCGTGTTGCTCTTGGCATCAGGACTCCGGTAGAATTGACAGCATCCTGTCATATATGACAGCATCCTGTCAATCGCCGCGCGAGCGCGGTTTTCCGTCCAGCCATTACGAGTAACAAGTTATGAATAACGACAATACGAAAGGCGAATCAGCTACGAGCGAGAGCATGAGCCGCAAAGAAATTCTCAGTCGCCGCAAACTGCTCGGCCAGCTGGGTGCTGTCGCCGGCGGTGCCGGTGTGCTGGCTGCGTGCGGTCAGTCGCCGTCGGCTACCGCGGAAACAACTGAAGCGGAGGCCGCTCCGCAACTGGATATCAATCTGCAGGATCCGTCTGAAAGCCTGAAGCACTTCACACGTATTTTTGGCGATACGAACGTCGATAATGTCACGACCGGTTGGTTTGAAGGCACGGTCTATTCGGTGATCGGTGATTCGAGCCAGGTCACGCCGCTGCTTGGCCTTGAGGGTGTCGGCATCATGCGCGTGCAGCCTGTCGATACGGAGCGTGGCCCGGGCTATCGCGTGTTCAATCGCGAGCTGGCTTTTTATAAAGATTTGCGCACCGGGAAATTTGTTGATGAGTGGACAAATCCGCTGAACGGCAAGCTCGTGGAAACCTTCCCGATGCACAACATGACAGTGAATGCTGAAACTGCACCGATTCTGAAATTTGATGTGGAAGGGACAGAAATATCGATTCCGTTTCCTGCATCATGGCGTACGGTAGGGCCCTATGTGTTCTCAACTTTTGAGATTCATACATCGGTGCCGTCAGAGCTGCAGCCCGAGGAATGGCCGATGGAGTCTCCCGGGCCGATGACCCGCATCAGCGAGATGTTCCAGCGCACTGTCAACATGAGTGATTTGCGCAATCCCGAGCTGACATCTATTCCGTACACCGGCACCTGGACGCGGCTCAGTTCGTGGTACCCCTGGATGCTGATGGGTCAGGCGGAAGGCAACCTGTACTTCCGGGCCAATATGGCGAAGCTCAGCGGGCCGGAAGAGATTCCAGCGGCGTTTGTCGAAAAGGCGAACGAAAAACATGCGGCTTACCTTGAGCCGCCGAGCCTCGACTCGTGGGGTCAGCCGAATGACTCCACCTATAACACGTACGAGCGCGAACGTTCGCCGCAACCGGTCGACGGCGACAGCTAGACGACGGGTTTGCGCACGGCAATACGCTGGCGCACTGCCGGCGTATCGCCGTGTTCCGTCAGTTCTTCAAAGTTCAGTACGATGAAGTGGCCGAACACGGCGCGCAGTTCGCCGGGGCGCAGCAGAAAATCCGGGTTGCGCGGCCGGCCGTATTGTTCGTTGCCAACGGCAAAGGTCTCGTAAAGCAGCACGCCGCCGGGTTGCAGCGTGTCAGCGATACAGGGGAACAGCGGCCGGTGCAGATAATTGCAGACGATGATGGCAGCGTATTCAGCGCTGCCGAAGGGCCAGCGGTCACGTTCGAGATCGTATTGCAGTAGCTCAATGACACCCGGACTCGCCAGTTCGCCGGCGGCACTGGTGTCACGGTCCACTCCGCATGCGGTGTAACCCGAGTCCCGCAGCAGGCGCAGATGCCGTCCGCTTCCGCAGGCCAGATCAAGCACGTGAGAACCCCGCGGTATCGCGGTCAGATGCCGCTGTATCCAGCGCGACGGCGCCGTCACCGCGTGTCGGCTGTATCGGCTTGTGTTATTGCCGCTGTGGCGGTTCACCTGTAGCGTTTCCCTATCATTATTCAATGCTTGCAGGACTACTCATGGCGCGCAACCAAGAAGAAGTAAAAAAGGAAGAAGTCAAAATTCGCCCGTTCTGGTACTCAGACATCTGGCTGTTTCCGAAACTGATTACGGTTATTACCTCCCTCGACAAAGAAGGGCGGGTCAATGCGGCGCCGTATTCGCACATCATGCAGTACGACGTGATGGCGAAGAACCCGCGCATGATTGTCGGCTTCCGGCAGGAGTCGCACTCGTTCGAGAATATCTGCGAGACCGGTGAGTTCGTCGTGAACTGCCCGTCAGCGGATTATCTGGACGACATGATGGAAACGGCGCGCTTCTGGCCGGAAGGCGTTAACGAACTGGATCACACGCGCTTTACGATGATCCCGTCACGTAAAGTGAAGCCGCCGAGTATCGCCGAGTGCCCGCAAATCGCAGAGTGCACCGTTGATCAGATTATCCGGCTGGAAAAAAGCAGCGGCATCATCATCGCTAATATCGAGGCCATCGTCATGGATGAAGGGCTGAAGGACATGGATCGGAGCGAGCGTATCCCGGCGATGAACCTGCCCGTAGGCCTCGGTGATCAGAGCCGTCGCTACTATTACCACTGCACAACTGAAAACATGACGATGCACGAGCTGGCTGAGCCGCCGGGCGCGCAGCGGGGCGGCGAGATTCAGATGAGTATGCCCTGGGATGAAAAGGGTCAGGCCGCTTTGATGGAAGTGCCGGTTGCGCTGCGCCGAATGGTTTGTGAAAACGTCGAAGAATTTGCACAGAAGCGCGGTGACAAGACGGTCACCGCTCAGCATATGCAGGATATGGCCGAAGAGTACGGCATCGACTCTGATTTGATGGCGCGCTTCGACGCGTAGCGCGAACAATCGCATCGCGTAGCAAATTCAGTCACTTAGGACGATACGGATCGCTCTGTTTGAGAGCTGTGTCGCTGGTCATTCAGGGTGCCCTGATGCACAATGCCCTGCTTGTAAGTGACTGATTCAAGGTTGAAGTTTGCATGCCTGTTGAGCTCGAATTGTTCGGCGCCAATGGTGACGCCCCCTTTTCCCTGACCGAACTGCTGGTCAATCTCATGATCGGGCTGGTGCTGGCGCTGATTCTGCGCTGGCATTTCCTGCGGTTCGGTTCCACCCTGTCTAATCGCGATGAGCTGGGCGGTGTGCTGCCGTTCATCCTGTTGACCACGGTACTCATTATTACCGTGGTCAAGACTTCGCTGGCCTTGTCGCTTGGTTTAGTGGGCGCATTGTCGATCGTTCGTTTTCGTACTCCGATCAAGGAGCCCGAAGAGCTCGCCTACCTGTTCATCGCGATCGCGATGGGTCTGGGGCTCGGTGCGAACCAGGTGGGTGCCACAGTCATGGCGGGTGTGTTCATCCTGGGGGCCATGACGTTAATCAAGCAATTCAGTCGGAGCAGCAAAGGCACCAATCTCTATCTGTCCGTGAACCTCGGTAACGTGGAAGCGGGTAAGAGCCAGCTGGATGCGCTGAATGCCGTGATCAGCAACCACGTCACTTCCAGTGATCTGCGACGTTTCGATGAGCGCGGCGACACGCTCGACGCGACGTATTTGCTGGATGTCCCGTCGACTCAGGCGTTGACCGAGCTCAGTAACTCGCTGCGCAGTGACTTTCCGGACATCGGCATTACCTTCCTCGATCAAAGTGGTATGCCTGGTATCTGACGGCTGACAGGCCTGTCGCCTGTCGATTCGTGTCATGAAAGTAACCCACTCATTAACGTCCGCCCGCAGAAAATTTGCGGTCACGGCTGCCGGTATCGCCAGGACCCTGATCGCACTGGTCGTCGTTGCCGTGGTGCTCGTTGCGCTGCTGTTCATCGTGCGCCCGGAGCTCGCACAGCAGGCGATAAAGCGGGTGGAGACGCGCTGGGGCTATGTCTTTCGCAGCGTCGACGCCGGTCTGACAGACAGTTGGTCGATCGCGCTCGGTGTGTATCTGCGGGAAGCACTGGACGGCGTGCCGGACATTCCCGAGCTGGTCATCGACGTGCCATTCAAGGAAATCAGCAAAATCTACGCCAAGCGCGAAGAGGCGCTGGCGCGCGGAATACTAGTGCAGGGGCCGGATGATTTTGTGAAGGGTGAAATTCGCATCGATGACCGTGTGGTGCCGATCAAGCTGCGCCTGAAGGGTGACTGGAACGATCATCTGGCAGGCCGCAAGTGGTCATTTCGCATCCGCACGCGCGGCGGCGAGCAATTATTCGGCATGCGGCGGTTTTCGATACAAAACCCCAATACGCGTGGTTTTCAGTCCGAGCTGATGTATTTCGAGGCACTGAAACGATACGACGTCATGAGCCCGCGCTATCGTTTTGTGCAGGTCACGCTCAACGGAGAGTCAATGGGCCTGATGGCCCTTGAAGAGTTTTTCTCCAAAGAACTGCTCGAATACAGCCGGCGTCGTGAAGGCGTGATCGTGCGTTTTGACGAATCCTACGCATGGGACTCCAGAGATGCGATTACCGGCGAGGCCGTCGGGTGGGGCGGCGCTTTTGATGATTACCGCAACGCGGAGGTCGATGCATTCGGTTCGAGCCGCATTGCGGAGTCGGCCACGCTCAGCAAGCAGTACCGCGTTGCTGAAGGATTGCTAAATGGCTTTGCTGACGGTGCGCTGAGCGCCTCCGAAGTTTTTGATGTTGAGCGGCTGGGCGCATTTCTTGCGGTGTCGGATATGTTCGGCTCCTGGCACGCTGTTGCGTGGCATAACCTGCGCTTTTATTTAAACCCGGTGACGTTGCGGCTCGAGCCGATCGCGTTCGACGCTACGTTGCAGGATCGCTTCACGGATGCTGCGTCGGTGATCAGCGACGAACCCGTCGCGATCGCAATGCTCGCAGACCCGCTGGTGCGTCAGCGCTATAAAGAAGTGCTGGATGACCTGCGTACGCGTTATGAAGACGGCAGTTTGCCCGACCAGCTTCGGGGCGTGGAGGACGAGCATCTTGCGTTACTGCAGACTGAATTCCGGATGCTTACCCGTTTCCCGATTGATTACCTGAGCGGTCG
Organism: Gammaproteobacteria bacterium; assembly: GCA_013001905.1. GTDB lineage: Bacteria > Pseudomonadota > Gammaproteobacteria > Steroidobacterales. The sequence continues at coordinate 6,011 of JABDLC010000023.1, read as the reverse complement.
TCTCGACGCATTGCTGGCGAGCGACGGGGATTATGCGTTTCGCGATGATCGTGAACAGGATCAGTATGCAGTCCTCGCGCATTTTCGCTACACCGAAAACGAACTGCAGATTGAAACAGCCATACCGCGTGAGGTTGAGGTGCGCGCGGCTAGCTGGATACAACCGCAGTCCGGCGAACAGGCCGTAGCGCTTGATTGGGCTGATTTGCCGTTGCGACTGCCGGCGCGCGGTGTCGGGTCTGCGCCCGTCGGGTTCACGCTGCCGCTGCTAAATCCGCCCGATCCTGATGTGACCTGGCGGCTCGAGATTGAAGCCGGTTTGCCCGGGCGCGACTGGAGTCGCCGCTTTAGCGCGGGGCCGGCGGCGCAGGTATTGACTGAACGTCCGTTACCGGCGGCAGACACGCCTTTGCCGGAGTTTTTCGTCCGTGAAAATGACACCTTACGTATCCGGCCCGGCGAGTACAGGGTGGAGGCGTCCGTGGTGACGCCGCCGGGCATTGTCGTGTCTGTTGATGCCGGCACGACGCTGCGCTTTGCCAATGATGCCCTGATGCTGGTGAACGGGCCGCTGCGTGTGCAGGGCACCGAGGATGCGCCGGTGCGGTTTGTGCCGCTGGACAGCAGCTGGCCCGGCATCGTGGTGATGGAGGCCGATGACCGGTCGCAAGTTGCTTTCGCGGAGTTTCGCAGTACACACAGCGTTACAACAGACAGCTGGACATTGACCGGCGGCGTAAATTTCTACGCGGCAGACGTCGATATTCGCGATACGCTATTCGCTGACAGTCGCGGTGAGGATGCGCTGAACATTATTAACAGCGACTATACGTTGCAGGACATTACGGTAGACGGAACGGTGTCTGACGCATTCGACGGCGACTTTACAACGGGCCGGGTTTCCGGCGGCCTGTTCACGAATGTGGGCCGCGCCGGCGGCGGCGACGCCGTCGACGTGAGTGGCAGCACGATTCAGGTGAGCGGAACACGGTTCACGCGTATCGCTGACAAGGCATTGTCGGTGGGAGAACGGAGCACCATGAACGCGACCGGTGTGGTCATGCAGGACGTGGGTACCGCGGCGGCTGCAAAAGACGGTTCTCTGCTTGAGTTGAGTGATGCCAGCATCAGCAGGGCGAGTTTTGCGGGTCTCACTGCTTACATTAAAAAGCCGGAATACGGCCCTGCCGAGATTCGTGCGAAGGGCGTCACGATTGCGGAGACAGCGCAGCCCACGCTCGTGCAAACCGGTAGCCGGGTCACTATCGATAATGTGGAACAGCAGAGCGAAGACGTGGACGTCGATGCGCTGTACGAGACGGTAATGAAGCCGGGGCTGCGGCGCTGATGAGCAGTCGCATCGATGCCGCGGTGCCGGAAGCCCAGGGCGGCAACGAAGAGCGCCACGAAATTAAATTTGCCGCCTATTCCGTTGAATATGAGCGCGTCCGCCACTGGCTGCGTATGCATCCCGCGGGTTTCGTCAGTCCGTATCCGGACCGTCGGGTGAATAACGTTTATTTCGACAATTATGATTACCGCGCCTACGCCGAGAATCTGGCGGGCGTCAGTGAGCGGTCAAAACTGCGGTATCGCTGGTACGGCGACAGCCCGGGCCCGGACAGTGGTTCGCTCGAGGTTAAGCAAAAGCGCAATCACTTTGGCTGGAAACTGCGCTTTCCCGTGGCCAATCCACCCTGGCAGGCGCAGCGCACGTGGAGCGAAGTGCGGTCTGCGTTGCGTGAGCAGTTGCCGGAAAACGGCAGGCTCTGGCTCGATCAGAATCCGCTGCCGATCATGCTGAACCGCTACGAGCGCAAATATTTCGTGTCCGGTGACTCTCGGATCCGGGCAACCATCGATACCCGTCAGCGAGTTTTTGATCAACGCTACGGCGCGCTGCCTAATTTTTCACGACAGGCTGTTATGCAGGACACGCTGGTTGTGGAATTTAAGTTCGCGCGGGCAGACCGGCAGGATGTTGTTGCCATGCTGCGCGGGTTCCCGCTGCGCATCGGCAGGCATTCCAAATTCATGAATGCGGTACGGGCGATCGGCTTCGTTTAAACCAAGCCGTACCGAAACCGGTCGCTGCAATTAACGAGAGTGGCGCTTCTCGATCACCGTGTCGCGATCATCTGCAGCCGGCTGATACCACACCGTGAAGTCAGCACACGCCGTTTCCCAGGCCTCTGTCGCATCATCATCCTTGACCAGAAAGCTGTTAAAGCCGACGCGATGCATGTAATGCAGTTGCTCAAGCAGAACTTCACCGACAGCACGCAGTTCGCCGTCCCAGCCCATACGCCGCAGCAGCCGCGCGTACGAGTACGCCCGGCCGTCCCGGAACACCGGGAAATCCAGCGCGATGACGCTGAAATGCCGGAGGTCCGATGCGATGAGGTCCGGTTTCTGATCACTACGTAATACGATGCCGAGCGGTTCGTCACGGGTCGCGAGCAGGTCACGCAGGGTTTGCCATTGCTTCAGGCTGATGATGATCGCCCCGCTTGGCGGTATCTCATCAAGGCCGCTGACATCGGTGTAAATATCTTCGCTGACCTGGCCGTCTCTAAGCAGAGCCATACAGCGCCTCCTGGAAGGGTTCCATACCGACGCGCCGGTAGGTGTCGAGGAAGGTCTCGTCGCTCGCACGTTGCTCCAGATAGGTATTGAGTATCGTTTCAACCGCGTCGACAGTTTGATCCGCAGGCAGTGCACGACCAGTACGGTCACCCAGTGCCGCATCGGTGCCGGAGGAGCCGCCCAGCGTGAACTGGTAAAACTCTTTGCCTTTTTTGTCGACGCCGAGAATGCCGATGTTGCCCACATGATGATGCCCGCAGGCGTTCATGCAGCCGGAAATGTTGATCGACACCGCGCCGATATCGTGCAGACGATCAAGGTCTGTGAAGCGCTCGTTAATGGCTTGCGCGACCGGAATCGAGCGGGCATTGGCCAGTGCACAATAGTCCAGGCCCGGGCACGCAATAATGTCTGAGACATGGCCGATGTTCGCAGTCGCGAGGCCGACCTTCTGCAGCTCCTGCCACAGCGCATGCAAACGGTCTTTGCGCACGTCAGCCAGCACGAGGTTCTGCCGATGGTTCACCCGCAGTTCGCCGAAACTGTATTCGTCGGCGAGATCAGCAATCGCTTCCATCTGTGTGTCGGTCATGTCGCCCGGCGGAGCTTCCAGACTTTTCAGCGAGATATTGACGATCGCATAACCCGGAATCTTGTGCTGCGCGATATTGGCCTTCAGCCACGCGGCAAATGCCGGGTCCTGCCCGGCCTGTTGATCGAGCGTCGCCTGATCATCTTCAAGTTCGTCATAGGCCGGCGGGGCGAAATACGCGTGGATGCGATCGACCTCGTCCTGTGGCAGGTGCAGTTCGCTGTCGCGAATCTGTTCCCATTCCTCGTCAACCAGTCTGCGGAACTCGTCCGCGCCGATCTGGTGCACCAGAATCTTGATGCGCGCCTTGTAGATGTTGTCGCGACGACCATCCTGGTTATAAACGCGCAATATGGCTTCCAGGTAGCTCAGCAGGTCTTCAGGCGGCAGCCAGTCGCGGATGGACTTCGCGATATGCGGCGTGCGGCCCTGACCGCCGCCCACGAGGACTTCGAAGCCGGGCTGACCGTCGGCATTGCGATGCATACGTAGCCCGATGTCATGCACGGCGACAGCCGCGCGATCATTGGGCGAACCCGTCACGGCGATCTTGAATTTGCGCGGCAGGTACGAAAACTCGGGATGCAATGTTGACCACTGACGAATGATTTCGCAGTAAACGCGCGGGTCTTCCAACTCGTCTGCGGCAACGCCTGCATACTGATCCGATGTCGTATTGCGAATACAGTTGCCACTGGACTGAATACCGTGCATTTCGATTGCCGCCAGATCGGCGAGCAGATCCGGCACCTGCTCAAGTTGGATCCAGTTAAACTGGATATTCTGCCGCGTTGTGAAGTGGCCGTAGCCCCGGTCATATTTGCGCGCGATATCGGCAAGACCGCGCATCTGTCGTGAAGACAGCGCGCCATAAGGCACGTTTATCCGCAGCATGTAAGCGTGCAGCTGCAAATACAGGCCGTTCATCAGTCGCAGCGGCTTGAACTGGTCTTCCGTCAGTTCGCCACTCAGTCGCCGCGCCACCTGGCGCCGAAACTGATCGGCTCGTTCCTTGACGAGCCGGGCGTCGAATTCATCGTATCGATACATAAGAACTGCGTTCCAATTGGTTGTCGAGCGTCGTCGTCAAGACCCGCGTTCAGGACGGAATATCGACGGTCGGGCCGTAGGCGCGAATGTACTCGCGATATTCCAGCGGTCGCGGGCGCTTGCCGCCGATTTCGACCTCAATCAAATAAGGGTCGATCACCCGGTTACTTTGTTCGGCCGTTGCCGCCACTGCGAGCAATTGGCCGGCTGCGTCCTCGTCATCGGCCACGGCGGCGTCGGCAATGTCGCCCGACCAACCCTGTTGGTCGGTCAGAAACACGACAAATCCGTCGGTGAGCGAATTGGCGATAACAACTTGAGGCATGACGCGGCAGCTCGTTTAGGCGGCAGGGGGAGCGTACGTTAACTGCTTGATAAAGCGAGCAAAAATAATATCTATTTCTGCGCTTATGCCCGCCCGCTATAAATAGCCGGGTCATGCGGGCCGCTGTTTAAGTAACTGAATTGTATAGGTTTGCTAGAGGCCGTGCTTGGTGAACAGGTCGCGCTTCCTGCCGAGGACCTTGGCGGAGAAAAAACGCCCGGCGATCTTGCCGCCGGTCAGCCAGGCAATGCGCTTGCCGCTCTGCTGGTTGGCAACAATTTCGTCAGCAAGCCAGGGCGTGACTTCCGCCACATCGTCACAAAGTACGTTCAGCATGGGCCTGATTTTCTGCCACTCGTCGTGCTGCATTTCTTTTTGCTCTTCAAACCAGTTCTCTGTAATCAGCATACCCGGGCTTATTTCACCGATCACAATGCCGGTGTCTTTGTTTTCGTCGATCAGGTATTTCGTCAGCAGGTGGATTCCGGCTTTGGTCGAACTGTAGACGCCCATGTTGGGAACCAGTCGTTTGCCGTCGAAGCTGCCGCCCAACACGTTATACAGTGCGCCATGACCCTGATTGCGAAAGCCGTTGACGGCAACCTGCGAGCCGAAGGTGGTGCCCAGCATGTTGCTGCTGATCAGCGCGCGGGTCAGGTTCTCCGGCAGTTCGTGAATCGCATGGCGCGACGTCGCCAGCCCCGCGTTGTTGATCCAGTAGTCGACAGCGCCGTAGGTCTCCGCAGCATGATCCCAGAGCGCCTGTAATTGTTCTTTCTGCGTATTGTCGCAGGCGATACCGCTGCAGCGACCGCCGCCTTCGGCGGTGATCTCGGCGCTCACGCGCTCGACGTCGGCGGCATTGCGGCTGCAGATAACGGCGTTGTGGCCGCGGCGGGTGAAGGCCTCTGCCAGACCCCGGCCGATGCCTTTGGTGCTTCCGGTAATAACGGCTGTGCCCATTCGAAATCCTCAGCGTGTTTCTGTCTGCGTAGCGGGCTGTGAAGGGTAGCAGGTGGTTCGCGCTACTCGCCAGTCGCTATAATCTTTGTATTCAGACTTCGTGACTGCGGAAGGGTCTATGCATTATTCGATTTCGCGCGCCGCGCTGCCGGCGCTGCTGCTGTTAGCCACCGGCGCTCTGGCCGACGATTTTGCTTCGTGGCCGACCTATGGCGGGCACGAAGGAGGCGGGCGTTACTCGGCGCTCGATCAGATCAATCGTGACAATGTCGCGGACCTTGACGTGGCCTGGTCGTATCGTACCGGGGCGCAGGAGCGCTATCCGAAGCTGATCGCGAAGAGCGGCTATCAGGCAACGCCCATTCTGTTGTCGGAAGCAGCGGGCGGGCATCTCGTCACCTGCACGCCATTTAATCGCGTGGTGGCACTTGACCCGGTCACCGGTAAAGAAGCGTGGATTTTTGACCCGCAGATCGATACGGAGAATCTTGCGGC
>JABDLC010000152.1 GCA_013001905.1 Gammaproteobacteria bacterium | reverse complement strand
GTTGTGCCGGATGTTCCTGCGCCAGTGCCGCCTGTTCCGGCGTGATTGCACCAATCGCGAGCATGCGGTCGAGCACCACGCCGGCGCGGGCGCGGGCTTTGTTCAGGTCGCGGGTCGGGGCGTAGCGTGAAGGTGCCTGCAGTAGTCCGGCCAGCATGGCGGATTCCGACAGGTTGAGATCACGCGCCGATTTACCGAAGTAGTCCCGGCTCGCGGCTTCAACGCCGTAGTTGCCGCTGCCGAGATACACATTGTTGAGATACAGACCGAGAATTTCGTCTTTGCTGTAACGCTGTTCCAGCGACAGGGCGAGCGCCAGCTCGCGGTATTTGCGTTGCCAGGTGCGTTCGGGTTGCAGGTACAGCAACTTCGCGACCTGCTGGGTGATCGTGCTGGCGCCCTGCACGATCCTGCCGGCCTGCCGGTTCGCTATCAGTGCGCGCACAATCGCGAACGGGTCAAAACCGACGTGCCTATAAAAGTGTTCATCCTCAATCGCGAGCACGGCTGCGGGCAGGTGCACCGGCATGTCGGCGGGGGCGATACGGCGCCGGTTACTGCTGCCGCGCTGCTCGATCAGCTCGCCGTTGGCGGCGAGGATATAAATGTTGCCGCGTTGATTACTTTGCAGATGAGATTCAATGGCCGGCAGTGCAGGCAGGTTGTTCCAGACAACGCCTATAGTAATGAGCACCAGCGCCGTCAGCGCCAGCAACCCGTACAGCGATGTGCGCAGCACGTTCATCCGGGCGGGTTCTCCATTGCGTTATTAGCGAGGGCGGGATTAATGCGCAGGGCCTGCCGCAGGTCACGCCGTGCAAACGCCGGCTTGCCGGCATCGCGATAGGCGAGTGCACGGTTGTAATAGGCCTCGGCCGACTCCGGTGCCAACCGCAATACGCTGCTGAAGTCATCGATCGCTGCTTCAGCATCATTGCGCGCGAGGTGCACCAGGCCACGGGTAAAGAAGCCGCAGTGCTTTTCCTGTGCAGTGCTGTCGGTACCGCGAATGGCGGCGTTGCTTTGTTGTAAGGCCCTTAGCTCATCGCCGCTGCTGAGCGCGGTCAGCCCGCATTGCTGTTGCAGCTCAGCGTCGACCGCCAGTTCGGTGGCCGGCGCGCCCTCGAATTCATTCCCGAGCGGCGCGATAGCTGTGTCGTAGTCGCGCCAGAACCCGTATCCGGGTGCAGTGCCGCGGGCGAATGCACGCGTGTTCACATCGGGCTGGTTGTAGGGGTTGGAGCGGTACAGTCGAATCGCAGCGCGGGTCGCCGGGTTCAACACGCCGGTGATTGGGCCGTCGTAGTAGCCCATGCGTGCCAGTTCAAACTGTGCATCACCGATGGCTGAGTAGGTGTTCTGATCGTAGTCGTAGCGAGCACGCTGAAACCGCGGCCGCAACATCGCGCGCTGTTCCAGCTGATCAATCAACGATGAATCAATGCGGCCGGTGGGCCGCACGCCCGCGTCCTCTTGAAAACGACGTACGGCATCCTGAGTTTCCGGGCCGGTGTAGCCGTCCGGTTCGCCGGTGTAGTAACCGCGTGTCTTCAATTCCTGCTGCACGGCGGTAATCAGATCAGCCCGCGTGGTTGCCGCCCGCAATCGCAGCGAGGCCGAATCCACGTAGTGATACGGCGCCATCCACCGGTCAAACCAGCCGGCACGTTCGGGCTCCGCCCACGCGCTACCGCTGAGCAGTGCCATCAGCACTGCACACGAAATCGCGCGCTTAATGTCTATAACTTGCCGCATTGGTTTGATGGCGTCGCCGATACCATCGGTGCGCCATTTCTTTTTCTGTTTATTTGTTGTTTTGTGTTTCTACACCGCTATTTTCGCACGGCTGTGAGGGTAAGTCGTATTTTGTCTAAATAAGGCGCAAAGCCATGCTGACAGGGGTGTCCCGCCGTTGATATTACCTAATATCTGTTAATCTTCCCCGGCAGCTGCTCAGCAACGCCAAAGGATTAACACTATGCGCATCGCCGTTTTCAGTGCCCGCAGTTACGACCGTGATTATCTGGAGCGCGCCAATAAGGACCACGAGCTGGTATTTATGGACGCCCACCTGGAGAGCGACACCGTTCGGCTCGCGGAGGGCTTCCCGGCGATTTGTGTTTTTGTGAACGACGATGTCAACGCGGATGTTGTCGCGGCGCTGGCCGCCGGCGGCACGAGGCTTATCGCGCTGCGCAGCGCCGGCTACAATCATGTCGATCTGAGCGCTGCCGATGCAGCCGGTATTACGGTCGTCAGAGTGCCGGCATATTCTCCCTATGCCGTCGCTGAACATACGCTCGCACTGATTCTCGCGCTAAATCGTCACATCCCGAAAGCGCACGCACGCGTTCGTGAAGGTAATTTTGCGCTCGACGGGCTTCTCGGTTTTGATTTGCACGGCAAGTCAGTCGGTCTGTTCGGGCTTGGTGCGATCGGCTCGGTTGTTGCTCGCATTCTCCATGGTTTCGGTTGCCGGGTGCTGGTATGCGACCCGTTTGTGGATGCGAATGATGCACCCAGCTATGTCGAATTCGCGGACAAGCGCACTTTGCTGCAGACGGTTGATATCGTCTCCCTGCACTGTCCTCTGACGCCGGAGACCTATCACCTGATCGATGCGGAAGCCATCAGTCATACGCGTGACAACGTGATGCTAATCAATACCAGCCGCGGTGGATTAATTGATACCAAAGCTGTCATTGCGGCCTTGAAAGTCGGCGGTATCGGTCATCTCGGTCTGGATGTCTATGAAGAAGAGGCTGACCTGTTTTTCGATGATCTTTCAGATCACATCATTGCTGATGATGTTTTCGCGCGCCTGCTGACCTTTCCCAATGTGCTGATAACCGGGCATCAGGCCTTTTTTACTCATGAAGCGCTTATATCGATCGCCACAACGACAATGGAAAACGTGAGCTGTTATGAGAACGGCGTCAGCTCCGGCAATGAAATTTCGTTGAGTGTCATCCGCGGTGACTGACCGGCTGCACGCAGGCGAACACGATGCAGCGTGAGGATCCCGTTTCGGTCAACACGGCCTCGAGCGGTGAGTTTTCGCGCGGTGGGCTAAGTGCGGCCGAAGCAGCGCGCCTGCTGACCCAGCACGGCGCCAATGAACTGCCCGCAGTCAGGCGACAGCCGTGGTGGCTCAGGACAGTCCGGCAGCTGCAAAGTCCGATTATTTACATTCTGCTATTTGCGCTGTTCTTTGATCTGGCCACCTGGGTCTTTGAGGGCGCCAACGCCTGGCCAATAGAATCGCTGGCCATTTTTGTCATCCTCGCTTTCAACACCGTCATGGGCGTCTGGCAGGAGTATCGGGCAGAGGATGCGCTGGCCCGGCTCAATGCGCTGGCAGCGCCGACGGCCTGGGTTCGCCGCGGCGGTGAGCTCTTAAAGATTCCCGCGGCCGCGCTGGTTCCGGGCGACCTTGCGCGCGTTGAGTCAGGCGACCGTATTCCGGCCGACGGCGTGATCGAGTGGGGGCAGGGACTGCTGGTCGACGAGTCGATGCTGACGGGAGAGTCGGTGCCGGTTGATCGCGCGGTCGGCGAGGAGGTTTTTTCCGGCACCATCTCGGTTCGCGGGCTTGCGTGGCTGACTGTGACTCGCACCGGATCTGCATCTGCCATGGGCAAGATCGCCGGCTTGTTGGCCGGAGTCGAGGCTGAGTCGACGCCGCTTGAGCGTCGACTGACTCACTTTGGCCATCGTGTTGCCCAGTGGGTTGCAGCGCTCGCGGTTGTATTGGTGGTCGCCGGTGTCGGGCTCGAGGGCATTGACCGGCTCGACGAAGTGCTTCTGTTTGCGGTTGCGGTCGCCGTTGCGGCAGTGCCCGAGGGATTACCCGCGGTACTGACGCTGACGCTGGCGCTCGGCACGGAGCGCATGGCGTCGCGACAGGCGGTGGTGCGACGGCTTGCCGCGGTCGAAGCGCTCGGTTCGGTGACTGTGGTTGCGACCGACAAGACCGGGACGCTGACCGAAAACAAGATGATAGTTCGGTCTCTCGACTCACCGGATCCGGAGCGCGCGTTGTTGGCGATGGCGCTGGCGGCAGACGCTGAGCCCGACAGTGAGTCGGGCGACCCTATTGAGATCGGCTTGTATCGGTATGCCGCCGGGCAGGGCCTCGACCCGGCCACAGCAAGAACTCGCTGCAAGCGAGTTTCGGAGCGGCCGTTTGATCCGGCCTGGAAATACATGCGGGCGACCGTCCGCGACGAGGCGGGTGATTGCAACTCGTATCTGAAGGGCGCGCCCGAGGTGCTGCTGGAACGCTGCGGTATGTCGCCCGACGAAAAAGCCGATTGGCTCGGACGGATCGAGTCTGCGGCGGAAGCGGGCAATCGGGTGCTCGGCCTCGCCTGGGCGCCGAGTGAAACTGAGGAGTCGCTGAACTGGCTGGGCATAGTGGGGCTCTGGGATCCGCCCCGTCCGGAAGTTGCTGATGCCATCCGGCAAACCCGGCAGGCCGGCATTCGCGTATTGATGATTACCGGTGATCATCCCGGCACGGCGCGTGCGATTGCCAAAGCCATTGGTATCGAATCAACCGGGGTCATGACGGGCATCGAGCTGGAGAGTGCTGATCCTGCAACGCTCGCGCAGCTTGTCGGAGACGTCAGCGTTTTTGCACGGGTCAGCCCTGAGCATAAGCTGGCGCTGGTCGAAGCACTGCAGGCGCAAGGTGAAATCGTCGCCATGACCGGAGATGGTGTCAATGACGCGCCGGCACTAAAGCGCGCCAATATCGGCATCGCGATGGGACAGCGTGGTAGCGACGTTACGCGGGAAGTCGCGGACCTGATCCTGCTCGACGACAACTTCGCCACGATCACTGCCGCCATCGAAGAGGGGCGCAGTATTTACGTCAACATCCTCAAGTTCATTCGCTTTCTTTTCTCGACAAATGCGGCGCTTGTGCTGCTTGTTGCAGTCGGCGTTACCGGTGCCGCGCTGATTGACCTGCGCGACGAAGCGGGTAACCTGCTGGTTCCGCTTCTTGCAGTGCAGTTGCTTTGGATAAACGTCCTGGCCGACGGACCACCGGCGCTAGCTTTGGGCCTCGATCGCAATCCTGGCGTACTAGGTCAGCTGCCCAGGGCGCCTTCTGCACCGCTGATCGCCGCCGCGGATGCAAATTTCATCCTGGCCGCCGGCGGCATCAAAGCTGTTTTCGGACTCGCGTTGTTTTTTGCGTTACCGGTTTTCGGTTACGTCGGCTCGATTACGCAGACAGCTGTCTTCGTCTATGAATCCCTGGCGCAGCTGGCCTTTGCGTATCCGTCACGCCGGCTAACCGGTACGCCAGCGCCGAATCGAGTCCTGAATATCATTGTTGTGCTGGGCGTGCTGCTGTCGATACTGACCATTACGTTGCCGCCGCTACGAGTGGCATTGGGCCTCGTCTCTCTGCCAGCTGAAGTGATTGCGGCCGTAGCCGCCGCGTTACTGCTGACCGTTTTCGGCGCAGAATTCTGGTCACGGCGAGCAGTGCCCGCCCGCAAAGACTGAGCCGACTTATTTGGAAGCGGCTCGTGCCGTGCACGGTTTTTCTTTCATCTGGCTTGCTGGCCTCTTACCACCTGTCGATATGCAGCACGCCCTCCAGTGGCTTGCGTTGCGCGGGTTTGAATTCGGTGCCGATGCTGTATGCGGTCGGGATCAACGCGCATTGCGTGATCCCTGCATAGGGAATGCCGAGGATGTCGGCAGCTTCTTCTTCGTGCATTAAGTGCACGGTGGTCCAGCAGGTGCCGAGGCCGCGGTTGCGCGCGGCCAGCATGTAACTCCAGGTAGCCGGCAGGATCGAGCCATACACACTCGCCAGTGCGATATTGCCGGCCGGACCCATCTGCTCTATTCGGCCGGGAATGCACGGAATCATCAGCACCGGCACTTTTTCAAGATTGTCGGCGAGGTAATCGGCAGAGCGGGCGACCCGTACCATCTGATCACGCGCCTTACCGGCCTCGGTTTTTTTCGCGTGGTCAAACACAGAGCCGTTCGCCTCTTTATATTTGGCCCAGCCTTTGCGGTACAGCTCAGCGAGTGCTGCACGCTTGGCGGCATCGAACACGGCGACGAACTGCCAGCCCTGCGTATTGCCGCCGGTGGGCGCCTGCAGCGCGACTTCCACGCATTCCCTGATCAGGCTTTCGCTGACCGGCTTGTCGAAGTCGAGGCGTTTGCGCACCGCGCGGGTGGTGGTGAGGAGTTCTTCGGCGGAAAGGTTGAGTGCGGTCATGAGTGGTAATCCTGACGTCGTGTATCAAAAATCTACCGGCCCAATCTTACGTGCCTTAAAAATTTTCAGTAAAGCTTTGCGGTGCCGATTCCGATAGAGATGCCTGTCCGCGTCCAGAATAGCCCGCGCCCCGCGTGCCAGGGTCGTAAACCCGTCCTGCTGAAAGTGGCTTTCGATGATGATTTTGTCGGCTACCCGGCGCCCCACGTTGTTGCGGATGTCCCACAGGGTTGCGCCCCATATTCTGCCGTTATCGTGTTCGTGATCCCTTTGCCAGCGCATGTCACTGTAAGTGAATTGTCCATCCAGACGTCTGAGTGATGGCGGATCGAAGTCTTTATAGGTGATTGCATCCCAGGTCATGACGGCGGCTTTATAGGGTTTTTTCTTGCGCTCGGCAAAAAAACTGGCAGCGAAATAATCACTAAAGCCTTCGCCGATGGCGGCGGCTTCGTATGACTGGCCGAAGTCGGGGCAAATGGCATCCTGCATGGCATGCCCGAATTCATGCAGGATGGTTTCTGCATCCTCGGCATCGTTGACGTTACCGGTGCCAAAACTCAGGGTTTTGGAACCGGGGTCGTACCACGACTGATCCTCATCGGTCGCGCGTGCATTCGCAATCACAGGCTCGTCAAAAATCGCAGCCGGCCCGGTATAGCCGAGCTTTTCGAGATAACGAATCGCCTGATCGACGTGGTAGTACACCATGACTTCTTCAAAGCCTTCGTCGTCGTTCCACAACAAGTACTCATGCTCAGCATCGTGCACCCGGTTCGGGGTAAGTCGGGTGCTGACGTGTTTGCCGTCGAGTTTGCCGTTGCCTTTAAGGTCGTGCAGTTCAACACGTTCATACGCGGCCTCGGGCGGTACCCGCGGTGTTCCCCGACTGGTCAGCAACGGGCGATGGTCACCCAGTGCAATAACCGGGTTTGGGTTGAACACATCGGCAACACC
>JABDLC010000109.1 GCA_013001905.1 Gammaproteobacteria bacterium | reverse complement strand
GATTATTGTCAGCGGATTATCAGGTTCTGGAAAATCTGTCGCGCTGGATGTACTCGAAGATCTCGGTTTCTACTGCATCGACAACGTGCCGGCCGCCCTGCTGGGCGGGCTGATCACAGAAACCATCGAGGCGCGTGACGCGCTCTATGACAACATGGCGGTTGGCGTTGACGCGCGCAATCGCGCGGCTGATTTGCAGTCACTGCCCGAACTTCTGAATACGCTGAATGATCAGGGCGTAACCTGCGAAATCGTTTTCCTGCATGCAGAAGATCAGGTGTTATTGCAGCGCTATCGCGAAACACGCCGCCGGCATCCGTTACGCAATGACAATATGAGTATTCAGGATGCGATTTCCGAGGAACGTGATTTGCTGGGCCCGGTGATCTACGCGGCTGACCTGATCATCGACACGACCACCACCAGCATTCACGAACTCCGCGAGACACTGCGCCAGCGCCTGGCGGGCGATCAGACCGAGTTGTCCATCCAGATTGAGTCTTTCGGTTTCAAAAACGGAGTGCCCTACGATGCCGACTTCGTCTTCGATGTGCGCTGTCTTCCGAACCCGTACTGGGAACCGGAGCTCCGCGCACAGAACGGCAAAGACCCGGACATCATCAACTTCCTGAGCGGCAATGATGTCACCGAACGGCTCTACAAGGACATTCTGAGCTTTCTCCGCAACCGGATTCCGGAATACATCGCCCACAATCGCAATTACCTGACGGCGGCGATCGGCTGCACCGGCGGGCAGCACCGCTCAGTCTATCTGGCTGAGCGTATCTCGGCTGCGCTGCGCGAGGATTACGCCGGAGTGCTAATCCGGCATAATCAGCTCAAGTAGGTAGCGGGCCCTGCCCCGCAGTGGTGATCGACATGGAAGCAGACCTCCCCAAAGAGAGCGATCTCGACCTGCTGAACGAAGCTCTGGATCAGGGCGATCCCGGCACCGCAGAAGCACTCATCCGCGATATGCATGCGTCTGAAGTGGCGCTGGCACTCGAATCGTTGCCGCAGGCACAGCGCGACGTGGTCTGGGGCCTGGTCGAGGAGGATGACAGCGGCGACGTTCTCGCTGAGCTGAATGACGAAGTCCGGTCCGGTCTTCTGGAAGACATGGACACGGCTGAACTCAGGGCCGCAACCGAGGGCATGGAGCTCGACGTCCTCGCGGACGTGGTTGCTGACCTTCCGGAAGACAAGACCACAGAGCTCATCGACTCGCTCGACGATGAAGAACGTGAGCGTCTTGAGGTCGTACTGTCATTCCCGGAGGATACCGCCGGCGGCCTGATGAATCCGGCCACAATTTCGGTGCGTCGCTATTACGCACTCGAGCATGTGCTCGATAACCTGCGCCGCGATGCCGAACTTCCCGACAACACCCTGTCTATCTTCGTTATTGATCGCAACGAGCGGTACGTCGGTAGCGTGTCATTAACCAAGCTGCTTACCAGTAGCCCGCAGCAACTCGTCGAAGAAGTCATGGACACGCGGATCTCGGGCATCACTGCGGACACCTCCGCGACAGAAGTCGCTCAGCTGTTTCAGGACAAAGACCTCGTGACCGCGCCGGTAATTGATGATGACGGACGTCTGATTGGCCAAATCACTGTCGACGACGTGGTCGATGTGATTCGCGAGCAGGCCGATCATGAAATTCTCGGCAAGGCCGGCCTTGATGAAGAAGACGATATCTTTGCGCCGGTAACCACGAGCGCGCGACGGCGCGCCGTCTGGCTCGGCATCAACCTGGCGACTGCATTTCTGGCCGCCGCTGTCGTCGGCATGTTCGAAGCAACGCTGGCACAGCTGGTGATCCTCGCCGTACTCATGCCCGTTGTCGCCAGTATGGGCGGCATTGCCGGCACCCAGACGCTGACGCTCATGGTGCGCAGCATGGCACTGGGACGCGTCAATGATTCGAATGCGCGCTGGCTGATGATGAAAGAATTCATGATCGGCGTGCTGAACGGTCTGGTCTGGGCGGTTGTGGTGGGCATAATTACCGTGACATTCTTCAGCGGGCCCGAAATCGCGCTGCTGATCGCAGCTGCGGTGGCGCTCAATCTCATCATTGCTGCAATCGCAGGCTTTCTGGTGCCGGTGATTCTGCAGCGAATCAATATTGATCCCGCCATTGCGGGCGGCGTGGTGTTAACGACGGTGACGGACGTTGTCGGTTTCGCGAGTTTTCTCGGGCTCGGCGCTATCTTCCTGACCTGAGTTGCAGCGGCTCCCCGCGTTGCACCGCGCAGATCGCCAAATCTATCCGCCTTCCTGATCGGCCAGTTTGAGCACCGGCAGACGCTGTGTGTACTCCTGACTCAGGTCTCGCCAGCCGAAGATGCCGGACTCTGACTCCATCGGGTCGCCGTTCAGGAAGGTCACCAGCTCATCGCGCTGCTCCATCGCATCGCGGTAGCCGAGTTCGATCAGTTCGCGCGTAAAGCCCGACTCGAAGAGCAGATAACTTACCAGCTGCATATCGCCTTTGTTCATCGCACCCAGCCCGCTCAGCAACAGGCGCACGCCGCGCGGCATTTCATGCAGGTGACGGGCGGCGATTTCCCGCACGTCCTCCGAGGGCAACATGACGAACGCTTCAATTGTGCGCAGTTCACCTTCGTCACCTTTAATGTGCGGGTTGGCCAGCTGCCCCAGCATGGTATTAATCCGCGCCATGCGCTCGAGATCGGCAGACAGACCGTCCATGAACAAGGCATCGAGCATGTAGCCGGCCACCCGACCCAGGCTGGGATACGTCGGCTCTGTGCCAACCGGGTCCGGGAGGTCGATCGTTTCGTTGCGCACGCCCACCACCAGTATGCGATCCGCGCCCAGGTGCACAGCGGGTGACAGAGGCGTGGCCTGGCGCATAGCGCCGTCGCCGAAGTATTCCTGCCCCAGCCGCACCGACGGAAAGACGATAGGCACGGCGATGCTCGCCATCAGGTGCTCAAGGTCTATATCTTCGCGCCGGCCAATACGCCGCACGCGACGCCAGGGCGCGATATGTTCGGCGCCCTGATAAAAACTTACCGAGCGGGCGGAACTGTAACCCGCAGCCGTAACCGACACTGAGTCGATGTAGCCACTGTCGATGGATTTCTCAATCGCGTCAAAATTGATTCGCTGCCGCAACAGTTGCCGTAACGGATCATTATCGAATAGCGCCAGCGGGTTTTGCCGGCCGAGACCACCGGTGACCAGTGTCAGCAACCAGTGCAGGCTATTGCGCGACAGCGTGCCGGCGTCTGTTTTGAACACGTGCTGGGAGCGAAAATCACGCCATACATGTTCCAGCTCTGCGATGCCGACATGAAACAGTCGTGCGCGCGACGCGAGCACAACCGAATTGATTGCACCGGCCGACGTGCCACTAAGTATTCTGAAAGGACTGGGTGCGCGACGCGGCAACAACTCGGCCACCGCTTTGAGTACACCCACCTGATAGGCGCCGCGGGCACCGCCACCCGGAAGCACGAGCGCGTTCGTGCAACTATTTGCACTGCCGCTCACAATTTTCCGGTCTTCCTGAACCACGCGGGAACCCTATCAAATCAAGTGTTAATGAAACCATACGACCTGCGCAGCGACAAGGAACCCCGTCACGGGCCCGGCGGGCCGCCCCCACCATGATATTCTGTCCCGCCGCCCACAGGACACCGTCATGAAAGCTACACAACTGCCTGCCACCCTGCTCGCCCTGCTGCTGGCTGCCCCGGGCTATGCAGCATCACTGGTCGGCCAGCCGGCTCCGGAATTCAGGCTGCAGGATCAGCATGGCGAATGGCATACCTTAGACCAGTATCGTGGTCAGTGGGTCGCCCTGTATTTCTATCCCAAAGATGACACGCCCGGCTGTACCACTGAAGCCAAGTCGTTCCGCGACAATATTCAGGCCTTCGAGGCGATCGATGCCGTCGTGATCGGTGTAAGCCTTGACG
>JABDLC010000054.1 GCA_013001905.1 Gammaproteobacteria bacterium | reverse complement strand
GGCGGGTGCATACCAGCGCGCCGGCCTCGCCTACTACCCCAAACTCGTTGCAGCCGTGCCCTTCACACCGGCGACCGGCCCGCGCATTCTGCTGGCTGACGGTGCCGATGCAACCGTCAGTCACCTGCTGTTGCATGAAGCCCGGGAACTGGCCGGACGCAACGAGGCATCTTCACTGCACGTGCTGTTTCCGGATCGTGACTCGCTGGATGCCGTGCGCGAGGATCAGCTGCTGTTGCGCAAGGATTGCCAGTTTCACTGGCACAATCGCGACTACGCAGACTTCGATGCGTTTCTTGCGACCTTTACATCGGTCAAACGCAAGAAGGCACGTCGCGAACGGCGACGGATTCGTGAAGCGGGTATCCAGTTCCGCACCCTGACGGGCCACGATCTGACCGACGCGTTATGGGATGAGATCATGCCGCTGTATGCCGCGACGTTTTTGCGTCGCGGACGGGAGCCCTATCTCAATCGTGACTTCTTCACGCGCATTTGTGCAGCGGCGCCTGACAGTGTCGTCGTGTTTGCCGGCTATCAGGAGAGCAAACTCGTGGGTGTCGCCATCTGCTTCCGCAGTGATACGCACCTGTACGGACGTTACTGGGGCGCGGACGCGTTCGTGGACTCGCTGCATTTCGAGACCTGCTACTACCAGGGCATCGACTACTGCATACAACAGGGCCTGCAGGTGTTCGAGCCGGGTACTCAGGGCGAGCACAAGGTAAGCCGGGGTTTCGTGCCCGCGGAAACCTGGTCGGCGCACTGGCTGTCGCACCCTGAGTTTGCGGCGGCGATCGATAACTATCTCGATCAGGAACGTCGCCATATCGATCGCTACATGGATGTGCTCGATGAGCATGTGCCCTATAAGCGCGACACCGGCAATCTCTGACGATGGGCTTCCGGGTCGGCAACATCGGGCCGCACGACGCGCCGGACAGTTTTCCTGACCCGAGGGATGCGGGTATCGCACTCGGTTACCCGGACGGACTGATTGCAATCGGCGGCGACCTCAGCAATGAGCGCCTGCTGGCTGCATACCAACGCGGTATTTTCCCCTGGTACAACGACGATCAGCCGGTGTTGTGGTGGTCACCGGACCCGCGCGCAATTATCGTGCCCGCGCAGTTTCACATGGCTCGCAGGCTCGCTCGTGAACTACGCCGCGGGCACTGGCGGTATTCGCTGAATCAGGCGTTCGCAACTGTCATCGACGAGTGCGGCAGAAATCGCGGCGAACACGGCACCTGGATTACGGACGATATGCGGCGCGCTTTTAACGCACTGAATACTGCCGCCTACGCGCACAGCATCGAGAGCTGGTATCGCGGTGAACTGGCCGGAGGATTGTACGGCGTGCGGCTGGGCAAAATTTTCTTTGCCGAGTCGATGTACTCCGCCCGCACCAGCGGATCAAAAGTTGCCTTGAGCGCGCTTGTCTGGATCGCACGACAGGAAGGCATCGAAGTGATCGACTGTCAGCTGGAGTCAGAGCACCTCAAGAGCTTCGGCATGCAGTTGCTTAACCGCAATGACTTTCTGGACCGGTTGCCTGAGCTGACCGCAACAGCCGCCCCGCTTCCCGACTGGTCGTTCAAGGACCGGGACGCAACGGAACTGGCCGGGCTGAGGGCTGTCTGAACAGCCGCAGAACCACTGCCTGCGCGCCTGCTGCAAACTTGCTAAGCGCAGAGGGTTCTTGCACAATTCGCGCCCCAAACAGAGGATACGCTAAGAGCACCATGGCAAAGGAAGAAGCCATTCAGATGGAAGGCACCGTCATTGAGACGTTGCCGAATACAACGTTCCGGGTAGAACTCGAGAACGGTCACGTTGTGACTGCCCATATCTCGGGCAAAATGCGGAAGCATTACATTCGCATTCTCACCGGCGACAGCGTCACGGTGGAACTCACGCCCTATGATCTCAGCAAAGGGCGCATCATCTATCGCGCACGATAGATCGCTATTCCCTCACTTTTTAATCTGGCTGATTCGAATCTGACTAGTTAACGGGTCGTTTCCGGCTCGTCGGGCTGATCATCGGCGATGTGTTCAATCTGCCGTGTATCGGGCGTAGCGATAAGCTCCAGCTCATCGTCGTCATTGACAATAACGACTACGTGCCCGCCATCAACGAGATCACCAAACAGCAACTGCTCAGCAAGCGGCCGTTTGATCTTCTCCTGAATCACCCGTGCCATCGGTCGCGCACCCATTTTCGGGTCGTAACCTTCGTCAGCAATCTTCTTGCGGGCAGCATCATCCAGCTCCAGCGTCACGTTGTTGTCTTCCAGCTGTGACTCAAGCTCAACCACGAGTTTGTCAACGACGCGAAGCACCGAATCGCGCTTCAGCTCGTTGAACTGAATCGTCGCGTCCAGGCGATTACGGAACTCAGGCGTGAACAGCCGCTCGATCGCGCCGCTCGCTTCGGATGTATGATCCTGTTGCGTGAAGCCGATCGACGCCCTGCTCATTTCGCGCGCGCCCGCGTTGGTGGTCATCACGATGATCACGTTGCGGAAGTCTGCTTTGCGCCCGTTGTTATCAGTCAGCGTACCGTGGTCCATCACCTGCAACAGCAGGTTGAAGACTTCGGGATGCGCCTTCTCAATCTCATCAAGCAGCAGCACTGCATGCGGATTGCGACTGACCGCCTCGGTCAGCAGGCCGCCCTGATCAAAACCAACGTAGCCCGGCGGCGCGCCGATCAGACGCGACACCGTGTGCCGTTCCATGTACTCAGACATGTCGAACCGGATCAGTTCGATACCGAGACAGTACGCCATCTGGCGTGTGACCTCGGTCTTACCGACACCCGTCGGGCCGGCGAACAGGAAGGCACCGACCGGTTTCTCATCGTCACGCAGACCTGAGCGAGCCATCTTGATCGCCGCGGACAACGCTTCAATAGCGGGGTCCTGGCCGAAGATCACGAGCTTCAGATCACGCTCAAGGTTCTTCAGCTGATCACGGTCGGATGCCGACACACTTTTCGGAGGAATGCGCGCCATACGCGCAACAACTTCCTCAATCTCGTGCGTGCCGATTTTATCGGGGCGCTCACTCTCTTCGAGAAGACGGACACTGGCACCGGCCTCGTCGATGACGTCGATCGCTTTATCCGGCAACTGCCGTTCATTAATATGCCGGGAAGCCAGTTCGGCCGCCGCCTCAAGCGCTTCGTCGCTGTACGACGTAGCGTGATGCTCCTCGAATTTATCGCGCAGACCTTTAAGGATGTCGATGGTCTCCTCCACCGATGGCTCCAGGACATCAATTTTCTGAAAGCGTCGCGCCAGCGCGTGATCTTTTTCGAAGATATGACGATACTCGCGATAGGTCGTCGAGCCGATGCACCGCAGTTCGCCGTTGGCGAGCACGGGTTTGATCAGGTTCGAGGCGTCGAGCACACCGCCGGACGCGGCACCGGCACCGATCACCGTGTGAATCTCATCGATGAACAGAATGCTGTGTTCATCTTTGGCCAGCTGCGCCAGCACACCTTTTAAGCGCTTCTCGAAATCGCCGCGGTACTTGGTGCCGGCCAGCAGGCTGCCCATGTCAAGCGAATAAATCGTGGCATCCTTTAATACCGCGGGCACTTCACCATCAACGATGCGTTTAGCCAGGCCCTCGGCCAGCGCAGTCTTACCCACGCCGGACTCACCGGCATAGAGCGGATTGTTCTTGCGGCGGCGGCACAGCACCTGAATGGTGCGCTGAATCTCTGCATCGCGGCCGATCAGCGGGTCGATCCGGCCCTCTTTGGCCTTCTCATTGAGATTGGTCGTGAACTGCTCCAGGGGGCTCTGCACCGTTTCGGCTTCGAGCTCAGGGCCGGCCTGCGGCTCGCTTTCGCCGGGCGTTTCTTCCTGCTTGCCGACACCGTGAGAAACAAAGTTGACGACATCCAGCCGGCTGACGTCCTGCAGGTTCAGCAGATACACCGCGTGGGTCTGCTTTTCACCGAAAATGGCCACCAGTACGTTGACGCCGGTGACCTCCTTACGGCCGCCCGACTGCACGTGGTAGACAGCGCGCTGCAGCACCCGCTGGAAGCCCAGTGTCGGCGCCACCTCCTGCTCGCTCTCCGAGTCCAGCAGTGGCGTGGTCTCTTCAATATGGTCCTGCAAATCCTTCCGCAGCCGCGGCAGGTCAGCACCACAGGATTTCAGCACCTCGACCACACCCGGAATATCAGAAATTGCAAGCAATAGGTGCTCTACCGTCATGAATTCATGACGGTTATTACGTGCCTGTTGAAAGGCTTCGTTCAGGCAATACTCAAGTTCTGCGCTCAACATGTTGCTTACACTTCCTCCATTACCGACAGCAGCGGATGTTGATGCTGCTGCGCGAAATTCGTCACCTGCGCCACTTTGGTCTCTGCGATCTCATAGGTATAGACGCCGCATCGCGCCTTACCTTTGGTATGGACCTCCAGCATGATTCGGGTGGCTTTTTGCCGGTCCATAGCAAATATCGTTTCCAGCACTTCCACCACGAAATCCATCGGGGTGTAGTCATCGTTGAGCAGCAGTACCTGGTACAGCGGGGGCTTTTTCAGCTCCGGTTTAGCTTCTTCGACAACAAGATCGCGCCCAATATCCGGTAATTCCGGCGGATTGTTCTCTTCTTCTGCAGACATGGCCTTGGGGTCCCTGCACGGGCCGTTCACACAAGCCTTCATTCTACCTGCTTTGCGTCACTCTAGCCCTGCCCGCAGCCCTTGTTTCACTGATTTGCCATATCCGCGGAATTTAGCCCTGTTCCGCGTGGTCAATCACTGGTCAAGCCATTATGATGCGTTATGACAAAAACAGCCTGATCTGAGAAAATCTGGCACCTTACCCACTATTGTTCGCAGGAAACCTTTAAAGTCCGGTTCGTGGAAATTGCACAGAGAATTGAGGTTCTGCGTGGTCAATCGGCTGCGCAGCTTGCCGCTGGTGCCAATCAGTGGCTGCCGGGCGTTGTCGCCGGCCTGCTGGTGATTGTGATCGCCTGGCACGTGGCGGGTCTGGTGTGGGCCGTGCTGCCCGGTACACCGGAGTTCGACTGGAGCGAGCGAGTCCCGGTCAGCAGTGCTCCCATCGCGGCTGCATCGACCAATTCAGGCATCAATTTCGTGGCCATCGCTGATACACATCTGTTTGGCGAAGCCAATGCCGAGCCCCCGCCTGCCGCGGCCGTCACCGCACCTGAGACGCGGCTTAACCTGAAACTACTGGGCACTGTCGCTGCGAACGATGACAGCATTGCGCACGCGATTATTGCGGACGATAAAAAGAAGGCGAATGTCTTTTTTATCGAGGATTCCGTGCCGGGTGGCGCCACCCTGCATGAAGTATTCCCCGATCGCGTCATCCTGAAACGCGGCGGTGCCTACGAAACGCTGCGCCTGCCGAAGGATGTGAAGTCAGCCAGAACAAGCACGGCAAGGTCGTCGCTGACGATGCCGAAGAGCGTGAGCGGCGGTATGCCCTCTCAGGCGGCCCGCAACAGCAGCCCGCCCGCGATTACTGAAATCATCCGGCCCCAGCCCTATATGCCGAATGGGCAGCTGAAGGGCTACCGGATATACCCCGGCCGCGACCGGCGGGCCTTCTCAGCGCTGGGTTTACGGCCCGGGGACCTCGTCACAGAAATTAATGGCAGCAAGCTGGACAATATACAAAGCAGCATGGACGTATTTCGCACAATCGGTGAAGTATCCCAGTTGACCGTCGTTATCGAACGCAACGGCTCACCGATGGTGATGCAGCTGGATGCCACGCAATTTATTAACGCGCCGGGTGCCACCCGATGAACATGTATAGCGCTTTCCGACAACCGACCCGCACAGGCGCGTTTGCGCGCACGCTACTGCTTGGTCTTGTGAGCGTCGCGTTGCTGTTGCCGGGTTTGTTGCGCGCTCAGGCAACCATTACTCCCAATTACAAGGATGCCGACATCGCACAGGTCATCGAGGCCGTCGGCGCTATCACCGGTAAAAATTTCATTATTGATCCGCGCGTCAAAGCGCAGGTCACCATGATTTCGTCAACACCGATGTCGGCGGAAGCTTTTTACGAAGCATTCCTGTCGATTCTGCAGGTGTATGGTTTTGTCGCGGTGCCGTCAGGCGATGTCATCAAGATCCTCCCGGATGCCAACGCCCGACAGATGCCCGGCTGGGAAAACGCCGCGGCAGGTAATCGCCGTGCGGATGACATCGTCACGCAGGTGGTGATGGTGCGGAACATTGCGGCTGCACAACTGGTGCCGATACTTCGCCCATTGATTCCTCAGTATGGTCACCTTGCGGCGCATCCCGCATCCAACATGCTGATCATTTCGGATCGCTCGGCGAATGTTGAGCGCATACTGTCGATAGTCAGACGCATCGATCAGTCAGGCGATGACGAGTACGAAGTGATACGTCTGGAGCACGCATCTGCGGCTGAAACGGTGCGTGTTGTCGGCGCCCTGCAGCAGGGCAGCGGCGCTGAAGGCGGCAAAGCGATTACCGTCGTGGCCGATGAACGCACCAACAGCATTCTGATCAGCGGCGACAAGAATAATCGCCTGCGCATGCGCACCCTGATCGCACATCTGGACACACCGCTTGAAGACGGCGGCGATACGCAGGTGCGCTATTTGCGCTACGCGGACTCAGCTGATCTCGCGACCAAACTCGAAACCCAGTATCAGAATGCTTCGGGCGACCCAAGCATCCCGCCAACCGCAACGGCTGACGTGACGATCTGGGCCGATGAACAAACCAATGCGCTCGTGATCACGGCCCCGCCGAAGATCATGCGCTCGATGATGACGGTCATCGACAAACTCGACATCCGTCGCGCCCAGGTACTGGTGGAAGCCATCATCGTTGAGGTGTCTGGTGACACCATTGACCAACTCGGCATTACCTGGGCAGCGCTGGGCACGGATGACATTATCGGCATCACGCAATCGGACCTCACCACGAGTATCGGCGATTTCGCCGGCCTGGTTACCGGCGGCGATGCGACTACGATTCCGCCTATTGATAACGGCGGCACGTTCGGCATCGGCCGCATCAATGAAAGCGGCAGCGGCTGGGCCGCTTTAATACAGGCGCTTGAGGCCGATTCGAATACCAACGTCATGTCGTCACCGACCATTGTGACGCTCGACAATGAAGAAGCAGAAATCAACGTCGGCCAGGAAGTACCGTTTGTGACCGGCAGCTTCTCCAATACCGGCAGCACAGGCGGTGCAGTCAACCCGTTCCAGACCGTGCAGCGTGAGCAGGTGGGCCTCAAGCTGAAGATCACGCCGCAAATCAACGAGGGCGACGCTGTCCTGTTGAAACTGGAGCAGGAAATCAGCGACCTAGCCGCACGCGGCGAAGCCGTCGATCTGGTCACTACCAATCGCACGCTGACCACCTCTGTCATTGTCGAGGACGAAGGCATCCTCGTACTCGGCGGCCTGATACAGGACAACATGACAGAGCAGGTACAAAAGGTGCCGATACTTGGCAGCATCCCCCTGCTCGGCCGGCTGTTCCGTTCGGAGAAGGTCCAGCTGACCAAGACCAACCTGATGCTGTTCATCAAGCCCACGATTCTGCGTGACAGCGTGGCGACGGCATTTGAAACCAACGAAAAATACCGCCTCATTCGTGAACTGCAGCAGGCTGACCGGCAAGACCGCGGCCTGTACTTCCGTGACGTCGACCGCCCGATACTGCCGGAACTTGAAGAGCGCATTACACCCGCGCTTGATCTGCGCGGTCTCGACGACGGCAGCGAAGACGACGCAGACACCGCAATGGACGAGGACGCAACTGACGAATAATGGCCACCACGATGGACAGTGGCGAGCCGGTCACCAACCCGGCTGAAATACCCGCTGCGGCGCTGCCCGTCCAGCCGCCGCTGACCTTCGGCTTTGCCCGCCGGCATGGCGTACTCGTGCAGCAGGACGATGACGGTGCGACACGCACGTACGTGCGTCGTGGCAGCACGCCTTCGATACTCTCAGAAGTCCGGCGCACACTCGCAACCCCGCTAAACGTGGAAATCGTCGATCGGGAGGAATTCGAGTCGCTGCTCCGCGCAACCTACGAAGACGGCAGTAACACGCGCAGCGTTGTCGAGGGCATTGAAGAAGACACGGATCTGATGAAGGTCGCCGAAGACCTGCCGGAACCGTCTGATCTTCTGGAAGCCGAAGACGATGCGCCGATTATTCGACTGATCAATGCCATCCTGACGTCGGCGATTAAAGAACACGCTTCTGATATCCATATAGAGCCGTATGAAAACCGGCTTGTCGTGCGCCTGCGGATCGACGGCGTCATGCAGGAAATTCTGAAATCACGTCGTGCGGTTGCGCCGCTGGTCGTGTCACGAATAAAAGTCATGGCGAAACTCGATATCGCTGAGAAACGGCTGCCTCAGGACGGCCGCATTTCATTGCGGATTGCGGGCCGCTCTGTGGATGTGCGTGTCTCGACCCTGCCCTCCAGTCACGGCGAACGCGTCGTGATGCGACTGCTCGACAAGCAGGCGGGCCGGATCAGCCTTGAAGGCCTTGGCATGGACGAGCAGACGCGCGAGATTACCGACCGTCTGATTCATCGCCCGCACGGGATTATTCTGGTGACCGGCCCGACCGGTTCCGGTAAAACCACGACGTTGTACGCGGCGCTGGAGCGGATTAACGACAAAACGCGCAACATCATGACCGTTGAAGACCCTATCGAGTATTACTTCGACGGCATCGGTCAGACACAGGTCAATACAAAGGTCGACATGACTTTCGCACGCGGGCTGCGTGCCATCCTGCGTCAGGATCCCGACGTGGTGATGGTGGGCGAGATACGCGACCTGGAAACTGCAGAGATTGCTGTGCAGGCCAGTCTTACCGGTCACCTGGTGTTGTCGACCCTGCATACCAACACTGCCGTCGGCGCCGTGACGCGATTGCGCGATATGGGCGTCGAACCGTTTTTGCTGTCGTCCAGCCTGATCGGCGTGGTCGCACAACGCCTGGTGCGCGTGCTCGACGAAAACAGCCGTATGCCCTACACCGCGTCTGAATACGAATGCGAGTTGCTCGGTGTTGACCCCGCGGATGCGCCGACGCTTTACCACGCCAACACCAAGCTGCCGGGTCAGGGCTATAACGGGCGCTGTGGCCTCTACGAAATGGTTGCGATAGACGAAGAGATGCGACGCATGATTCATGACGGTGCCGGCGAGCACGAGATGGAAGCGTATGCGCGGACTCAGACACCGGGTATCCGGGAAGTTGGCCTTGATAAAGTCCGTGACGGCATCACGACGCTCGAAGAAGTCCTGCGCGTGACCCGCGCCGACTGAGGCGCCGACGCGTGGGCGCATTCGAATACACCGCCGTCGATCCCGCCGGCAAACAACACAAAGGTGTGATGGAAGGCGACACTGCCAAAGCAGTGCGCCAGCAGCTGCGCGAACAGCGCCTGCTGCCGCTCAGCGTGTCGGAGTCGGCCGCGCAGGAATCATCGCGCCAGGAATCTTTTTCGCTGGGCGGCGGATTGTCTGCCACAGACCTGGCGATTCTCACCCGACAGCTCGCCACGCTGGTGCAATCCGGCATGCCGCTTGAAGAATCGCTCGCGGCAATCGGTGAACAAAGCGAAAACGCCCGTATGAAAAGCATTGTGCTCGGTGTGCGTGCACGTGTGCGCGAGGGCTACAGTTTCGCTGACGGGCTCAGTGATTTTCCGCGTGCCTTTCCCGATATTTACCGCGCGACGGTCGAAGCCGGTGAGCAGTCGGGGCATCTCGACGCGGTACTGGAACGACTCGCGGACTATACAGAGAGCCGTCAGGCACTGACGCAAACTGTCCGCAACGCGATGATTTACCCTTCTGTATTGCTCGGCTTCTGCCTGCTGATCATCACGGTCATGATGGCGTACGTGGTGCCAAAGGTCGTCGGCGTGTTTACGAACACAGGTCAGGAACTGCCCGCGCCCACGGCGATGCTGATTGCGACCAGTGACTTCGTGCAGAACTGGGGCTGGCTGCTGATCATTGTGCTGATCGCTGCCGGGTACGGTTTTTACCGCCTGCTGCAACAGCCCGGGCCGCGGCAACGCTGGGACGCGTTGCTCCTGCGTTTACCCATCGTCGGGCGCATTGTGCGCGGCATCAATACGGCGCGGTTTACGCGCACGTTCAGCATTATGACCGGCAGCGGCGTACCGGTGCTCGAAGGGCTTAGCATCTCAGGCGCCGTCATTACCAACCTGCCGATGCGGGAATCCGTTGAGGAAGCCACGCTGCGTATCCGTGAAGGCGCGCCGATCGGGACGTCGCTCGGCAATGGCGGCCAGTTTCCGCCGTTGTGCATACACCTGATCTCCAGCGGTGAGGCCAGCGGCAAGCTGGAGGACATGCTGGCCAAGGCTGCGGATCAGCAGGAACGCGAGATGGACGGCCTTATCGGCACGCTCATCAACACCCTGCAACCGGCCATGATTGTATTCATGGGCGGCATTGTTCTGGCGATTGTGATTGCGCTGTTGCTGCCAATCTTCGAGATGAACCAACTGGTTCTCTAGGCCTGTGACCCGCTAAATGCGGGCATGTTTCCCAGTTTATGCACTTACCGTGTGACGTGGTTCACGTTTCCGTTGTTACCCCCTGTTTTGCATCTTGTGCGCGTAAAAAATCAGCGTATACAGGTTCATGTTGCTTACATAACGACATGGATATGACAGGAGTTGAGCCATGTGGGAATACAACGAAGATGACGCGGCACTCGACGAACACGACGCCGATATCGTCGAAGCCGGCACGGATGCCGAAGAAGATTTCGTCGACACCGATGTGCTTGAAGCGAGCGCAGATGATGACGAGGGTTCCGATGCCGATGCGTATGCCTCGCAGGGCCCGGTGGATGACTTTGTAGGCGATGCGTCCGTAGTATTCGACGTCGATGATCTGGTCGCTGAGTTTGAGGCTGAAGGCATGCAGGGCGAAGGCTCCTCAAGCCGCCTGCGTCGCCGTCTTGAGGCCATTGCAGAACGCAAACGCCGCCACGACGACCTGCTGGATTTCGCCGATTACGACCTCGACTAGTTTACGTTAACAAGGTCAGCGTGACGTCATCTGAAGTCGTGACTGCTGACGCGCAACTCAGCCAGCAAATGACTCTGATCGACGAGCCTGCGGGCAATAATGTGCAACACACCGTCCTGCTTCTGCACCCGCCCGTACACACCCAGCACTGACGCATTCAGCCACTCCTCCCGCTGACGCTCTGCCACCTGCTCCCAGACCACCAGATTAATAAAACCGGTTTCATCCTCAAGCGTGATGAACGTGACGTTCTTCGCACTGCCCGGCCGTTGCCGCGTAATCACCAGCCCTGCCGCACACACCGCCGCTCCGTCGGGTAAATCCCACAACGCAGTGGCCTGCACACAACGACTGTCGAGCCGGTCTCGTATCAATGCCAAGGGATGGTCGCGCAGCGTTACACCGGTGCTGGCGTAGTCACTGATAACCGAGGCCATCGGGCCCGGCGCAGGCAGCAGCGGCTCGCCCTCGGCAAACACCGGTACGCCGAACGCGGGCAAGCGCTTCTCTATGCCGGCAACCTGCCAGCGCGCACGGTGACGATGGCCACTGAGACTCTGCAATGCATCTGCTGCCGCCAGTGCGCCATGCGCATCGCGATGCAGACCTGCACGCTCGGCCAGATCACTGAGGCTCACGAACGGACGGTTGCCACGGGCTTCAACCAGACGAACCGCGGCATCCTGAGCCAGGCCGCTGACGCGGTTAAAACCAAGCCGCAACACCGGCTTACCAAACTCGCCGCGCTCCAGACTGCATTCCACCTGACTCGCATTGATATCGACCGGGCGCACTTCGACACCGTGCGACTCAGCCATCTGCACTAGCTGCGACGGCGCATAAAAACCCATGGGCTGACTGTTGAGCAATGCACAGGTAAAAACAGCCGGCTCATGACGCTTGAGCCAGGCGGACACATACACCAGCAGTGCAAAACTCGCCGCGTGTGATTCGGGAAAGCCATACTGACCAAAGCCCAGTATTTGCCGGTACAGTTGCTGGGCAAATTCCTCGCTGTAACCCCGGCTCAGCATCCCGTCGATGAGGCGCTGCTCAAACGGCTCAAGATCGCCGCGCCGGCGCCACGCCGCCATGGCACGACGCAGGCTGTCTGCCTCCCCGGCCGAAAAACCGGCGGCCACCATTGCCAGCTTCATCACCTGCTCCTGAAAAATCGGCACGCCCAGCGTGCGCTTCAGCACCTCACGCACGGCTTCACTCGGATACGTCACCGGCTCCTTACCGTTACGCCGGCGCAGGTAGGGATGCACCATGTCCCCCTGTATCGGACCCGGACGAATGATCGCCACTTCGATCACAAGGTCATAAAAGCAGGCCGGCCGCAGGCGCGGCAGCATGGCCATCTGTGCGCGTGACTCGATCTGGAACACGCCCACGGTATCGCCGCGACTGACCATCTCATACACCTGCGGATCCTCAGCCGGTACGGCGGCCATGCTGAGTTCACGACCGTAGTAACTGCGGATCAGATCGAAACTGCGCCGGAG
>JABDLC010000051.1 GCA_013001905.1 Gammaproteobacteria bacterium | reverse complement strand
AACCGGACAGCGCCCGCAACCAGCTGCCCGAGCAATTCCGCGGGTGTCGTGCCCGGCGGCACCTCGTACTCCCCGGCGCGCAACCGGCCGGCATCACCGCTGAAGCGCGCCCACAGTGAAAACACCCGGGGTTGCGACAACCAGCCGCGTGCATTGAGGTCGGTGGCAATGGTCTGCGCGGACGCGCCCGACGGCACACGGAAAACTGCAGCTTCGTTACCCGCCAACGCGAGCGGCTCATGCATCACACCGCGCACCCACACAACACTCAGCAGCGCGGTAAGCAACAGACCGCTGAGGCTGACGGCAAATACGGCGATCAGTCTGCGCATTCAATAACCCCCCGCTCGGCCAGGCCGCGACGCAGCTGCAGCGTCACATCATTGCGCTGATAGGTACGGCCATCCAGTTCAGCAACCGGCCAGATGCCCACCCGCGCATTGGTCAGGAAGACGTCATCCGCCTCATCCAGCAGTGACACAGCTAACCGCTGTTCGGTGCACGGGATGCCGAGATCATCGGCAAGATCCAGCACCTGCGAACGCATAACGCCGTGCACGCCTGACTCATCCAGCACCGGCGTCCACAGCTGCCCGCGTGCCACAAGAAACAGATTGCTCATCGTGCCGCACACCAGTTCTTCACGCACGTTGAGCATGATGCCCTCTAAGATCTCCGGATCATCCCATTCGGCCCTCGCCATTACCTGTTCCAGGCGATTCAGTGTCTTCATGCCCGCCAGCACGGGATTGGCGCTGACAGGCGTCCGACAGATCCGCACGCGAACACCCGAGTCCGGCACGGCCGGCGGCGCTTCAGGGCTAAAGCCGATGATACAGGTGGGTTGCGGATCATCCGGCAAGCGGTAGCCGCGCGCACCTGCACCACGCGTGACGATAATCTTCAGCGTGCCGTCAGCGTCATTGCCGATTAGCTGAGTCGCGCCTTCCAGCAGACCTTCCTGTGCCGGCACAGGCAGACTCAGACGCCTGCATGAGACGACCAGACGTGCATAGTGTGCGCCGAAAAAGCGGCATTCACCTGCGCGCACAGCAATCGTTTCGAACAAACCGTCACCGTAGGTCAGCCCGCGATCGAACGGCATCAGATTTGTGTCCGGTTCACCGTTCACCAGCCAGCGCTTCATCCGGCCGACCTCTCTTCAGCTTGCAACGCCAGCAGCATTCCTTTGGCTTTCGCCCGGGTTTCATCAAGCTCACGCTGCGGGTCGGAGTCCGCCACGATCCCGGCACCGGCCGCGATCTCTATTTCATTGCCCACAACGCTCATCGTGCGTATCAGTATATTCAGATCGCAATCGCCCGTGTGGTTCAGATAGCCCATGGAGCCGGTATACGCGCCGCGCGGCCGCTGTTCGAGCGCCTGAATAATCTCCATACAGCGAACCTTCGGGCAGCCGGTAATCGTGCCGCCGGGAAACACGGCGCGCAGCAGAGCCCCGGGCGTCACATCCGGACGCACGGTACCGGCCACGTTCGACACGATGTGATGCACGTGGGAATAACTCTCGACCACCATGTACTCATCCACATGCACGGTGCCACCCACGCACACACGGCCGAGATCATTACGCTCCAGATCGATCAGCATGATGTGTTCGGCGCGTTCTTTCGGGTTTTTTAGCAACTCAGCGGTGCGGGCATCCGATTCTTCGTTGTCGCTGCGCGGTCGCGTGCCGGCAATCGGCCGGGTCTCCACACGGTCACCCCGGCGCCGGATCAGTCGCTCCGGCGACGATGACACCAGCGCGAAGTCGTCCCGTTGCACCAGCCCGCCGAACGGCGACGGATTGGTGGCACGCAACTGCGCGTACAAATCGGTGGGCTGCACCGGCTCATCCGTCGTCGCGTGCCAGCACCTCGACAGGTTGGCCTGAAAAATGTCGCCCGCGGCGATATGCGCTTTCGCTTGTGCAATGGCTGCCAGAAACTCCGCCGGTTCATCTTCAGCAATACTGACTGCAACGACAGGTCGTGCCCGGCTGTCACCTGCATGTGCAGCCAGATCCTTGCGCGCTTGTTCCGCTTCATCGGCATAGCCGGGCTCAGCGACGACAGTCATCGTGCCGGCCAGCTTGTCGCGCACCACGGCGACTGGTACCCGGGTCGCAAAGGCGACCGGCAGATGCGGGTGCGGCGACAGACGCAGGGTGGGTTCGATTTCTTCAGCGAGTTCGTAGCCAAGGTACAGAAACCAGCCGCCAGTGAAGGGACTGTCAGCATCCGCATCGAGATCGTCCCGGCGTTCGGAGGCCCACCAGGCATCAAGCGCGGCCAGAAATTCGTTGCCTGACGAGCCTTCACTGCCCGGCCCGGTCAACTGGCCGTCTGCGCCCAGTTCGAGTGTTGCCTGCGGGAACGCAAACAAAATATCGTAGCGCGCCAGTTCAGGACCGGCGGCGATACTTTCCAGAAAAAAGGGATACCGCTCAGGGTGGCGTCGGGCCAGGCCGATCAGGTCGAAATCCGCGGCGTTCACGCCGGTTACCGTATTACTGCAGGCGCGTAAACAGCAGGCTGCCGTTGGTGCCGCCGAAGCCAAACGAATTGCTGATTGCGGCGTTTACGGTAGCTTCACGCGCAGTGCCCGGCACGTAGTCCAGGTCACACCCTTCGTCCGGGTTTTCCAGATTGATCGTCGGGGGTACCGTCTGGGTCTCAATCGCTTTGACGGCAAACACGGCTTCGACTGCACCCGCCGCACCGAGCAAATGGCCGGTCGTGGATTTTGTTGAACTGACCAGTACCGAGTCCGCGGCATTGCCGAACACCGATTTGACGGCCTGCGTCTCGGCTTTGTCGCCGAGTTGTGTCGACGTGCCGTGTGCATTGATGTAGCTGACCTGATCCGGGTTAAGACCGGCATCATCAATCGCTGCCTGCATACAGCGTGCTGCACCGTTGCCGTCGGCCGGCGGCGCAGTAATGTGGTGTGCATCGCCGCTCATACCGAAACCGGAGAGCTCGGCGTAGATTTTGGCGCCTCGCGCTTTGGCATGCTCGAGCTCTTCAAGTATCAGCGAAGCGCCGCCGTTACTCAGCACGAAACCGTCACGGTCACGATCCCACGGGCGGCTTGCCGCGACCGGGTCATCGTTGCGGGTGGACAGTGCTTTCGCCGAGCAGAAACCACCGAGTCCGAGCGCCGTTGTGGCGTGCTCAGCACCACCCGCGACCATGACGTCGGCATCACCATACGCAATGGTCCTGCCGGCGAATCCGATACAGTGGGTGGAGGTGGTGCAGGCCGTGACCAGCGCGATGTTGGGCCCTGCGAGACCGTATTCGATTGAGACGTGACCGGAAATCATATTGATGATGCTGCCCGGCACGAAAAACGGCGAAATGCGCTTCGGATTACGATCAGCCGCCACGAATTTTTCGTAGTTGGTTTCGATCGTGCCGATGCCGCCAATACCGGAGCCCATCGCGACGCCAATGCGATTACGGTTCGCGTCGGTGACTTCCAGCCCGGAATCCGCCATGGCCTCTTTGGCCGCCGCGATCCCGTAGTGCATGAATGTATCCATCTTGCGGGCCTCTTTGGCCGACATGATGGTTTCTACGTCGAAACCCTTGATGCAGCCGCCGAAACGCGTGCTGAAGCGAGACACATCGAATTCTTCAATGGGCCCGATACCGCTGACGCCGTTAACGACATTGTTCCAGGCCGTTGCGGTATCGTTGCCGGTAGGCGCAACGGTGCCCATGCCTGTTACGACGACTCGCCGCCTGCTCATACTAGTCCCGCGCTTGGAAACGCCAATGGAAACGCCAATCGGAGCCCCGATTAGCTTTCTGAGTTCTTTGTGATGTAGTCGATTGCCTGCTGAACAGTCGTGATCTTCTCGGCTTCTTCATCAGGAATTTCGGTTTCGAATTCCTCTTCCAGAGCCATCACGAGTTCAACCGTGTCGAGCGAGTCGGCGCCAAGATCATCAACAAACGATGACTCCTTCTTGACCTCTTCCCCTTTAACACCGAGCTGTTCGGCGACGATGTTTTTAACTTGCTCTTCAATGTTGCTCATATTTCTAACTTTCCTGGTTAAGACTGTTCCGCATAAACTTCCCAGTCCAAAAGGTTCGGGTGGGCCACCAGCCCAACCACCACAATGGCGCGTATTCTAAGTTACGCATTAAGTCATGTACATACCGCCATTCACGTGCAGTGTGACGCCTGTAACGTACGCGCCTGCTGGCGATGCCAGAAACAGCACGGCATTGGAGATATCCTCCGGCTGCCCCAGCCGGACCAGAGGAATCTGGCTCACCAGCGCTTCCTGAGCGTCCTCGTCGAGCGCGTCCGTCATATCAGTCTGAATGAATCCGGGCGCAATGACATTAACCGTGATATTGCGCGAACCGACTTCGCGCGCCAGCGACTTGCTGAAACCCATCAGGCCTGCCTTGGCAGCCGCGTAATTAGCCTGCCCCGGGTTGCCGGACGCGCCCACCACGGACGCTATATTAATGATGCGACCGCCGCGCGCCTTCATCATGCCCCGGAGGCACGCTTTGGCGAGCGCAAACACGCTGGAGAGATTGGTCTGTATGACGGCATCCCATTCTTCGTTGCTCATGCGCATCATCAGGTTATCGCGTGTGATGCCGGCATTGTTTACCAGCACTGTCACATTGCCCTCGTTACTCGCGATATCCTTGATTAGCGCCGCGCCGGCTTCCCGGTCGCAGACGTCGAGCACCACGCCACGACCTGTGACCCCCGCCGTTGCGAATCGTTCGCTGATGGCCGCAGCACCCGCTTCGCTGGTAGCGGTACCGATGACCGTCGCCCCGGCTGCACCCAGATCATCAGCGATCGCTTTACCGATGCCACGCGTTGCGCCCGTTACCAGAGCGACCTGCCCGTCCAGACCGAACCGGTCTATCAATCCGTTACTACTCATGAATGCTCATTACCCTCGATAACCCGTAATAAAAGCCGCAGAAAACATCACGCGCGACGAATTCGGCCGACTAAATGGGGTCGTACCCCTGACCGGCGGCGCGATTATACAGGCAGGCTTTCTGCGCAACGAAGAGCTTATTTTGCGTGAGTGCCGGCATTCAGGCGCCGTGCAGCCTAAGGCTGCAGGGGCGTATACTCCACTTATTAACAATATTTCAGTAACTTTCGACTGCTTGTTAACAATTTACTTGTATGAAATCATGAGTGACGTATTGCACCCCTGCGGGACTCTGGCAACATCCACGCCGCACGGATGCAGTCCACCGGAACACGAGAGTACACACATGAAGCAATTCCCCGGCCGTCAGGCC
Organism: Gammaproteobacteria bacterium; assembly: GCA_013001905.1. GTDB lineage: Bacteria > Pseudomonadota > Gammaproteobacteria > Steroidobacterales. Next base: position 18,146 of record JABDLC010000051.1, on the reverse strand, counting down.
CTGCAACGCGGTTTCACACTGATCGAAATCATGGTTGTCGTGATTATCCTCGGGATACTCGTCAGCCTGATCGCCCCCAACATCTTCGGTGTGCTGGATGATGCGGAAGTCACAGCGACTCGGGTGCAGATGCGCAACCTCGAAATCGCGCTGGACACCTACCGCATGAACCATTCCCGCTACCCCACCACCGATCAGGGACTGGAGGCGCTGATTAACCCGCCGGGGCGCGAACGCGGCTACATCGACAGCATTCCCAAAGATCAGTGGGATAATGAATTTCAGTACCGGGCACCCGGCACGAAGGGTGACTATGACCTCTACTCTCTGGGGCGTGATGGGCAGGAAGGCGGCGAAGGAATGGATGCCGATATCGGCAACTGGCAAAAATAATGCCTGGAGCCGCGCCCGCGGCTTCACGATCATCGAAATCCTGGTCGTCGTTGTTGTCATCGGCGTCATGGTCTCTATTTTCACCCTGTCTGTCGGCAGCTTTGCCGATGATCAGGGCGCGGAAGACATGCGCCGCCTTGAAGCGCTGATTGAACTTGCCAGTGAAGAAGCGGCCATGCAGGGCCGCGAGATCGGCCTCACTTTCTACCAGCACGGCTATGAATTTGCGGTACTCGGATTCCTGACCGATGCGGAAGGCCGACCCTACACGCAATGGTCAGTCATGGAACAGGATCGCATCTTCCGCCCGCGCAATCTCGGCGAAGACATCGCCGTTGACCTTGAATTGAATGAAGACGAGATGGTGCTGCTGTACGAACGCGACACCCGGGAAGAATACGAGCCACAGATCTTTATCCTGTCGAGCGGCGAAATCGAACCGCCCTTCATGGCAAGGCTGCGCCCTGCTTTCGAGAACACCGGACTCACGCTGACGGCGGAGACCGACGGTACGCTGACCATCGACAATGAGAATGTCGATGACTAGAAGCGCCGCCGGCTTTACGTTGCCCGAGGTGCTGATCTCGCTGGCGATTGTTGTCATCGCCTTCCTGGCGATGTACGGCAGCGCCCAGCAGGTGGTGTTTTCCACCACCCTGCAGCAGGAAAAAACCTTCGCCACCTGGGTGGCACACAATCAGATGACCGAACTGCGGTTGGCGACCTCGCTGCCGGACGGTGACCGCGTGGCTGACAACGTGGAAATGGCCGGACTCGAATGGCGTTACGTGATCGAGTTTGAGGATTCGCCGGCCGGCGACACCATCAAGCTCGCCAATATCAGCGTCAGTCTCGCCGACAAACCCGACGTCGTCATCACACAATTGCAATCGGCAGTGCCGGTCACGAACCCGACGGGTGCAGGCAGTGGCTCGGGCAGTTCGGGCGCGGCTTTGCTGACATCCTCCGAGTCCTTCGGCACAAACAACGGTGCACCGGGCGGCTCTGACCCCAATCTGATCGGGGCACCGGGTAGCCGGCCGGACGATCAGTCACGCGAAGACGTGCAGCGGTGAGCGACATACGTATACAACGTGGTTTCACGCTAATCGAGTTGCTCATTGCGATGGCGATTTTCGTCATCCTCGCGGCCGCCATGTACGGCGGCGTGCAGTGGTTTATTGCAGAACGAGAGATTGTCACCGAGCGTGCCGGTCAACTGAAGGATCTGCAGCGGGCGGTCCGCCGGCTGCAGTCTGATTTCTCACAGGCCTATCCGCGCTCGACCCGCGATGAACTCGGTGATCGTGATTTCGCGTTACGAACCGAGCGCAACAACGGAATTACGGTGCGGTTCGTTCGCTCCGGCTGGCGGAATCCGGCGGGTCGCAACCGCGCCGATTTGCAACGACTGCAGTATCGCTACGACGAAGATGACGAAATACTGTATCTCGAGACCTGGCCGGTGCTTAATCCGCTACTGGGCGATGAACCCGAAGAGCAGGAATTGCTGACAGGCGTGACCGACTTCGACGTGGAGTTTCTTGATGACGCCGGCAATTGGGTGCAGGACTGGCCGCCGGCGGGTACCACCGGGTTCACTGTCATGCCACACGCGTTGCGCTACAGAATCACAACGACGGTGTTCGGCGAAATCGTGCGCATTGTGGAGATTCCCGGGTGATTCACGGCGCACCGAAATTCGCGCACTCTCAACGCGGTGTTGCGCTCATCACCGCCATACTCATGGTGGCGATTGCCACGGCGCTGGCTGCGAAAATGGTCTGGGATAACCAGCTCAGCATGCGACGCACGCAGTCGAACATCAACATGGAGACGGCAAAGGAAATTGCCCTTTCCGCAGAGACCGCCGCCATCGCCGTGTTGAAAAATCTGGGCGGGGACGTCGGTCATTCAAAACCCGAGCTCAACGAATTTAATACCCAGTTTTTCGGCGTCGTCACCGTCGACGAACCCGACAGTGACGAACCTATCGAAATCGGTCAGTTTTACGGCATCGCTGTGCCGGCGAACAGCCGTATAAACATTAACGATCTGGTGGCGAACTCGGTCGAAAATGCTGCGGCACGCCAACAGTTCGAACGGCTGTTCGCACAGCTCAGCAGCGACGCAGACATTCCGACAGAGCTACTGGACAGCATCATTGACTGGATCGACCCTGACATTAATCCCTACAACGCGGGCGCAGAGGATGACGCCTATACGACACTGGACCCGGCGTATCGCACCGCGAATGATTTTTTTGTCGACATCAGCGAGCTGCGGGCCATCGGCGGAATGACGCGCGATTTATATGATTTCCTGCAACCGCATATCACCGCGATTCCGCCCGGCTGGTGCGGCAATACCACCGGCACGACACCCGTGAATCTCAATTTTGCATCGCCACAGGTGATTGCAGCACTCACCGATCAGCCACCCAGCTTCGCTGAAGCGCTTGCGGAATATGTCGTTGAAGTGCCGCTCGACAAAGACAATTTTCAGAGCGAGCTGGAAAATCAGGGTATCAGCACGGCTGATTTTGTGGCCGCGGAACCCTATATCAGCGCCCGCACCGACTGTTTTGAGCTGAGCGTGATCGTTACCGTTGGCAGTTCGACCCTGACTATGTACAGTCTCATAGAACGCGGAGGTACGGGTGATATCGTCTCCCGTGCGCGGGCTTACGGGTTGGAAAATTAATGGCTGAAACACTGGTAATCAGACTGCCGGAAGATGACGAGCGCTCCGCCGAGTGCCTCGTCGTCGACAGCGGCGGTGCACCGTTGAGCGGCGTTACCAGCGGCTCTCTTGAGGACGCTGCGGCGCTCTGTGACGGGCGCCGTATTGTCGGTCTGGTACCAGCCAATCAGGTCTTACGCACGCAGGCGGATATTCCGCTCAAGAACAAGGCCAAGATTCAGCAGGCACTGCCGTTTGCGCTTGAAGAGCAACTGGCAGCCGACGTCGATGGCCAGCACTTCGCCTTCGGCGCCAGAGCGGCGAATGGCAAGATTCCCGTCGCGGTCGTGGCGACCGAGACTGTCGCCGAATGGCTGGCACGGTTGGGCGCGGCCGGCATCAAACCGGACGCTTTGTTTGCGGAAAGTGATGCGCTCACGCAGGTGCCCTCCACGATTACGGTATTAATCGACGGCGATGACATCATGATTCGTGATGCAGACGGCGTCACGACGATCGCTGACCCGGACTCACTGCAGCCGGTGCTTGAGTTGCTGGTTGACGACGCGGCCGGAGCCGCGGATGACATTGCTGCTGTGGATGCGGAAGATCCAGCTGAGGCCGATGACGAATCGCTGCCGGACCCGGGCGCAACGACAAATCCGGTAAACATCCTCGTGTATTGCGGCGACAGCGACTACGAACGCTACGCCATCATCTGGGACATGCTGCGCCTGCGCGTTGACAGCCTCGATGTGAAGATTTTGCCGGACGGCGCGCTGCCGCGACTGGCCAGTCAGATTGCAACCGAGAGTGGCGTCAATTTGCTGCAGGGGCCGTACGCCCCCAAACGCGAAATGCCGGTGGATATCGAGCAGTGGCGATTCCCGGCATTACTGCTGGGCGGGCTGCTTGTGCTGCTACTCATTCGCTCGGGCATCGACCTGTGGCAACTGAGTGCTGAAGAGGACGCACTCGACAGTGCGGCCACTGAACTGCTGACCACGACCTTTACTGACGCGAACCCGGCTACCGACCCCTGGGGTCAGCTGCGCTCACGACTCGGCGCAACCACACCGGAAGCGGCCGCTGTTGCCGCCGGCACCGGTTTTGCGGACGCGCTTGCAGCGCTATCAACCGGAATGGCGAATGCACCGGCGATTCGTATTGATGCGCTCGGCTACCGTGACGGCAAGATGGACCTGCAACTGATTGCGCCCAGCGTTGCTGAACTCGACAAACTGCGTCAGGCCATTGTTGTGGACGGTTCACTGTCGGCAGAAATTCAGTCGGCGAACCCGGACGGTGACACCATCAAGGGGCGCATGCGTATTTCCGTGTCCGAAGCGGGAGACACAGGCTGATGCAGGATTGGTTAAACAGCCTGGAACCGCGCGAGCGACTGATGGTAATCGGTTGCGGAATCTTTGTTTTGGTGGCAGCTATCTGGGTCTTCGGGTTGCAGCCGATACTGCAACAGGCTGACGGACTGGAAGCGCGCGTTGTCGACAAACGGGCGCAACTCGCCAACCTGCAGGAACTCGCGGCCCAGGTCGATACCAGCGGGCCCGCGCCGGCCGGAGGGGCGGCCACAGCGACCCAGTCGCTGGTCGTGATCATCGATCGCACCACACGGGAGAAGCAACTGGCCGGCTACCTGAAGCGCAACCAGCCCGAAGGGTCCACCAGTGTCCGGCTGCGTTTCGAAGGCGCGCCTTTTGATGCGCTTGTGACCTGGCTGGGCGACCTGAATAGCGACTACGGACTGACCGCAAGCAATGCGAACTTCGACCGGGCCGGGCCCGGCCGGGTCAATGTCAGTCTGGTACTCACGCGCAGCGGCGGCTGACGAATGGATAACTACCGACGTCTGGCCCTGGTCGGCGCTCTCGCGCTGTGTGTCTTCATACTGGCTCGTTTTCCGGCCGCGACCGCTTTTGCGTGGTTTGCACCGGACGGTGTCGGCGCGTTCGGTGTCTCCGGCACGATTTGGCGCGGTGAAGCCAAAGTCATCAGCGCCGGCGGCGTGCAACTGCGCAACACAAGGTGGGACATCGCACTCTCGCAGCTGCTGCTTGGCCGCTTCGGCGGCGATGTTGATACGCGCTGGGGCGGCGGCTTCCTGAACGCGAGCGGCAGTGTCAGCGTGCTGGGCACCGTTCGCTTACGCGACGTGAAAGGCAGCTTCGATCTGGGTCAGGCAAATGCCCTGCTCGGCTCGCCGGGTATCGGCGGCACCGCCAAGCTGGACTTTCAGGAACTGCGACTCGAGAACAACTGGCCGGTGCACGCGATCGGCACCGGACAACTGACTAACCTGACGAGCGCCATGCTGGGTCGGGGTGCGGCGCAACTCATCGGCGATGTCGGCTTTGAATTCGATTCCAATACCGAAACCGCTCCGGACACCGTCACTGGCAAACTGCAGGACACGGGCGGGCCACTGCAACTCGACGGCACGCTGGAACTGACACCGCCGGCGAATTACGAGATCGTAACGCGCATCGCAGCGCGAGATACGGCTGCCGAATCATTACGGCGGAATCTGAGCTTTTTGGGACAACCCGAACCGGACGGCACGCGGATTTTTCAACTCGCCGGCAGCTTCGAATAACCGCTCAATTGTCGTATTCGCTAAGACGGCCCTGCAGCGGAAAGTACAACGCTGTACGAATAGTGCGCTCAGGTTCGAGTGCCTGCATCGCATCACGGTAACCGCTCAGCTGTTCGGCATAGCGCAGCTTCTGCTCGGCCAGGAAATTATCGATATCACTGCCCTCGTGCGGACTGGTTTTGTAGTCGATGATCCAGCGCACACCCTCTGAATCGACAAAGGTTCGGTCGATGATCAGCGTCTCCGCCTTGCCGTGCCGCGCGACCACCACCGGCAGCTCGCAGGCAGAGTCTGCATGTGCGTCGAGGACCCACTGCCCGTCTTTGTCGTTGCGCGTATTGACCAGTGCGCGCGCAACACGCTCCGCAGCGGTGGCCAGCCCTTCTGAGGTGACGCCCGCTTCGAGCAACATTCGTTCTATCGCGCCCGCATCCTGCCAGTCCGGTTGCTGCTGCTCCGCGATGTGTTGCAGGCAACGATGCACCACGAGACCGAGACGAATGGCATCCGAACCGGCCCAGTCAAAGGTGACGTCCTGCGACTCGTCAGGCTCTGCATCAACCGCGACCTGTGTGCTGACCGGGTCGGGAGCTGCGACCGGGGGCGCGGTCAGTCGCTGTATGAAAGGTTGCACCCAGGTTTCGCGGGCTTCCTCCGTGCCCGGCAAGCCGGACATCTGCAATCCATCAACCGGCACGACCGGCCACATGCGTTCCAGCAATGAACCCTTACGCGGCGTCTGCAGTTCGCCTTCATCATCGCGCTTCAGCTCACAGAAAAAATGCAGCTCGCGGCGCGCACGCGTGGTTGCCACGTACAGCAACCGGTCACGTTCGTTGCCCGCCTGTTCATCATCAAAGCGCCGAATCAACTGCTGCACGGGATCCGCATCGTCGCCGACGGTTTCCAGTGGCCCGAGCAAATAACGCGGCTGGTCGTCATCACCCTGATACTCATGCCAGGCGATCACGGGTTTGTCATTGCCGCGCGTCGTGCCATCCAGCGCTGGCAAAATCACAACGTCGTACTCCAGACCTTTGGCCTTATACAGCGTCAGTAAATGCACGCGGACATCCGTACTCGCCTCTGTGTCCTCCGGCACCACCAGCTGCTCGTGCAGACGGAAGGCTTCGGCAATGTCGCCGCCGTCGTCGCATTCATCCAGCGTCGCAAAAAACTGCCGCGCCAGCTCCAGCCCCCGGGGCTCTGCAATCGCGGCAGGCCCGCCCAGTCGCTGCCAGGCGCCCTCCACCCAGTCACGCAGGCTGTAGCGTCCGCGCAATGCGAAGATCGCCGTCAACGCCTGTCGCAACTCCATTACCCGTTGCTGACCCTCTGCGCTGAGACCCGCAACAAGTTGCTCGTCATGCATCTGATTCAGGACATCAGCGTAGGGGTCTGCGCCACAGAGCGCGTTCAGGTCATGCAGACTCAGCGCGCACCATGGCGCTCGCAGTAACGCCAGCCATGCGGTGCGGTCGCCGCGATGACTGAGCGCACGCGTCAACGCAATCAAATCCTGTTCAACGCCCGTCTCACCGGGTTGTTCGAGGCCTGCGCCGCTAAATTTGATGTTCAGCCGGCGTAGCTGCGGAACGATTAACCGCGCCTGCTTGCGCGTGCGCACCAGGATCCCGATTGTGTCATCCGGATCGCGTTCCTGCGCCCTGCTCACAAGCTCAGCGATTTGCGTCGCCTCATCAACACGCGCCGGCGCCTCCAGTGCATGCCAATGCACCGCACTGTCGGCGTCGTGCTTGTCGTACGCCGTGCCCGCTGCGAAACATACGGCGCCGGTGGCGGGGTCGCTCTGTGCCGGCATCAGCGCCGCAAAGGTGTGGTTCACCCACTCGACGATCGGTGAGCGGGAACGAAAGTTGGTAGTTAACTGCACCGGCTCGAGCCGCAGGTTGCCAATGCCCCGCTCCCATAGCTGCAGGTACAACGAAACTTCTGCCTGGCGGAAGCGATAAATGGATTGCATCGGGTCACCGACAATCATCAGCGTGCGCCCGTCGTCACCCGTCCAGCCTTCCGTCAGCATCGTGAGCAACATGAACTGCGCGCGTGATGTGTCCTGAAACTCATCGATCAGGATATGCCGAACCTGATAATCCAGGCGCAATGCGAGCCCGCTCGGCTGTTCAGGTTCGCCCAGCGCCTGCAGCGCGTTCGCGGCGATCTGCGTGTAGTCCGTTTCACCACGTTCGGCAAACACCAGATGCAGTTCGGCCGCGACGACCGGCAACACGGTCATCAAAGCCTCAACCGCTTCCCACTGCGCATCGCTGTAATGCGGGTCAGGCATATGGCGGATCTGCTGCAGAGCTGCCGCCAACGCCTCATCGCCGCTCCACGACTCCAGCAATGTTTTGGCGCGCGCGGTCATGTCGGGTTCGCCGCCGTCTTTAGCGGTCGGAAAACCGGTTTTTTTGTTGACGGTTTTCCGAAACTGCGCTTTGCCGCTGACAAGACTGAATTCGGCGAGCCCCCGCCACAACGCGATGTGATCAGGATCCGGACGCGGCATCTCCGTCTGCCCGTGCCACTCGCTCACCGGATTCGGCTGCTCTAGACGATCATTGTGGGCGGCCGCATAGGGCAACAGCGCGGCCAGCTCCCGCCGGGCCGGCAGCGACAGCAGCGCGTCGGCCTTCTCCAGCTCACGCGCCACCAACTCGCGCATACTCGATTCCAGCGCGGCACGGGTGGCTAACGGTGAACCCGCGCTGAGCAGCAACGGCAGCCACTGGTCGCGCCTCACCAGCATTTGCGCCATCAGCGCAATAAATCGGTCCGCGTTATTGTCGAGCCGCCGCACGACCAGCCGCACCTGTTCGCCCAGCCCGTCATCGTCAGCCATCCTCTCCAGCGTGCGCCGGGCGGCGAGCTCATAAAGTTCGTTGACGTATTCAGTGACGACGCCACCGCTGCCACCGCTGCTGACGGGCGCCGCTTCGCTCAGCCAGTTGTTAACCGAGTCAAAGGTCCGCACACGCAGACGCGCCGGATAGTCGAACAGCCGCCAGCCGCGCTCTTCATTACGGGCCCGGGCCCTCGCAGCGAGCGCTGCCGTCTCCGCTAACTGTGAGTCCGGATCTGCGGGTCGCAGTGCTGCGAGAATACGTGTGCGCATTTCGGCCGCCGCCTTGCGCGTGAAGGTGACAGCGAGTATCTGCTCGGGCTCCTCTACAACTGCCAGCAACGCCAGATAACGCTGCATCAACAGCTCGGTCTTGCCGGAACCAGCGGGCGCCTGCACGATCACCGAACGGGACGGGTCGCGGGCAATCGCACGCTCTGCGGCATCCGCAATATCAGGCGCAACCGAATCCGGGCGGCTCATGCTTCGTCACCCGTGTCGGTAAAAAATTGCGGACCGGCGTCATAGATCCTGCTCAACACCGCAAACTGCCCGCGGGCGGAGTCAGGATTACGCGGGTCGTAGCGAAAATCGCCCGCAGCAAATTCGTCGGCGAGGCGCACCAGCAATTCGGTCCAGACCCGGCGCAACTCATCCCACGATTCAATGACATCGCGGGTGTAGGGATATTGAAACTTGACCTCGACAACATTGCGGCGCCCGGGGCTGCGCAAACCGGGAATCGCAACATCACCGTTACCGACACCGTCATACCCCACGCCCCGCGACGAGACCTGCGCGAACGCCACGGCGGCCGCATCCGGCGCTATGCAGGTGACATACAGTGGCAACTGCAGGTCACGGGGGTTATCCGGGTTCCAGCCCTGCCGGTCCACCTGACCGGTCTTGTAGTCGATAACGATACGGCGTTCGTCCTCGAGTACGTCCAGCCGGTCAAGTTTCAACCGCAAACTCAGCTTGCCGACCTCGACGTTGTGAACTGCTTCGCGCTCAGCGACAGTAAACGGCTCACGTTGTTTATCGATCTCCAGAAACGCCTTGATTCGTTCGAGCTGTTGCTCGACTTCAGCCGCAGCGAGCGTGCGCATAAACGGTTCACGGATACCGGGTATCTCGTTCAGTCCCGCATCAAGCGACGCACGCAATCGTGCTTCCCGCTCTGCGTCACTTAGCGCAATTGCAGCGGCCTGATCGGGCGTCTCGTTGTAAAACTCCTCCAGCGCCCGGTGTGTCAAATTGCCCCGCTGCATGGCATTGATGCCCACCGTTGCCCGACGCATTTCGAATGCGCCGAGCCGGCTCTCGATAAATGCATTCAGCGGGCTCACTGCCTGCCGGGTCAGCACGCCGGCCCCGCCGCTGACTTTATGCCCTGCCGGCCATGCGGGCGGCGGATCATGCGCAAGCGTCTCCGTGCCGCCTTCCGCCTGCATGTGTTCGTTCCAGTCGGCAGTCGCCGCTGCTGCGGGCGGCGCACTCGTCAACTCGCCAAACAGCGGTGTCGGCCCGAGCAACTCGCCATCCTCCTGCATCGGCCAGCTCACATGCAGTGAACGGCCGGACGCCCGCAGACGTGCGACCTGCGCCGCGGCGTAATCCAGATTGCGCGTCGGCGAGCTGTCCGGCATCCCGAGGCGCCGCTGCAGCTCCAGTGGAATGAACGGATCGGGCCGCGACTGGCCGGGCCAAATCTCACGCGCCATGCCGCAAACCCACAAATGCTCAAATTCGTGACCGGCTGCCTCCAGCACACCCATGACCTGCACGCCCCTGTGCCCGCTGCCCTGCGGCTGGAATACGGTCTGCGCGGCCATGGACGCCAGCAAGCCCGCGGCCCGACCGTGGCGGAGCCGTCCGAAAACTGCGGCCGCCTCCGCAAACTCCGCGAGTTGCTCGTTAAAGGCGTTCACAGTCTGCCAGGTTGCGCTGTCGAGGCTGTCAGCACCCGGCCAACCCAAAGATTGCAGCAGGCTGCTGTACTCGTGCGCCCACTCGGCCGCCGTCAGGCGGCGCTTGTCGCCAAACGCATCCAGTGCGGTCAGCACCCGTCGTAACTCCGGCAGATCACTGTGACAAAACTGCAACACCGATTTCAGATTGAATTCGACGCGAAGTTTTTCGCGCAGTCGAATCTCCAGCGCCGCCCGCGCGTCGGCTTCACTTGTCGCGCCTGCCAGCCACGGACTGCGCAATACCAGGCTGAAGTCATCGAACTGCACCCGCCCTGTCGCCAGGTTGAACAATCGCAGTGCTGCGCTGACGGCCGGCAGTTCGGCGAGCGACTGCCCGTACGAGATATTCAGCGGTAAGCCTGCCGGTATGCCGTCCACACGCCATGCCGGACTCAGCACATCCAGAAAGGTGCGACGCACCTGTGCAGCATTCGCTGTGAGCTCAGGAATAACCACGCCGATGACCGCGTCCGGTTCCGCGTCGAGGCAAGCCCGCGCCCAACCCGCCGCCTGTCGCCATTCATCCGCGGGTGTGGCGCAGGACTGCGCCACCGGATCCGGATCGTGTTCCGGAATGCTGCTGACAGCGATTTCCGCGCCGGCGGCTATCAATGCATCCAGCAGCCCGCGCCGCGCCGGCGACCATTCATCGACACCGCAAAACAGCAGCGGCGCAAGACCGGCAAAACTACCGTTCGCGGCGGCCCCGGCCAGTAATGCCGGCAGCTGTTCGCTGTCGATCCAGCCGGCATCGCGGCAGCGGTCCCGGTAGGCGCCGGACCACCGTAACCACGCGCGTTGATCAGGACTCAGATCCGGCTGCGTCCACTCGTCTGCCGCCAACGCCTGCCATTCGTTAGCCGCCGCCCAGGCTCTGCGTGCCGCCCGGGACAGGGCGCCTGCGGAGACGGCGTCGCTGTCGGTGTCTGCCTGCACGATTTGTTGCCATACGCAGCCGGCCGCCGCATCACTCAATAGCACATGACCGCCGTCAGAGCCGCTGAGTCGGGCGTGTTCCCACAGTCGCCGCAGCCAGGCATTCCAGCCCAGCACATCCGGCGCCGGCCAGGCCGCATGACCCTGATCGATTTGCCAGTTGTTGTAAGCAGTGCGCAACGTGCGCGCGAGGCGTTTATTCGCGGTAACAACCGTAGCGCCGGACTGCAGCGCCTGAAGCTGCGCTCCGTACATTAAGATAAAATCAAGGTTAGCATCATAAATCTATGTTTTAGATGCTTTTATCTTATCTAGAACGCGTTCGATTCGGCCGAAGACATCGGTGATTTGCGCCGCTTCCGGCAACGTCGTGATGCGGAAATGATCGGTATAGTCCACGTTGAAGCTGGAACCGGGGGCCACCAGCACCTGCTCCTCTTCAAGCAGCTGTAGCGCGAAGTCATGATCATTGAAGCCCGGCAACTCATCTGTATTGACGCCGACGAAGGCATACATGGAGCCCCCGGGCGTCAACAGCGTCAGGTACTTGCTGTGGGCGACCCCTTCAATAACCGCCCGGCGTGATTCATACAAGCGGCCACCGGGGCTGATCAGCTCTTTGAGGCTCTGGTAGCCGCCGAGCGCCGTCTGCACACCCCACTGACCGGGCACATTGGAACACAGGCGCAGCGATGCCAGCAGGTCCAGCGCGTGGAGGTATTCATCGGCCATGCCGTTAGCGCCACTGAATGACACCCAGCCGACCCGGAAACCACACGCGCGGTAGACTTTTGACAAGCCGCTAAAGGTGCCGCACAAGGTGTTTTTAACCAACGGCGCGATCGGGATGAATTCGGCGCCGTCGTAGATCATCCCGTCGTAAATTTCGTCGGAAAAAATCACCAGACCGTGTTTTTCGGCGAGCGCCACCATCCCTTCCAGCGTGGCTCGGCTGTACACCGCACCCGTCGGATTATTCGGGTTAATGACCACCAATGCGCGGGTCTGCGGCGTCACCAAGGCCGCGAGTTGGTCAAGATCAGGCTCAAAACCGTTCTCTTCGGTACACGGGTAGTGCACGGGCTTGCCGTCATTCAGGCTGACAGCTGCCGTCCATAGCGGGTAATCGGGGCTCGGTATCAGCACCTCGTCGCCAGGATTCAACAGCGCGCGCAGCGTGAGGTCGATCAGTTCGCTGACACCATTGCCGATATACACATCATCAGCGGTCACATCCATCACGCCGCGATCCTGCTGCTGCATGACCACGGCCTCGCGCGCCGGGAAAATGCCCTTCTGATGACAATACGCCTCACTCGTCGCAAGGTTTTCAATCATAGCCATGCGAATGGTGTCCGGGGTACGGAACCCGAACAGACCGGGGTTGCCGATATTCAGCGAAATGATTTCGCGGCCCTGCCGCTCCATTTCGTAGGCGCGCTGCGCCAGCTGCCCGCGGATTTCATACCGGACATCGCGAAGGCTCTCACTGGTGCGAAGTTCTTTTTGCATCATTAATCAGGCCGTTTGTGGTTCGGCCTGCAAATAGGCCGCGTCCGACATTCTTAGCATAGCGGCAGCGAGTATCGCGACCAACAGGAGTGCGGTGATCACCATGAACGGCAGCTCGAACGATTTGGTGGATACATACAAGCTGGAGGTAATCACCGGGCCCATCGCCCCGCCAAGCGTGTCGACTACATTGACGCCGCCCAGAATCTTGCCGAGTGCCTTGAGGCCGAACAGGTCAGCAGAAAGCATTTGAATAAGCGTGTAGATGCCGCCCCAGCCGAAGCCGAAGCCGATCAGGCCAATCCAGATGTATAACTCGCCGCCCTGCACGACCGCCAGCAGCAGCGCGATTGAGCCGATGAACATGAGCCCGAGGCTGACCAGCAGCACTTGCTTGCGACCCAGCGTCTCGGCCAGAAAGCCGGCAATAATCTTGCCCACCAGACCGCCCAGAAACAGGATCGATACGCCGGTCGCGGCCAGTTGCGCCGGGTATTCAGCTTCCCGCAAAAATACAAAGGTGACCGTCATCATTCCGAGTATCGAATAGAAGGTGCAAAACGCCAGTGTGCAGATAATCCAGAAGTTACGGCTGCGCAGCGCTTCGCCCAGCGAGTAGCCCGGCAACTCGGCAGCAGCGCTCCTCGCATCACCCGGCCCGCCGGATTTACCTTCTGCACTGTCGTCCGGCGCGCTCTTGAGCACGAAGATTGCGACGGGTAACAACGCCACCGGCACCAGGGCGAGCCATTGAAAAACTTCGCGCCAGCTCAGACCCATCTCGGTCATCAGCCAGGTATTCAGCTGCGGGAAAAACGCGTTGCCGAGACTCGTGCCCGCGAGCACCAACCCGATAGCCAGACCGCGGCCTTTGGTGAACCAGCGTGATATCAGGTAAACGTTGATCATCAGACCGCACAGCACCAGCACCAGACCGAGCCCCAGATGGATCATATAAATACTGGTCAGCGCCTGCACCTGGCTATAAGCCAGATTGCACAATGCCAGCAACACGAGTCCGGCGATGATCAGCGGCTTCACGCCGATGCGATCCGCCATCCAGCCGGCTGCGATGCCCAGAATCCCGGCCGTCAGGAACATCAGACCGTCGCGCACCTTGAGCTGATCGAGCTGAACCTCAGCACCGGAGATTTCGGATAGTGACGCGAGTAGCTCCAGATCAAATACCGTGATACCGCCAAGCGTCATGCCGTTGGACACGAACAGCGTGAGGAACGAGCACAGCACGATGATCCAGCGATACACGCCGGTCTCCGGTGCGGTTGAATTCATAACGTCCCCCTAGGAGATAGACAAATACAGGATTGGACCCGAGTGCGGTAATCTGAACCCCGGCCTGTCGCTGGCCGGGTATAAAGCGCCACATTCTAGCGGAGGAATGCGCATGCTCAAAGAAATAGCCGTCGTTACGATCACCGTCAGCAATCTCGCTCAGGTTGAAGAGGCCTGGCAGGAGCATTTCGCCTACACCACGGTGGCAAGCGGCACCATCAGCAGTGAACTGGCGGAACACTGGCAGGCACCGCGCATGGCCGGTGATGACTACGTGCTGATGCAGCCTGCCAATGACGCTCCCGCCTACGTGCGCCTGATTAAAGACCCGGCGGTCGCCGGTTACCGCCCGATGACCAGCCACGGCTGGAATGCCACCGAACTGCTGGTCAGTGATACTGATGCTGTCGCGGCCGGAATGGTTGATTCAGCGTTCGATGTCATCGGTGCGCCGCGGCCCCTGTGGGATGCGCCCGACGCACCACGAGTGATGCAGGCGCTCGGCCCCGGCAATGAGCTGCTGTACCTGACGACTAATAATCAGGCGAAAGCAGGCCTCGGGCTGGATGACAGCATGCCGCTCGTGGAGCGGCCCTTCATCATGGTCGCGGGCGGTGCCTCGATGGAAGCCTTTCGAGCGTTCTATGTCGACACGCTCGGATTAACGATGAGCGAGCCGGCGCCGTTTCGCATCACCATGATCTCGAAAGCGAACGACCTGCCGCTCGACACGACCTATCCGCTGTCGGTCGTCAATTTGTCACCGGGCTATTTGCTTGAAGTCGACGAACTGCCTGCGGCGCTCGGCCCGCGCGCTGTCTCCAACGGGCGATTGCCGTCGGGCATCGCGGTCGTCGGCATGACGGCTGACACACTGGCCGGCGGACTTGACTGGGTGTCACTTCCGCAGACGCTGGATGAATTGCCCTATGGCGGTCGCGAGGTCGGGTTGCTGCGCGGCCCGGGCGGCGAACTGATTGAAGTGATCGTCACGCCCGCTAAGACGAGCTCGAGTGACGCGGCAACACCGCATACGCCAGCAGATACACAATAACGGACACCACCAGCCCGAACAGAGCGGGCACCATAGTCTCCGGCGTGAAAATAATCGCTTCCGCATTCATGACGGCTGCGGCGGCACCCGCAACGTAAGCGATCACCGCGGCCGGTCGCCAGACCGGCAGTCGCTCTAAATCCTGTTCGCTGAATCGTCGCCGCATGACGAAATAGTAGTGCCCGATCACCGGCCCGATCAGCGGCGGCACGATGCTGGCCAGCAGATTGATCCAGTCGAGAAAGTACTGGTAAATATTCAGCCCGACGATCGTACCCAGCACGCCGCACACCACGGTCATTGCGCGCTGCGGTCGCTTGAATACGCTTGAGGTCTGGATAACAGGCAGGTACAGGTTCGCGTCGCCGGTGGTCCACAGCGCCATGCTCATGCCGACCACACCGATGAACGCGATGATGGCGCCCTGCTCACGCAGGTAGGTTGTGAAATCAAACGTGCCGGATACCACACCGCCGAGCGCACCGACCACTTGCAAAAACCACTGCGCGATAATCATCACAATGAACGGTATCGCAATGGCGACCCATGCCTTACGCGCGAAGCGGGTGTATTCCGGCATGACAATCGCGCCGACGATCCACGAGCCGATCACCATGTTCATCGCCGTCAGAAAGCCGAGCGGTTGTTCTGAACTCGCGACCGTGGCCGCAGACAGTTGCAAAAACCCGTCCCAGCCGCCAGCCTGATCGATATTGAGCCAGGCCGCATACAGACCGACACCCACCAGCACCGCGACCGCCGGAAAACTGACAATCTCCAGCCCGCGCACACCGAAATACGTGGTGGCGGTAAACAACAGTCCTGCAACGATGGCGACCACATAGAACGTGGTGCTGTCCGCATCACCGGCCCAGGCCATGCCGAATGCGCCGACGACAATGCCCTGCCAGCCGATCAGCAACAGCGCGATAATCAATACCGGCAGATAGGCGCCGATCTGTCCGTAGACGAGTTTGTACAGCAGACCGCTGTTACACGCGGTGCGGTAGCCGATGTAGCCGACCAGCGCGCCGATAATGAAGTTAGCAATATTGCCGGCGAGCGATGCCTGCACCATGTCCGGCCAGAACACCTGACCACTGCCCAGCGCGCCGCCGGTGATGAGACCGGTGACCAGAAAGCCCCAGCCGAAAGCCAGCGTCAGTAGCGGCCCGGCACCCCGTCGTTGCGAATCATCCAGTGGCGCAACCGGGTTGTCCTCACTGGCGCGCTCACTGTCTGCATCATAGGCCCACCAGGCCTTTAATCTGTCCAGCATGTCGTGCTCCCCCTCTGCCCTACGACAGGAAAGTTAGCACGATTGCGCGCCCTATTCGCCGCCGTCGTAAAGCTCGACCAGTTCGTACCAGGTCTGCATGTAACCGGCGACACCGCCCTTCAGGAATGTCCACTCGCCGTCGGCGGTGCACCAGATGTCGTAGTCAGGATGCGGATTCGGCAAACCCGGCGCCGACACCATCTGGAAGTGATAAGCGTCGAACTCACCGGCTTCCACGGTGACCTTCTCTTCGCCCAGATATTTGATATGCATGCCCGCTTTAAACAGCATCGGACCGGTAGCGCCGCGATGATCCGGCGAACACAAAATCAGTTCATCAAGCTCCTGCACGTCGCCCACTTTACTGCGATCGAATAACCGCAGGTGCCAGGCATCACATGCAATCGCGTGATTCTGAAAACTCTTGCACCAGCCGTCGGTGTCCATGCGCTGTGTTACCCGACCCTCGAGCGCGGTGTGCGTTTCGCACTCAACGTAACCGTCCGCCATTTTGAACCAGCCGGAGCCCATGAATTTATCGTCCACGGTGAGCCGCACAAAACAATCAGTCGGACGCCAGTCTTTATCAAGGCTGTACGTTGCATCGCGCATCACACTCGGACGGTCATCAATCTCCGTGTGCACGATAATCGTGCGCGAGCCATCGGCGTAGGTATTGATCGAATACCACTCGCGGCCACGGATCTCGTCGAGACGTTCCGGCTTTTTACTCGTGTAGCGAATACGGCCACGCACAGTGGTGTGGTCACGCTGCAAAATACTGTCGTTCATCTGAAAGCTTCCTTGAAGGCGGCCGCCTATTCTAGCCTCGCCTGCGCGGCGAGCAATTGAGACAAATCAACTGCGGCCGACCGGCCGCGCCGGATCGCGTATCCATTCGCTCCACGAACCGACGTAAAGCGCGGCGGGCGACAACCCGGCCAGCGTCATGGCGAACAGGTTGTGACAGGCTGTCACGCCGGAACCACACATGCTCACCACCGGTTCCGGCTGGCCATCCAACAGCGCCGCAAACTCTGCGGCAAGTGCCGCCGGTGACTTGAAACGGCCCTGCTCATCAAGATTGAGGTTGAACGGGCGATTGAGCGCCCCGGGCACATGGCCCGCCACCGGGTCTATCGGCTCTGCCCCGCCCGCAAAGCGCACCGGGTCACGCGCATCGATCAGGGTCAGTTCGCCCGCGCTGACACCGCCCTCGACAGCGTGCACCGGCATTTCCGGCAGTTGCCCCGGCTGCACGGGGTAGCGCCCCGTGCCGTTTGACGGCCGGGCGGTACTGAGCGGCCCACCGCTTTGCTCCCAGGCCTGCAATCCGCCGTCCAGCAGCGCCACCTGCTCGTGCCCTGCCCAGCGTGCCAGCCACCAGAGGCGCGCCGCAACCGCGCCGCCGGCGTTGTCATAAGCGATGAGCTGCTTATCAGGTGTAAGCCCCCAGCTGCCGAACAGCTCGCTCAGCTGGTCCGCCGTTGGCAAGGGATGACGGCCGCTGGTGTCGGTGCGCGGCGCGGCGAGGTCCAGATCAAGGT
>JABDLC010000030.1 GCA_013001905.1 Gammaproteobacteria bacterium | reverse complement strand
GCGCTTGGCCGGGCGGTAGCCGCGACCTTTCTCAACCACGAGGTTCATCTTGAGCTCGCCGTCGGTCAGGTTGGCAATGACCAGATCAGGGTTAACCACTTCGATGTCGTGGTCGCCCTGAATATCGGCCGCCGTTACCGGGCCGGTGCCGCTCTTCTGCAGTACCAGCTCAGCGCGGTCACGCGAATGCATGCGGATCGCCAGCTGCTTGAGGTTCAGCAGAATTTCGACAACGTCTTCCTGCACGCCTTCGATGCTAGTGTACTCGTGCAGCACGCCGTCGATATCGACCTGCGTCACGGCAGCGCCGGGCATGCTCGACAGCAGCACGCGGCGCAGGGCGTTGCCCAGCGTGTGGCCGAAGCCACGCTCAAACGGCTCAATGACGACGCGAGCTTTGTTTTCAGTCTGCGACTGAACCCGCACGGTGCGGGGTTTCAGGAAATCATTAGTGTCAGACATCTGTGGGTGTCTCCTGGTTTATCTAAACCGGGTTATTAATTTAATTGTTTACTCAGTTACTTCGAGTACAGCTCAACAACGAGGTTTTCGTTGATGTCGGGCAGTACGTCTTCGCGCTCAGGTGCAGCACGGAACACGCCCGAGAGCTTTTTCTCGTCTACTTCAACCCAGTCGGGGCGACCCACCTGAGCTGAAATCTGCAGAGCATTCTGAATGCGATCCTGCTTCGATGCTTTGTCACGCACGGCGATGCTGTCACCGGAACCGACCTGGTATGACGGAATGTTCACGACATTGCCGTTGACCGTGATCGCTTTGTGGCTCACCAGCTGACGCGCTTCTGCACGCGTGGAGGCGTAGCCCATGCGGTACACGACGTTATCCAGACGTGACTCCAGCAGCTTGATGAGGTTCTCACCGGTCGAGCCTTTACGCTGCGCAGCCTTCTTGTAGTAGTTGCGGAACTGCTTCTCGAGCACCCCGTACATACGACGCAGCTTCTGTTTTTCACGCAGCTGCAGACCGTAGTCAGACGTGCGCGCACGACGGGCGCCGGCAGAGCCGCCGGGGATCGTCTCAAGCTTGCACTTGGCTTCAAGGGGCTTCACTCCGCTCTTCAGGAACAGGTCAGTTCCCTCGCGGCGTGACAGCTTACATTTTGGTCCCAGATATCTGGCCATATCGTTCTACCTCAGACCCGTCGCTTCTTGGGCGGACGGCAGCCGTTGTGCGGGATCGGTGTCACATCTTCAATGTTGGCGATGCGATAACCGGCGTTGTTCAGTGCGCGCACGGCCGACTCACGGCCCGGGCCGGGGCCCTGCACTCGCACTTCAAGGTTCTTCAGCCCGTATTCCTGCGCAGCGATACCGGCCTTCTCGGCTGCCACCTGGGCAGCGAACGGTGTGCTTTTGCGTGAACCACGGAAGCCGCAACCACCGGCCGTTGCCCAGGACAACGCATTGCCCTGACGGTCGGTAATCGTGATGATCGTGTTGTTAAAAGACGCCTGGATGTGCGCGATACCATCCACGACTGTCTTTTTAACTTTCTTCTTTGTAGTCGGTTTTGCCATTTCGTATTACTTCCTGACCGGACGACGCGGACCCTTGCGGGTGCGGGCATTGGTTTTGGTGCGCTGGCCACGCAGCGGCAGACCGCGGCGATGACGAATACCGCGGTAGCAACCGAGGTCCATCAGACGCTTGATCGACATGGCCGTTTCGCGGCGCAGGTCACCTTCAACAGTGAACTGCCCCACCTGATTACGCAGGTTTTCGACTTCCGGCTCACTCAGGTCTTTGACCCGGGTCTCGGGTGCGACTTTCGCCGCTTCACAGATTTCCCGTGCACGCGTCATGCCGATGCCGTAGATACTCGTCAGCGCCACAACAATGTGCTTGTTTAAGGGGATGTTTATGCCAGCAATACGGGCCATCTATATTCTCCGTCGCAACCTTAGCCCTGACGCTGTTTGTGCCGTTTATCGGTACAAATAACGCGCAGTACGCCTTTTCTGCGAATGATCTTGCAGTTTCTGCAGATCTTCTTAACTGATGCTCGAACTTTCATCGTTCTCTCCAATAAATCTTTTGGGCTGCCCGCGCACTAACGCTAGCGGATCTGCCCTGCCCGGCCGTAGCCGCGCATATTCGCTTTCTTCAGCAAACCTTCGTACTGGTGCGACATCATGTGCCCCTGCAGTTGCGCCATGAAGTCCATGGTGACCACCACGATGATCAGCAGCGAGGTACCACCAAAGTAGAACGGCACCCGCGCGTACAAAATCATGAACTCCGGCAGCAGACACACGGCGGTGATGTACATCGCACCCCAGAATGTCAGCTTCGTGAGTACGTTATCGATGTACTCGGCCGTTTGCTGACCCGGGCGTATCCCCGGAATAAACCCACCGGAACGCTTGAGATTGTCAGCCGTCTCACGCGAGTTAAAGACCAGTGCGGTGTAAAAGAAGCAGAAGAAAATAATCAGGCCGGCGTAGATAAAGATGTAGATCGGCTCACCGGGCGCCAGCTTGGCGGCAAAGGTCTGCAGCCATTCGAAATCGGGGTCGGTGCCCACCCAGCTCGCAATCGTCGCCGGAAACAGAATCAGCGAACTGGCGAAGATCGGCGGAATCACACCGGACATGTTGATCTTAAACGGCAGGTGCGTGGACTGACCCTGCACCATGCGGCGGCCCTGCTGCCGCTTCGCGTAGTTCACAGTGATGCGGCGCTGACCACGCTCCATGTAGACCACAAAATACGTCACACCGATCACGAGCAGCATCAGCACGAGGGCCAGTGCCGCTGACATCTCACCGGTGTTGACCAGCTCCAGCGTACCGCCGATGGCAGACGGCAGGCCGGCAATGATGCTCGACAAAATGATCATCGAGATGCCGTTACCGATGCCGCGCTCGGTGATCTGCTCACCCAGCCACATCAGAAACACGGTACCGGTGACCAGCGTCACGGCGGCGGTAAACAGGAAATTCGGGCCGGGTGCGATCACCACGCCCTGATTCTGGAACGCCACCGACGCGCCGATGGCCTGAGCTGACGCCAGCACCACGGTGCCCCAGCGGGTGTATTCGGTAATCTTGCGGCGGCCGGCTTCGCCTTCTTTTTTCAGCTGCGCCAGACGCGGCACAACGACGCTCGCCATCTGCATGATGATGGACGCAGAGATGTACGGCATGATGCCAAGCGCGAAAATACTCATGCGCTCGAGTGCACCGCCCGAGAACATGTTGAACATGCTCAGGATCGTGCCCGATTGCTCCTGGAAGAACTGCTCCAGTGCGACGGGGTCGATGCCCGGCACCGGGATGAAGGTGCCGATGCGGTAAACGATCAGGGCGCCGGCCAGGAACAACAGGCGCGCACGCAAATCGGCAAAGCGCGATGCTTCGCCGAGTGCTGCTGCCGGATTGACCATGTTGCCTTTTGCCACGTCGTTCTCTATCTAGTCTTCAGTCTTAGTCTTCAATCGAGCCGCCGGCCTTCTCAATCGCCGCGCGTGCACCCTTGGTGACACCCACGCCTTTGAGCTTGACGGCCGTGCTGATCTCGCCACTCAAAAACACTTTGGCGCGAGTGGTCTGCTTCGGCACAACGTTGGCGCGCTTCAGCGCCAGCAAATCAATCGTGTCGTCTTCCACTTTGGCCAGCTCGTCGAGACGCACTTCTGCGTACGTGCGAGCCTTCGCAGAACGGAAACCCACTTTCGGCAGGCGTCGCTGGATCGGCATCTGGCCGCCCTCGAAACCAACTTTGTGGAAACCGCCCGAACGCGCTTTCTGACCCTTTTGTCCGCGACCACAGGTCTTGCCCTGGCCGGCGGCGTGGCCGCGACCCTGACGTTTACCTACCGGCTTTGAACCCGGGGCGGGACTGATGCTGTTCAGTTTCATCTGTTAAGCCTCTTCTACCTTCAACAGGTAGGAAACCTTGTTAATCATGCCGCGGTTTTCCGGCGTGTCTGCAACTTCAACCGTGTGGTTGATGCGCCTCAGACCCAGCCCTGCTACGCAGGCCTTGTGCTTCTTGAGCCGGCCGTGGCGGCTCTTAACGAGCGTGACTTTGAGTTTGTCTGCCATTGTCTTTCTCTAAACCGTTCTTCGTTAGCCAGTAATGTCGGCAACGGCTTTGCCGCGCTTCGCAGCGATACGTTCCGGCGACTGCGCACTACTCAGTGCATTAATCGTGGCGCGTACCAGGTTAATCGGATTACGTGAGCCGTAGCTCTTCGCCAGCACGTTACGCACACCGGCCGCTTCAAAAACTGCACGCATGGCACCACCGGCGATAACACCGGTACCTTCAGAGGCCGGCTGCATGTAGACCTTGGTCGCGCCGTGGCGGCCGATCATTTCGTAGTGCAGCGTATCGTCATTCAGCGCCACGCGACTCATGTGGTTGCGGGCTGCCTGCATGGCCTTCTGGATAGCCAGCGGCACTTCGCGTGCTTTGCCGTAACCGAAGCCGACGCGACCCTTGCCGTCACCCACTACAGTCAGCGCGGTAAAGCCGAACTGACGGCCGCCTTTGACCACCTTGGCTACGCGGTTAACCGCAACGAGCTTCTCAATGAAATCGTCGCCTGAATCGTTTCGATCTTGTTTAGCCATGCTTTATCTACCTTCGCGCCTGCTAAATCTGCAGGCCGTTTTCGCGAGCAGCGTCTGCCACTGCTTTGACCCGACCGTGATACCGGAAACCGGAACGATCGAATGCCACTTGTTCAATGCCGGCCGCTTTCGCTTTTTCTGCGATGGCCTTGCCGACGGCCGTTGCTGCTTCAACACTGCCGGTGCTCTTCAGGCCGCTGGCCAAGTCCTTCTGGGTTGTCGCGGCGACAGCCACGACCGAGCCTCCGTCGGCTGCAATCAGCTGCGCATAAATATGGCGCGGCGTGCGATGCACTGACAGGCGCGGCATGCCGAGCTCTTTGATGCGAGCACGTGTCTTACGGGCCCGGCGTTGTCTGCTTTGTTTCTTATCCATCTCTTTAGTCCCGTTGAGCCCCCCGCAGTCGCGCCACGGAAAAGCCGGTCAACTATCTCTATACGAATTACTTCTTCTTCGCTTCCTTACGCACCACGTGCTCATCGGAATAACGCACACCCTTACCTTTGTAAGGCTCCGGCGGACGGTACGCGCGGATCTCCGCAGCCACCTGACCCACCTTCTGCTTGTCGATACCCTTCACCACGATCTCTGTCTGGCTGGGCGTTTCAATCGTGATGCCTTCCGGCACCGGGTAGTCCACCGGGTGCGAGAAACCCAACGTCAGATTAAGGGTCTTGCCGCCGGCTTTGGCGCGATAACCCACACCGACCAGCTCCAGCTTCTTCTCAAAGCCGTCATTCACACCGGTGACCAGGTTCTGCAACAGCGAGCGGGTCGTACCCGACATCGCGATGGAAAACTTGCTGCCGCTGCGCGCCTTGACCTGCGCAGTGCTGTCTTCGATGCTGAGCTCGACCTCAGAGTGGAGCGGCATGCTCAACTCGCCCTTCGGGCCCTTGGCTTTGACCTCGCTGCCGGACAGTGTCACATCGACACCCTTCGGGAACTCAACCGGTTTACTTGCGATTCTGGACATAGTTTTAAATCCCTTACTCGTTCGCTGTATTAAGCGACGATGCAGAGAACCTCACCGCCAAACCCTTTCGAACGGGCACTGCGGTCACTCATGACGCCTTCAGACGTCGAAACAATTGCCACACCGAGACCGCCCATCACTTTTGGCAGCTCGTTCTTGCCTTTGTAAATACGCAGGCCGGGCTTGCTGATTTTCTGAATTTTCTCGATGACGGGTTTGCCCTCGAAATACTTCAGCTCGACCGTCAGGACTTTCTTGTTGTTGTCGCCGTCGGCAACACTGAAACCATTGATATAGCCTTCGTCCTGCAGGACGCGGGCAACGGCTTCTTTCAGCGTGGACGCCGGCATGCTGACGGTTTCCAGCAGAACGTTCTGGCCGTTCCGGATCCGCGTCAACATATCTGCAATCGGGTCTGTCATGCTCATGATTCGTCTTCCTACCAGCTGGCCTTACCGAGACCAGGAATGTTGCCGCTCATCGTCTGCTCACGCAGTTTGTTACGGCCTAGGCCGAACTTGCGGTAGTAGCCTTTCGGGCGACCCGACAACGCACAACGATTAGTCAGGCGGCTCGGGCTCGCGTTACGCGGCAGTTTCTGCAGCTGGGCCAGCGCGTCACGACGTTCTTCGTCTGACGAGCTTGCCGACTTAATGATCTTCTTGAGTTCGGCGCGTTTGGCGGCAAATCGCTCTACCGTCTTCTGGCGCTTCACTTCGCGTGCAATCATGGACTTCTTAGCCATACGTACTCTCTTCTGCCCGCTACTTTCTGAACGGGAAATTAAACGCGTCCAGCAATGCACGACCCTGTTCGTCGTTGGTTGCTGACGTCGTAATCGAAATGTTCATGCCGCGCACCGCGTCGACGCTGTCATAGTCAACTTCAGGGAACACGATCTGTTCCTGCACGCCCATGTTGTAGTTGCCACGGCCGTCAAAGCCCTTGGCGCTCAGGCCGCGGAAGTCACGAATACGCGGGATCGCAATGCTGACGAGACGATCGAGGAACTCGTACATACGTTCACGACGCAGTGTGACCTTGCAGCCAATCGGATAGCCGTCGCGAATCTTGAATGCGGCAACCGACTTGCGTGCCTTCGTGGGCACTGCTTTCTGACCGGCAATAACGGTCATGTCTGCAACCGCCTGCTCAATCACCTTCTTGTCATTCACCGCTTCACCCACGCCCATGTTGAGCGTGATCTTGGTGATCTGCGGCACCTGCATGACGTTGTTTACACCAAGCTGATCTTTCAGCTGGGGAACCACCGTCTCTTTGTAGTATTCCTGGAGCCTGGCCATTGCTATCTACTCTGTGACCTGATGTTCGCCAACTAAATGTCGACGACTTCGTTGTTCGACTTGAAGAAACGGACGCGGGTACCATCTTCCAGCGTCTTGATGCCCACGCGGTCGCCCTTACCGGTCGCCGGGTTGAACAGCATGATGTTGGAGATATCGATGGAACGCTCCTGCTCCACGATGCCACCCTGAACGCCCTGGTTCGGGTTGCCCTTCGTGTGCTTCTTCACCACGTTGACGCCTTCGACCAAAACCCGGTCGCCGTCGTCTTCCAGATTAAGGACCGTACCGCGGACGCCTTTGCTGGCTCCCGCAATCACGATCACATCATCACCTTTCTTAATCTTGTTCATGTTTATCTGTCTGACTCTTGCCTGACCGGCCTTAAAGCACTTCCGGCGCCAGCGAGACGATCTTCATAAAATTGCCGGTGCGCAGTTCACGCGTTACCGGGCCAAAAATACGTGTGCCAATCGGCTCCAGCTTCTGATTCAGCAGCACGGCAGCGTTGCCGTCGAAGCGGATCAGCGAACCATCAGGGCGGCGCACACCTTTGCGGGTGCGCACAACCACTGCGTTGTAAATCTCGCCTTTCTTGACGCGGCCCCGCGGGATCGCATCTTTAACACTGACCTTGATGACATCGCCCACATTGGCATAGCGGCGCTTGGAGCCACCCAGCACCTTGATGCACATCAAACGGCGTGCACCGCTGTTGTCGGCTGCGTTCAGAATGGATTGCATCTGAATCATGTTCGTCTACTCGTCGTCGGCCTAAGCTTTAATTA
This sequence comes from Gammaproteobacteria bacterium, assembly GCA_013001905.1. Taxonomy (GTDB): domain Bacteria; phylum Pseudomonadota; class Gammaproteobacteria; order Steroidobacterales. The sequence goes on along the minus strand of JABDLC010000030.1, from coordinate 55,996 downwards.
ATGAGTGCGGCAACTACTGCGCGTTGGTGCGCTCTACCACTTCCACGAGACGCCACGATTTGTCTTTCGAAATCGGTCGGCACTCGGCGATTTTCACGAGATCACCTTCTTTGCAGGTGTTTTCCTCGTCATGAATCTTGAACTTCGTCGAACGACGCAGGTACTTGCCGTACATCGGGTGCTTCACCTGACGCTCGATCATTACCGTCGCTGTCTTGTCCATCTTGTCGCTGACAACCCTGCCGGTCGCCGTGCGTAATGTTTTTTCTTCAGCCATGTCTTATGCGCTCTTTCCGGCTTTCGCGCCGGCATCGATTTCCTGCTGTCGCAGCACCGTTTTCACGCGCGCGATGTTCTTGCGTACTTTGCGGTACTGGTCGGGACGTGCCATCTGACCGGTTGCCTGTTGCATCCGCAGATTGAATTGCTCACGACGCAGCTCGACGAGCTCGTCCAGCAGCTCATCTTTACTCTTATCTTTAAGTTCACTCGCTTTCATCAGACCACCTGTGAGCGCGATACAAATTTGGTGCCGATCGGCAGCTTCGCAGCGGCGAGCGTAAATGCTTCGCGCGCGACCTCTTCCGTCACACCTTCCATTTCGTACAGCATCTTGCCGGGCTGAATCTGGGCAACCCAGTATTCAACCGAACCCTTACCTTTACCCTGACGAACCTCGAGAGGCTTCTTGGTAATCGGCTTGTCGGGGAAAATGCGGATCCAAATCTTGCCGCCACGTTTAATGTGACGGGTCATCGCACGACGCGCCGCCTCAATCTGGCGGGCCGTAATGCGACCGCGACCGGTTGCCTTCAGGCCAAACTCGCCGAAAGACACGTCGCTGCCACGGAATGCAAGGCCGCGGTTACGACCCTTCTGCTGTTTCCGGTACTTGGTACGTTTAGGCTGCATCATGACCGTGATTCCTAGTTAGCGGCCTGCTTAGCGGCGGGTTGCGCCTTGCCCGGCTGACCTTTGTTCGCCGGACCCTTATTCGCCTGACCTTTGGCCGGCTGTTCTTCTTCCTGACCGAACGCCAACACCTCACCGCGGAAGATCCACACCTTCACGCCGATGATGCCGTAGGTCGTTTTGGCTTCTGCGAAGCCGTAGTCGATGTCTGCGCGGAAGGTATGCAGCGGCACACGGCCTTCGCGATACCACTCCGAACGCGCGATTTCCGCGCCGTTCAGACGACCACCGACCTTCACCTTGATGCCCTGGGCACCAAGACGCATGGTGTTGGTCACAGCGCGCTTCATGGCGCGGCGGAACATCACACGACGCTCCAGCTGCTGGGCGATGCCTTCAGCAACGAGCTGTGCGTCGAGTTCCGGCTTGCGGATCTCAGCAATGTTGACGCGCACGTCCTGCAGCGGCAGTTCGAGCATTTCGCAAATTTCTTTACGGAGCTTCTCGATGTCCTCGCCTTTCTTGCCGATCACGATGCCCGGGCGTGCCGTGTGAATCGTGATGTTGGCCTTACGTGCGGGACGCTCGATCTGAATCTTGCTGACCGATGCTTCTTTTAGCTTCTCTTTCAGGAATTCGCGCACCTTAAAGTCGGTGTGCACGTATTCCGGAAACTGTTTGCTATCCGCGTACCATTTGCTGGACCAGTCGCGGCTGATGCCCAGACGGATACCTATTGGATTTACTTTCTGACCCATAAGTCTGCTTCTCGGTCTCTTACTCGTCCGCAACCTGGACAATGATGTGGCTGTTACGCTTGATAATCCGGGTGCCACGGCCTTTGGCGCGGGCACGGTAACGGCGCAACCCGGGGCCTTCGTTAATTTCGATGCGGCTGATTTTCAGCTCGTCGATATCGGCACCGTGGTTATGCTCCGCATTGGCAATAGCGGACTCCAGCACTTTCTTCAGAATGGCAGCGCCTTTCTTGGGCATGAAACTCAGGGTCTGCAGCGCGCTGTCGACGGGTTTACCGCGGACAACGTCAGCCACCAGCCTGCATTTCTGGGCCGAGATCGGGGCGTACATTAATTTCGCTTTTACACGCATCTCTTACGACACCTGCTTACTTAGTCTTCTTGTCACCGGAGTGACCTTTGAATGTACGGGTACCGGCAAACTCACCGAGTTTGTGCCCGATCATGTTTTCCGAAATAAGCACCGGCACGTGATCACGGCCGTTATGCACGGCAATCGTGAGACCGATCATGTCCGGCACAATCATCGAACGACGTGACCAGGTCTTGATCGGCTTGCGGTTGTTGCTCGCGACAGCCGCCTCAACCTTTCTGGCCAGCGACTCGTCAATGAACGGCCCTTTTCTAATCGAACGTGGCACTTTGGCTCTCCGTTAACTAAATACTTGCGGCGCTTACTTGCGACGCTTGCGCGACCGGACAATCATCTTGTCGGTACGCTTATTGCTACGGGTCTTGTAACCCTTGGTCGGCACACCCCACGGTGAGACCGGATGACGGCCACCGGAGGTACGCCCCTCACCACCACCATGCGGGTGATCGACCGGGTTCATGGCTACACCACGAACCGTCGGACGCACACCCTGCCAACGCTTCGCACCGGCTTTACCGAGCTTGCGGAGGTTGTGCTCCGAGTGACCAACTTCACCCACCGTTGCACGGCAGTCGATGTGTACTTTGCGCATCTCGCCGGAACGCATACGCAGCGTTGCATAAGCACCTTCGCGAGCAGCCAGCTGTGCGGAACCACCGGCCGAGCGCACCATCTGCGCGCCTTTGCCGGGCTTCAGCTCAATCGCGTGCACCAGCGTACCGACCGGAATGTTGCGGATCGGCAGCGCGTTGCCCGGCTTGATCGGGGCTTCTTTGCCCGACACGATCGGCGCGCCTTCTTTCACGCCCTTGGGCGCCAGGATGTAACGACGCTCACCATCGCTGTAAAGCACGAGCGCGAGATGTGCACTGCGGTTCGGATCGTATTCGAGCCGCTCAACCTTGCCCTGGATCCCGTCTTTGTCCCGCTTGAAATCGACCAGACGATAACGACGCTTGTGACCACCGCCTTTGTGACGGGTGGTGATACGACCGGCATTGTTACGACCACCGGTCTTCGACAGCTTCGCGGTCATGCCGGATTTCGGCTTACCTTTATGCAGGCCAGGCGTGGAGACCTTGACCTTGAAGCGACGACCCGGAGACGTCGGTTTACTCTGTTGCAGTGGCATCTTCTTTATTCCTGCTAGCGTGCGCCCGATTCACCATTAACTAAGGCTATTCGGCGCCGAGAAAATCGATATCCTGACCTTCCGCCAGTTTGACGTAGGCCTTCTTCCAGTCAGCGCGGCGACCCATGGTCTGCCCAAAGCGCTTTTTCTTGCCACGCACGTTGCTGACAGTGACGCCTTCAACGGTGACTTCAAACATCATTTCGACCGCCTGAGCGATCTCTTTTTTCGTGGAATCCTTACGCACCTTGAAGCAGATCTGGTTGTTCTTTTCTGCAACGACCGAGGACTTCTCGGAAACGTGCGGGCCGACCAGTATGGTCAGCAGGCGTTCCTGATTCATGGACTTGCTGGCTTTACTCATGACAGACGCTCCTCAAGAGCCTTCAGCGCATCTTCAGTCGCCACCACTTTCTCGAATTTGATCAGGCTGACCGGATTCACTTCGCGGGTGTCGAGCACATCGACATGCGGCAGGTTGCGTGCAGCAAGACACACTTTTGTTTTGTATTCGTGCAGCAGAATCAGCGTGTTCTCGCCGACGCCGAGCTCGGCCAGCTTGCTGACCAGTTCTTTGGTCTTCGGCGCATCGAGCTTGATCTTGTCGACGATGACCAGACGATCCTGACGTACCAGCTCCGAAAGGATTGAGCGCATCGCGCCCTGATACATCTTGCGGTTTACTTTCTGGCTGTAGTCGCGCGGCTTGGCGGCAAACGTACGGCCACCACCGACCCAGATCGGGCTGCGGATGGTACCGGCACGGGCGCGACCCGTACCTTTCTGACGCCAGGGCTTGGCGCCACCACCGCGCACGGCGGAACGGTTTTTCTGTGCCTTGGTGCCGCGACGTGCTTTCGCCCGGAATGCGGTCACAACCTGGTGCACAAGTGCTTCGTTAAAGTCGACGGCGAAAGCTTCATCTGCCAGCTCTACGCTACCGCCTGTTTGTGCTTTGAGTTTCATAAACGTAGATCCTGTGCCTGTCAGGCTTTAGCCTTAGCCTTCACAGAGGGCTTCACATAGAGACGACCGTCTTTGTGGCCCGGAACCGCACCTTTGACGAGCAGCAAATTGCGCTCTGCATCCACGCGGATGACTTCAAGGTTCTGGTTGGTTACACGCTCGGCGCCCATGTGACCGGACATCTTCTTGCCCTTGAACACACGGCCCGGTGTCTGGTTCTGACCGATGGAACCGGGAGCGCGGTGAGAAATGGAGTTACCGTGAGTCGCGTCCTGACCACGGAAGTTGTGCCGTTTGATCGTACCGGCGTAGCCCTTACCGATGGAGGTGCCGGCGACATCGACTTTCTGGCCTTCTTCAAAGGACTCGACGGTGATTTCGTTGCCGGCGGCGAATTCTTCGAGCTGTGATTCGTCAATACGGAATTCGAACAGCCCTTCACCCGGCTCTGCTTCTACTGCGGCGTACTGACCGGCGACGGGGCGGGAAAGGCGTTGCGCCTTGACGGTGCCTGTCGTTACCTGAACGGCGGCGTAGCCGTCGCTGTCCGGTGTTTTAACGCGCGTAATTCGATTGGGTAGCGCCTGAATGACGGTCACAGGGATAGCCCTGCCGTCTTCAGTAAATACGCGGGTCATCCCGCATTTGCGCCCTACTAGACCGATAGCCATTGGTCGTCTACCCCTGGCGACTCACCTGCCGTGAGCCGCAAACACTTTTTTCATAGACAAGGGTCAGCCTTCGTCTCTGGTATCAACACCGCTCAGGGCTGTTAAGCCATTTACCGTGCAACCAGATCTGAAGCTGACCCGGTGGAATCCCTTCTGCCCGGGAATCTTGTTTTAGTTAACCCGGAACAACGCAAAGCTCGACACAGGGAATGCCTGAGTCGAGCCTTAGTGAGCCGGGAATTATAGCAGCGTGCCCGGCCCTTTCAAGCTTTTAACAAGCCTTAATTCAGCTTGATTTGTACGTCCACGCCCGCCGGAAGCTCAAGCTTCATCAGGGCGTCAACGGTCTTATCTGTCGGCTCTACGATGTCCATGAGCCGTTTGTGGGTGCGCAGCTCGTACTGGTCGCGGGCGTCTTTGTTGACGTGCGGCGAAATCAGCACCGTGAAACGCTCCATTTTCGTCGGCAGCGGCACCGGCCCCTTGACCTGCGCGCCCGTGCGCTTCGCCGTCTCGACGATTTCTCTGGCTGAGGTGTCGATCAGGCGATGATCGAAGGCCTTCAGCCGGATACGAATATTCTGATTAGTAGCCAATTTATAACTCTCTGATTTTTATGGCGTTTACCGCGATTCGTGGCCGGGCATCCGCAAAAGGTGGCGCATCGTACCTAAACGACGGGGCTAAATCAATGAAATCGCAGCTTTTTAGTCGCCGATGATGCCCTGGGCCACGTTCGGCGGGACCTCGCCATAATGGCCGAACTCCATGGAATAGCTGGCCCGGCCCTGGCTCATGGAGCGCAGATCCGTGGCATAGCCGAACATCTCGGCGAGCGGCACCTCGGCCCGGATGATCTTGCCGGCCGGCGACTCGTCCATGCCCTGCAGCACCCCGCGACGGCGGTTGAGGTCACCGTTGACGTCACCCATGTAGTCGTCCGGGGTCACGATTTCCACCTTCATGATGGGCTCCAGCAGGACCGGTTTTGCTGCTTCGCAGCCTTGGCGGAAGGCCATTGAGCCGGCGATCTTGAAGGCGATTTCACTGGAATCGACGTCGTGGAAGGAGCCGTCGAACAGCGCCGCCCGCACGTCCATCATCGGGTAGCCTGCCAGCACGCCGACCTCGATCTGTTCCTGAATACCCTTGTCGACCGCCGGAATGAATTCCTTGGGGATAACGCCGCCGGTGATTTCGTCGATGAACTCGTAACCCTCACCGCGCCCCAGCGGTTCTATCCGCAGATGAACATGCCCGTACTGGCCGCGCCCGCCGGACTGCCGCACGAACTTGGCCTCCTGCACGACGGACTTTTTGATGGTTTCGCGGTAGGCCACCTGCGGGCGACCCACGTTGGCCGTCACACCGAATTCTCTGAGCATGCGATCGACAATGATCTCGAGGTGCAGCTCACCCATGCCGGAAATAATTGTCTGCCCGGATTCTTCATCCGTCTGCACCTGAAAGGACGGATCCTCTTTCGCAAGCTTCTGTAGCGCAACCGCCATCTTTTCCTGATCGGCCTTCGTCTTCGGTTCCACAGCGACCGAAATCACCGGGTCAGGGAAATCCATTTTCTCGAGCGTGATTTCGTGTGACGGATCGACCAGGCTGTCGCCAGTGGTGGCGGTCTTTAAGCCCACCGCCGCCGCGATATCGCCCGCATACACTTCTTTAATCTCTTCACGGTCATTGGCATGCATTTGCAGCAGCCGGCCAATCCGCTCTTTACGGCCCTTGATCGGATTGAACACGGTGTCGCCGGATTTCATGACGCCCGAGTACACGCGAAAAAACGTCAGGCTGCCGACAAAGGAATCGGTCGCGATCTTAAACGCGAGGGCGGCGAACGGCTCATCGTCCGATGCGCGCCGCTCTTCCTCTTTTTCGCCATGGCCGATGCCCGTAATCGGCGGCACATCCACCGGCGCGGGCAGGTAGTCGATAACCGCATCGAGTAATGCCTGCACGCCCTTGTTTTTGAACGCGCTGCCACAGAGCACCGGCACAATATCGTTGGCCAGCGTCCGGGCCCGCAGCCCCTGACGAATCTCGTCCTCGCTCAGATCACCGTGCTCGAGGTACCGGTCGAGCAGAGCTTCATTGCCCTCGGCCGCGGCTTCGACCATGGCCTCGCGTAACTCCTGCGCGCGATCGAGGAGCTCGGCGGGGATATCCGCGAGCTCAAACTGAGTACCCATTTTTTCTTCTGACCAGTAAATGGCCTTCATGCGCACCAGATCGACCACGCCTTGGAAATCTTCTTCAGCACCAATGTTGATCTGCACCGGCACCGGGTTGGCACCGAGCCGCTCATTGATCTGGCCGACGACGCGGTCAAAATCGGCACCGGCGCGGTCCATCTTGTTGATGAAGATAATGCGCGGCACTTCGTAACGATCGCCCTGCCGCCAGACGGTTTCGGTTTGCGGCTCCACACCACCGACCGCGCACAACACAGTCACGGCACCGTCGAGAACACGCAGCGAGCGCTCCACTTCAATCGTGAAATCCACGTGGCCGGGCGTATCGATGATGTTGATGCGGTACTCGTCGTACTGATTTTCCATCCCGCGCCAGAAGCAGGTGGTCGCCGCCGACGTGATAGTGATGCCGCGTTCCTGCTCCTGCTCCATCCAGTCCATATGGGCAGCACCGTCATGCACTTCGCCGATTTTGTGCGAAATGCCGGTGTAATACAGGATGCGCTCCGTCGTCGTCGTTTTACCCGCATCAATGTGGGCCATGATGCCGATGTTGCGGTACCTGTCGATGGGTGTAGTGCGTGCCACTTAAATGAACTCTGATTTGGGTTAAACCGGGATTCGAGCCCTCAAACGCAAACGGCCGGGATAACCCGGCCGCTTGATGATACTTAAACTGTTTACCAGCGGTAGTGCGAGAAGGCCTTGTTGGCGTCGGCCATCCGGTGCGTGTCTTCACGTTTCTTCACGGCCGACCCGCGATTCTCGGAGGCGTCCAGCAGCTCGTTGGCCAGCCGTTGCGCCATCGACTTCTCACCGCGTTTGCGGGCGGCGTCGATAACCCAGCGCATCGCCAGTGTGTCACGACGAGCGGGCCGCACTTCGATCGGCACCTGGTAGGTGGCGCCACCGACACGGCGGGATTTCACCTCAACCGCCGGCTTCACGTTGTCCAGCGCGGTAGTCAGCAGTTCAACTGCATGCGCTTCGTCGGAGCCGCTCTTCTCAGCCATCGTTTCCAGAGCGTCATACACGATGTTTTCAGCGACGGACTTCTTGCCGTCTTTCATGATCATGTTGATAAACTTGGTCAACCGCTGGCTGCCGTGTTTCGGGTCGGGAAGCAGTTCGCGCTTCGGTGCCTGTGTACGTCGTGACATCTCTTAATCTTCTCTACTTGCTTAGTCTTACTTACTTAGGACGCTTGGCGCCGTACTTCGACCGACCCTGACGACGATCACTCACGCCGGCACAATCGAGCGTGCCGCGCACTGTGTGGTAACGCACACCCGGAAGGTCTTTCACACGACCGCCGCGAATCAGCACCACTGAGTGTTCCTGCAGGTTATGACCTTCGCCGCCGATGTAGCTCGTCACTTCGAAACCGTTAGTCAGGCGCACACGGGCGACCTTCCGCATTGCCGAGTTCGGCTTTTTTGGGGTCGTCGTGTAAACGCGGGTGCAAACACCGCGCTTCTGCGGGCTCGCTTCCAGCGCCGGCACGTTGCTCTTGACCGGTTTCGTTTTACGCGACTTGCGTACGAGTTGATTGACGGTTGCCATATTTTTTCTTTATCTCACAGTTACCTACACCCGCGCATGCGGGCGCGCATTGTATTGGCGCCGCCGGATCAGTGTCAAGCGGCGCCCGTCGTGCTTTGCCTTGCCGGTTCCGGGCTGCGCTTACGCAGCCTCGTCCCCCGTCTCATCAGAAGATGCCTCAACCGCGGCGTCGCCGTCAGTCTCGGCGGCTTCCGCTGCAGCAGCCTGCTCCTCAGCCAGTTCCTGCAGCTCCGCGGCCAGCATGTCCTCGCGGCTGCGGCGCTGTTCTGCGTGGAAGCTGTAGCCGGTGCCGGCCGGGATCAGGCGACCCACGATGACGTTCTCCTTGAGACCGCGCAGATCGTCGCGAAGACCCTTCACGGCAGCCTCGGTGAGGACGCGTGTGGTCTCCTGGAACGATGCAGCGGAAATGAAGGACTCCGTCGCCAGTGATGCTTTGGTGATACCCAGCAGCAGCGGCTCATAAGTGGCCGGCTCCTGATCCTTATCAAGCTTCTCGTTCGTTTCAAGCACGCGGGCTCGATCCAGCTGCTCGCCGCGCAGCAAATTGGTATCACCGGCATTGGTAATCTCAACCTTTCGCAGCATCTGGCGAATGATCACCTCGATGTGCTTGTCGTTGATGGTCACACCCTGCAGGCGATACACATCCTGAATCTCGCGAACAAGATACTCAGCAAGTTCTTCAACACCCCGCAGCGCGAGAATGTCATGCGGTGACGGTTCGCCTTCGGCGATGATTTCGCCCTTGGCCACCTGCTCACCTTCGAACACGCCCAGCGTGCGCCACTTCGGAATCAGATTCTCATGGCTGTCACCCGTTTCGTCAGTGATGACGAGACGAACCTTGCCCTTCGTTTCCTTACCGAAGCTGACCGTACCCGTGTGCTCCGCCATGATGGCCGGTTCTTTGGGCTTGCGCGCCTCGAACAAATCGGCCACACGCGGCAGACCACCCGTGATGTCGCGGGTCTTTGAGCTTTCCTGCGGGATGCGGGCAATCACGTCACCGACCGACACATCCGCACCATCGGTTACGTTGATAAGCGCGCCACCCTGCAGACCATACACCGCCGGGATTTCGGTCTTGGCGAAGCAGATTTCCTCACCATTGGCATCCAGCAGTTTGGCGGTCGGACGCAGGTCCTTACCGGCGGGCGGACGCTGATTCGGCTCAAGCACCTCGATGCTCGACAGGCCGGTGACCTCGTCTTCCGTCTCACGCACGGTGACACCGTCGATGACATCTTCGAACTTGATCTTACCCGCCACCTCGGTAACCACCGGGTGAGTGTGCGGATCCCAGGTGGCGACCACCTGGGCCGATTCAACTTTCTCTTTGTCGTTGACGCGAATCTCAGCACCGTAGGGCAGCTTGTAGCGTTCCCGCTCACGACCGTGATCGTCGATCACGCCGATTTCACCGGAGCGTGATACCGCCACCAGATAACCTTTGTGATGCTCCACCGTCTTCACGTTGTGCAAACGAATGGTGCCCGCATTGTTGATTTCAACACTGCTGATTGCAGCGGCACGTGACGCGGCACCACCGATGTGGAACGTGCGCATAGTCAGCTGCGTGCCCGGCTCACCGATGGACTGCGCGGCAATCACACCGACCGCCTCACCGATGTTAATGCGGTGACCGCGTGCGAGGTCACGACCGTAACACTGTGCACACACACCGAAGCGTGTGTCACAACTGATTGGCGAGCGGACCTTAACGATGTCAACGCTGTGATCTTCGAGAATTTCAACAAGCTTCTCGTCGAGCATGATGCCGGCATCGAGCACGACGTTCTTGTCGTTGCCCGGCTCTGTGACCGGCTCAGCGAGCACCCGGCCCAGCACGCGCTCACGCAGCGGCTCAACCACGTCACCGCCTTCAACCAGCGGTGAAACCCAAAGACCGTCGTCGGTGCCGCAATCTTCTGCGGTCACGACCAGATCCTGCGCCACGTCAACGAGACGACGTGTCAGGTAACCCGAGTTCGCGGTTTTAAGAGCGGTATCAGCCAGACCCTTACGAGCACCGTGCGTGGAGATGAAGTACTGCAGCACGTTGAGGCCTTCGCGGAAGTTCGCGGTAATCGGCGTCTCGATAATCGAGCCGTCCGGCTTGGCCATCAGGCCTCGCATACCCGCGAGCTGGCGAATCTGCGCCGCACTACCACGTGCGCCGGAGTCAGCCATCATGTAGATCGAGTTGAACGACGGCTGCGCTTCTTTTTCGCCCTTGGCGTTGATGACTTCTTCTTCACCGAGGATCTTCATCATGGACGCCGCCACCTGTTCGTTGGTGCGCGACCAGATATCGACAACCTTGTTGTAGCGCTCACCGTCGGTGACGAGACCACTCGCGTACTGATCCTGAATGTCGCGGACTTCTTCTTCCGCACCCGCCAGAATCTTCGGCTTGTCGCCCGGTATCACCATGTCTTCCACACCGAAGGACATACCGGCGCGTGTCGCGTAGGCGAAACCGGTGTACATCAGCTGATCGGCAAACACGACGGTCGCCTTCAGACCCAGCTTGCGGTAACAGGTATTGATCAAATCCGAGATCGCCCGCTTGGTCATGTCACGGTTTATGACGTCGAAGCTCAGGCCTTTCGGCAGAATCTCTGACAGCAGTGCACGACCGACCGTGGTTTCCACGATACGGCTGGTGGTGATGATTTCACCACTTTCCTGAATCACGGCGTCATCCAGACGCACCTTGATGCGGGCGTGCAGATCGACATAGAACTCATCATTGTCGTCGCGGTTCTGGCGGGCGCGATGCACCTCGGTGATATCCGAGAACACCATGCCTTCACCACGCGCGTTGATGCGGTCGCGAGTCATGTAATAGAGGCCGAGCACCACGTCCTGCGAAGGCACGATGATCGGCTCACCGTTGGCCGGCGACAGAATGTTGTTCGACGACATCATCAGGGCGCGCGCTTCCAGCTGCGCTTCCAGCGACAGCGGCACGTGCACGGCCATCTGGTCACCGTCGAAGTCAGCGTTAAACGCCGTACAGACCAGCGGGTGCAGCTGAATAGCCTTACCCTCAATCAGTACAGGCTCAAACGCCTGGATGCCGAGACGGTGCAGTGTGGGCGCCCGGTTCAGCATCACCGGATGTTCGCGAATGACCTGTTCGAGTATGTCCCAGACCTCCGGACCTTCGCGCTCCACCAATCGTTTCGCGGCTTTAATGGTTGATGCTTCACCGCGCAGCTGCAGCTTGGAGAAAATGAACGGCTTGAACAGCTCAAGCGCCATCTTCTTCGGCAGGCCACACTGATGCAGCTTCAGGGTCGGGCCGACCACGATGACCGAACGGCCCGAGTAGTCGACGCGCTTACCGAGCAGGTTCTGACGGAAGCGGCCCTGCTTACCTTTGATCATGTCGGCCAGCGACTTCAGCGGGCGCTTGTTAGTGCCCGTGATGGCCCGACCGCGGCGACCGTTATCCAGCAGTGCGTCAACCGACTCCTGCAGCATGCGCTTCTCGTTGCGCACGATAATGTCCGGCGCATTCAGCTCCAGCAGACGACGCAGACGGTTATTACGGTTGATGACGCGGCGATACAGATCATTAAGATCCGAGGTCGCGAAACGACCGCCGTCGAGCGGCACCAGCGGGCGCAGATCCGGCGGCAGCACCGGCAGCACGGTCAGCACCATGTGCTCGGGCTTAATTCCGGACTCGAGGAAGGCTTCCAGCAGTTTCAGACGCTTCGAGAGGCGCTTGATCTTGGTTTCCGACGCGGTGGCGGCGATGTCTTCGCGCACGCGCAACACTTCGGACTGCAGATCAATCGTCGACAGCATCTCGTGCACGGCTTCAGCGCCCATGCGGGCATCGAACTCGTCACCGTACTGTTCGATGGCTTCGAGGTACTGCTCATCGTTCATGAGCGTGCCGCGTTCGAGCGGCGTCATGCCTTCATCGACGACCACAAAGGCCTCGAAGTACAGCACGCGCTCAATTTCGCGCAACGTCATGTCGAGCATGAGGCCGATACGGCTCGGCAGCGACTTCAGGAACCAGATGTGTGCAACCGGGCTGGCCAGGTCGATGTGCGCCATACGCTCACGACGCACTTTGGTCTGAGTGACTTCGACGCCGCACTTCTCACACACGACACCGCGGTGCTTGAGGCGCTTGTACTTGCCGCACAGACATTCGTAGTCCTTAACCGGGCCAAAGATCTTGGCGCAGAACAGGCCGTCACGTTCCGGCTTGAAGGTACGGTAGTTGATCGTCTCAGGCTTTTTCACTTCGCCGAAGGACCATGACCGGATCATCTCCGGTGAGGCCAGACCGATGCGAATGGCATCGAAATCTTCGGTGCCGGCTTGAGTCTTAAATATATTGAGTAAATCGCGCATCTCTATGTACCCCGTTAGTCCAGCTCAAGATCGACGTTGATACCCAGCGACCGGATTTCTTTAACGAGCACGTTAAAGGATTCCGGCATGCCCGCATCGATCTCATGCGTGCCGTCGACGATGTTTTTGTACATCTTGGTGCGACCCTGCACGTCATCGGATTTAACCGTCAGCATTTCCTGCAGCGTATGAGCGGCGCCGTAGGCTTCGAGGGCCCAGACCTCCATCTCACCGAAGCGCTGACCACCGAATTGCGCCTTACCACCGAGCGGCTGCTGGGTGACGAGGCTGTACGGCCCGGTTGAACGCGCATGCATCTTGTCATCAACCAGGTGGTTGAGCTTGAGCATGTACATGTAGCCGACCGTGACCGGACGATGGAACGTCTCACCGGTACGACCGTCAATCAGTGTTGCCTGACCACTGCCCGGCAGATCGGCAAGCTTGAGCATGCCCTTAATCTCTGCCTCAGTGGCGCCGTCGAAGACCGGCGTTGCCATCGGCACGCCGTTGCGCAGATTGCTGGCCAGTTCGTCAACTTCACCATCGCTCAGACCTTTAATGTCTTCGGTCTGACCACCTGACTTGTTGTACATCTCATCGAGGAATTCGCGCACTTTTTTCGTGCCCTGCCCCGAATCGACCATGTCAGCGATCTTGCCGCCGAGTGCCTTGGCAGCCCAGCCCAGATGCACTTCCAGCACCTGACCCACGTTCATGCGTGAAGGCACGCCCAGCGGGTTCAGCACGACGTCGACCGGCGTACCGTCAGGCAGGTAAGGCATGTCTTCCACAGGAACAATCGTGGAAATCACACCCTTATTACCGTGACGACCCGCCATCTTGTCACCCGGCTGAATGCGACGCTTCACGGCCAGATACACCTTGACCATCTTCAGCACGCCAGGTGCCAGATCATCACCGGCGGTGATCTTCTGACGCTTCTCTTCGAAGCGCTCGTCGAATTCCTTGCGCTGCGCCTTCAGACGCTTCGCGGCATTCTCAAGATCCGTGTTGGCTTCGTCATTGCGCAGACGGATTTCAAACCACTGCGTCTTGTCGAGTTCGTCGAGGTAGGCCTTCGTGACCTTGCTGTCTTTCTTCAGCTTGTTCGGGCCGCCGTCTGCGACTTTATTCAGCAGCAGGCGCTCGACACGATCGTAGATGTCGCCTTCGAGTATCCGCAGCTGATCATCGAGATCCTTACGGACACTCTCCAACTCGGCTTCTTCGATAGACAACGCACGCGTATCTTTCTCGATGCCGTCACGCGTGAATACGCGCACGTCGATCACTGTGCCGTCCATGCCCGGAGGCACGCGCAGCGAGGTATCTTTCACATCGGATGCTTTTTCGCCGAAGATCGCACGCAGGAGCTTTTCTTCCGGCGTCAGTTGCGTCTCACCCTTCGGCGTGACCTTACCGACCAGAATGTCACCGGCATTAACCTCCGCGCCGATGTAAGCGATACCGGCTTCGTCCAGCTTGCCCAGCGCCGAGTCACCCACGTTCGGGATATCGGCAGATACTTCTTCCGGCCCCAGCTTGGTGTCGCGCGCGACACAGGTCAGCTCCTCGATATGGATCGTCGTAAAGCGGTCTTCTTTAACCAGCCGCTCAGAAATCAGAATCGAGTCCTCGAAGTTGTAGCCGTTCCAGGGCATGAACGCGACCAGCATGTTCTGGCCCAGCGCGAGCTCGCCCATACTGGTCGACGCACCGTCAGCCAGCACGTCACCGCGCGAGATCTGATCACCGGCTTTCACCAGCGGACGCTGGTTCATGCAGGTGTTCTGATTGGAACGGGTGTATTTGGTCAGGTTGTAGATGTCCACGCCCGGCTCCAGCGCGGTCGTCTCGTCATCGTTGACGCGAACCACGATACGCCCGGCGTCCACCGAGTCGACATTACCGCCGCGCTTGGCAACCACGGTCACACCGGAGTCAATCGCAACCTTGGCTTCCATGCCGGTGCCCACCAGCGGGGTATCGGCTTTCAGCGTCGGTACAGCCTGACGTTGCATGTTGGCGCCCATAAGAGCGCGGTTGGCATCATCATGCTCCAGGAACGGCACGATGGACGCAGCCACCGACACTGTCTGACGCGGCGACACATCCATGAACTGAATGTTTTCGCGCGGCATGAGCGTGAATTCGTTGTTGTAACGCACGGACACCAGCTCATCGACGAGCATGCCTTTGGCATCCGTCTCAGCACTGGCCTGCGCGATCACGAACTGGCCTTCTTCAATTGCCGACAGGTACTCGACATCGTCAGTAACCTTGCCGTTGTTGACCTTGCGATACGGTGTCTCAAGGAAACCGTAGTCGTTGGTGCGGGCGTAAACCGCCAGCGAGTTGATCAGGCCGATGTTCGGCCCTTCAGGCGTTTCGATCGGACAGACACGGCCGTAGTGCGTCGGGTGCACGTCGCGCACCTCAAAGCCGGCACGCTCGCGGGTCAGGCCGCCCGGGCCAAGCGCCGAGACGCGGCGTTTGTGGGTGACTTCCGACAGCGGGTTGTTCTGGTCCATAAACTGCGACAGCTGACTGGAGCCGAAGAATTCCTTCACGGCGGCAGCGACCGGCTTCGCGTTAATCATTTCCTGCGGCATCAGACCTTCGGAATCAGCCAGCGTGAGGCGTTCCTTGACCGCGCGCTCCACGCGCACGAGGCCAACGCGGAAAGCATTCTCCGCCATCTCACCGACGGAGCGCACGCGGCGGTTACCGAGGTGATCGATATCGTCGACGCTGCCCTTGCCGTTACGAATGCTGATCAGTTCCTGCAGCACGGAAAGGATGTCTTCCTGATCCAGCACACCGCTGCCTTCGGCATCGGGGCGACCAATGCGACGGTTGAACTTCATGCGGCCCACGTCAGACAGGTCGTAGCGCTCAGGGTTGAAGAACAGGTTGTTGAACAGATTTTCGGCCGCGTCTTTGGTCGGCGGCTCACCCGGGCGCATCATCCGGTAAATTTCGACCAGCGCTTCCAGCTGCGTGGAACTCGGGTCGATGCGCAAGGTGTTGGAGATGTACGGACCTTCATCGAGGTCGTTAACGTACAGCAGCTGAATCGCTTCAACGCCGTTCTCGATGAGCATGTCGATGGTTTCTTCGGTGAGCTCATCGTTTGCGGCGGCGTACACTTCACCCGACTCTTCGTCGATGATGTCGTGGGCGAGAATTTTGCCTTCGAGGTAATTCTTCGGCACTTCAAGACGGTCGACGGTCGACTTCTCCATGTCCTTGACGTGACGCGCCGTAATGCGGCGGCCCTCTTCAACGATGAGCTTGCGGCCCAGCTTGATGTCGAAGACGGCGTTCTCACCGCGCAGGCGCGAGGGAATCAGGCCGATTTCGACTTTCTTCTCGCTCAGGAAGACATCCGTCTTCTCAAAGAAGATGTCGAGCATCTCGTCATTTTCGAGGCCCAGCGCACGCAGGAAGATCGTGACCGGCAATTTGCGGCGACGATCAATACGCACGAAGACACTGTCTTTCGGGTCGAATTCAAAGTCGAGCCATGAACCGCGGTAGGGAATCACGCGGGCAGAGAACAGCAGCTTGCCCGACGAATGGCTCTTGCCTTTGTCGTGATCGAAGAACACACCGGGTGAACGGTGCAGCTGCGACACGATGACGCGCTCGGTGCCGTTAACAACGAACGTACCGTTGTCTGTCATCAGTGGCATTTCGCCCAGATAGACTTCCTGCTCGCGGACTTCTTTCACCGGCTTCTGGCTGCCCGGGGCATCCTTGTCATAGATAACCAGCCGCACCTGTACGCGCAGCGGCGCCGCGTAAGTCAGACCACGGACCTGACATTCCTTGACGTCGAATACGGGCGTGCCCAGTTCATAGCTGACGTACTCCAGCGCTGCGGTACCCGAATAACTGACGATCGGGAACACGCTCTTGAACGCTGCATGCAGGCCCTGATCTTTACGATCTTTCGCCTTTTTTTCGGTCTGCAGGAACTTGCGATAGGAATCCAGCTGTATAGACAGCAAGTACGGCGCCTCAAGGACACTCTCGTTCTTGCCGAAGTTTTTGCGGATTCGCTTTTTCTCTGTAAAGGAGTAAGCCATTTAACAGCACCCTTGCGTGGCTGCGCCCACGATTATAAAAATGCAAAACGCACACACGCACTGGCGGCTCTCGCCACCAGCGCGGTGCGCTTCAAATACCGGAGACACGCAGCGCGTGCCTTGCTGGTACTTTTCTTACTTAAGCTCAACCGAAGCGCCGGCTTCTTCGAGCTGCTTCTTGACGTCTTCTGCTTCGTCTTTGGCGATGCCTTCCTTCAGGGTCGACGGAGTGCCTTCGACGGCGTCCTTCGCTTCCTTCAGGCCCAGGCCGGTGATGCCGCGAACAGCCTTAATGACGGCAACTTTGTTGTCGCCAAAGCCGGTCAGCACAACGTCAAACTCATCTTTCTCTTCTGCGGCGGCAGCTTCACCACCGGCAGCACCGGCAGCAGCAACAGCAACAGGAGCTGCGGCGCTGACGCCCCAGTCTTCTTCGAGTTCGTTGATCAGTTCAACCAGCTCCATCACGGGCATTTCGCCCAGAGCCTTTTTGATGTCTTCACGTGAAACGGACATTGATATATCTCCAATAAAATCTTTTATTCGTTACCTGAACCGGGGCATGCAAACTGCGGCTTAAAAAATTAAGCAGCCTGCTGATCCCGGTATGCGGCCAACAGCCGCACAAATTTCGCCTGGGGCTCGGCAATCGTCCGGACGAATTTGCCAGCCGGCGCCTGCAACAGACCGAGCAGTTGTGCTCGTGCCTGATCCAACGTCGGCAGCTTCGCCAGCCTGTCGAGATCGCTTGCGGGATACACATCACCACCGATGGCAACTGCCTGGGTGACGAGCGCCTCACATTCTTTCGCGAAATCCTTGACGACGCGGGCAGCTGCGCCCGGATCTTCTTTGGAAAACGCCAGAATGATCGGCCCTTTAAGCGAATCGGACAGACATTCGAACTCAGTACCGTCAACAGCCCGCTTCGCAAGGGTGTTTTTGACGACCCGCATGTAGACGCCCTCACTGCGAGCTTTTGCCCGCAATTCAGTCATCTCCGCCACTGTCATACCGCGGTATTCCGCAGCAATTGCCGACAGTGCGCTGGCAGCCACCTCATTCACCTCTGCAACAAGCGCTTTCTTGTCTTCGAGTCTGAGTGCCATGTAAATCTCCTGGCCTCTGAACCACTGAACAGCTGCGCCCGAAGGTGCAACCACCTGTGATGGAGCACCGTCACCAGGAGACCTGATTCGGGTAACGCCATCTGCGCAGGCCGGCGACATTTCGTCATTAAGCCATCAGTCACTTTCTCTGACGGCACCTGCGGTCTTTGATGAAAGGAGTCGGGTGCAAGCACCCTCGTCCCGTTGTCCTGCCGGTCCGCCTGTTATCAGCTGACCAGCGGGACAAATTCTTAAAACTAGATCGACGCCTGATCGATAAGCACGCCCGGACCCATGGTCGAGGACACGCTCAGTCGCTTCAGGTACACACCTTTCGCGGATGACGGCTTGGCCTTATTCAGGTCTGCAAGCAAGGCATCCAGATTTTCTTTCAATGCGCTGACTTCAAAGTCGGCGCGGCCGATCGTGCAGTGAATGATGCCGGCCTTGTCAGTGCGGTAAGCAACCTGACCCGACTTGGCGTTGTTCACTGCGCCCGCCACATCCGGCGTCACTGTGCCGACCTTCGGGTTTGGCATCAGGCCGCGCGGACCCAAAATCTTGCCCAACTGGCCAATCAGGCGCATCGCGTCCGGAGTCGCGATCAGCACGTCGAAATCAATCTCGCCGCCCTTGATCGTGTCGGCAAGATCTTCGAAGCCCACGAGGTCAGCACCGGCTTCTTTCGCCTTGTCGGCATTTTCGCCCTGCGCGAACACGGCAACGCGGACTGATTTACCCGTGCCGTTCGGCAGCACCGTCGAACCGCGGACCGCCTGATCCGATTTCTTCGGATCAACGCCGAGGTTGACCGAGATGTCGACCGACTCATTGAACTTGGCCGTGGCCAGCTCTTTCACCAGCGCCAGTGCATCGTCTACCGGTTTCGGTTCGTTACGATCCGCTTTTTCGCGGGCGATCTTTTGTTTTTTACTCAGCTTCGCCATGCCATCAACCCTCGACTTCCAGGCCCATGCTGCGGGCGCTGCCGGCAATAATGCGCACGGCGGCGTCCATGTCAGCTGCATTCAGATCCGCCATTTTGGTCTCGGCGATTTCCTCAAGCTGCGCGCGGGTGACTTTGCCAACCTTGTCCATGTTGGGCACACCGCTGCCTTTCTTGATGCCGGCTGCTTTCTTCAGCAGGACCGACGCAGGCGGGGTCTTCTTAATGAACGTAAAGCTGCGATCGGCGTACACCGTAATCACGACGGGAATCGGCAAACCAGGCTCCGTACCCTGCGTTTCAGCGTTGAACGCCTTGCAGAAGTCCATGATGTTGACACCGTGCTGACCCAGCGCGGGGCCGACCGGCGGACTTGGATTTGCCTGGCCCGCGGGGACCTGCAGCTTAATATACGACTCTACTTTCTTTGCCATCTGTCACCTCAGTGGGTACATGCGTCAGGGTCTGTGCCCTGACTCCCCGGTTAGCAACCGCCGGTGGCGCCGGCGGCCGAACAAATAATTCCTAACTCTTTTCTACTTGACCGAAGTCAAGCTCAACCGGCGTCGGCCGGCCGAGAATCTGCACCGCAACACGAAGCTTGCTCTTGTCGTAGTTCACGTTCTCCACGACACCGCTGAAGTCGTTGAACGGACCCTCGATAACCCGGACAACTTCGCCCGGCTCGAACAGCACTTTCGGCCGCGGCTTATCAACACCTTCTTCGACCCGGTTAAGGATCGTGGCCGCTTCGGCTTCAGTGATCGGCGCCGGACGGTCACTCGAACCGCCGATAAAGCCGAGCACCTTGGGTACTTCTTTCACCAGATGCCAGGTCTCTTCATCGAGATCCATCTGCACCAGCACGTAACCCGGGAAGAACTTTCGCTCGCTGCGACGCTTCTGGCCTTCGCGCATCTCCACCACTTCTTCGGTGGGGACCATGATCTTGCCGAACTTGTCTTCCAGACCGTGCATTTTGATTCGCTCTTCGAGTGAGGTTTTCACCTTGTTCTCGAAGTTCGAGTAGGCATGCACGACATACCATTTAAGCGCCATGCACTAGCCTCCCTGGCCCGTCAGCAGACGGGTGATCCAGAGCAGGAACATGTCCAGACCCCAGAAAAAGATGCCGAGGATCAGCACAAACACAAACACAGTCAGCGTGGTCTGCATCGCCTCGGTCCGCGTCGGCCAGATGACCTTGCGAATCTCGACGCGTGAACCCTGAATAAACTTCCAGAGTATCCGACCGCGTTCTGTCTGCATGAACATAACAATCGCAAGTGCGACCGCAGCAAGAATCACGGACACAGATATGAGGAGGTTGTCCTCATACTGGTAAAAGCCCCAGATGCCGCCGACCAGAATGGCCGCCGTCAGCGCGAGCTTGACCGTGTCCAGCGCGTTGCCCGGACTTGTCTCAGTGTTTGCGTTCATGTTGCGCCTTAGCCGTGTTCATCAATCTGCGCAAGAGTGGCAGGCCAGGAGGGAATCGAACCCCCAACCTGCGGTTTTGGAGACCGCCGCTCTGCCAATTGAGCTACTGGCCTTCCGCCTGCCGCCGCTGAATTAACTCCGGCGGCTCTCCTGCGCAGGGAACACTGCTATTCCCTGTTCAATATTGCTGAATCAGGAGCGGCCAGGCCGACTCCTGAATTCAGCTACAGCATCTCTCTAAAGAGTTGCTTCACCATTGTTATTATTAGTCGATGATCTTCGCAACAACTCCGGCGCCGACAGTACGGCCGCCTTCGCGTATAGCGAAACGCAGACCGTCTTCCATCGCGATCGGAGCAATCAGCTCAACTACCATCTGCACGTTGTCACCCGGCATCACCATTTCGGTGCCATCAGGCAATTCAACTGCGCCTGTGACGTCAGTCGTGCGGAAATAGAACTGCGGACGATATCCTTTGAAGAACGGAGTGTGACGACCACCCTCTTCCTTCGTCAGGATGTAGACCTCAGCCTCAAACTTAGTGTGCGGAGTAATCGAACCGGGCTTGGCCAGAACCTGGCCACGCTCCACTTCTTCACGCTTTGTGCCACGCAGCAGCACACCGACGTTGTCGCCGGCTTCGCCCCGATCCAGCAGCTTGCGGAACATCTCCACACCGGTACACGTCGTGTTCGCGGTGTCTTTAATACCGACAATTTCAATGTCGTCACCGACGTTGACGATGCCGCGCTCAATACGACCCGTTACCACGGTGCCGCGACCCGAGATCGAGAACACGTCTTCCACAGGCATCAGGAAGTCGCCGTCGATGGCGCGTTCCGGCTGCGGAATGTAGCTGTCCATGGCTTCGACCAGCTTCACAATTGACGGTGCACCAATGTCGCTGTCATCACCTTCCAGAGCCTTCAATGCAGAACCGACAATCAGCGGTGTGTCATCGCCCGGGAATTCGTAGGTGCTCAGCAGATCACGCACTTCCATTTCGACGAGCTCAAGCAGCTCTTCGTCATCGACCATGTCCGCCTTGTTCAGGAACACAACGATGTAAGGCACGCCAACCTGGCGAGCCAGCAGGATGTGCTCACGAGTCTGCGGCATCGGGCCGTCAGCAGCGGAACAAACCAGAATGGCGCCGTCCATCTGCGCTGCACCCGTGATCATGTTCTTCACGTAGTCAGCGTGTCCCGGGCAATCCACGTGCGCGTAGTGGCGGTTGGCACTTTCGTACTCAACGTGGGCCGTCGCAATTGTGATGCCGCGCTCGCGCTCTTCCGGGGCGTTATCGATTTCATCGAACGCCTTAAGATCACCGCCGTTAACTTCAGCCATGACCTTGGTCAGTGCCGCTGTCAGCGTGGTTTTACCATGGTCAACGTGGCCGATAGTGCCGACATTAACGTGGGGTTTATTACGTTCGAATTTTTCTTTAGCCATCGATGGATCCTCTGATCTAAAAGTTGCGTGTTAGCTGGCCTTGCTAATCAAATAATTAAACTAAACCGGTCTTTCTTATTTCTTTTCTTTCTCTCGCGGTGTGAAGCTTGTTCTATCTAACTGGAGCCCACGACGAGAATTGAACTCGTGACCTCTTCCTTACCAAGGAAGTGCTCTACCCCTGAGCTACGTGGGCCGATATCCAAACTCACACCTGAAACTACTTGGAGCGGGTGATGGGAATCGAACCCACATCATCAGCTTGGAAGGCTGAGGTTCTACCGTTGAACTACACCCGCCAAACCTTCGATATAAGCAGCCCTGCATAAACTGTTCTAAACAAAAACGTTTTAAATGCGCGTACACAAGCTAACCCTGACCACTTCGGCCCGAGCTATTCCTGCGTATCGCACATTGTCTGTCGCATCCTCTCTGACGCACTTGCCCGCCAGAAAACTGGTGGAGGGGGCAGGATTCGAACCTGCGAAGGCTGAGCCAGCAGATTTACAGTCTGCCCCCGTTGACCGCTTGGGTACCCCTCCGCGATGCGAGCCGCGCATTTTCGAGCCTTGACACAGTAGTGTCAACAGCTTGGGAGTAAAAAAAAAGATGGTGCCGGCACCAAGAGTCGAACTCGGGACCTACTGATTACAAATCAGTTGCTCTACCAGCTGAGCTATACCGGCACACTGCAGCAATCGACTTCGATCACAGGGGCGATGAACCCCGCAATCCGGTTGCGGCGGGCGAATTCTAAGGCCCGGCCCGCCGTGCATCAAGGCATGATTGCGGTTTGCCCCCCGGCCTGTGGATCAGAATCCGTCGCGATGTCAGCCGTTGGCCGGGCATTCGGCCGGTTCGGTGCGAAGGATCTGGCCCGCATCACCGCGCAGCTCGCCCAGCCGGAGCTCCCGGCCTTCCGTCATGGTCACGGTCAGCCAGTACTGTGTGCCCGGCTGATACCGGTCATCCATGCGGGTTTCAAAGCCAAGCTCGCCGGCCCGGCGGATCGTCCGGTCGGCACTGGGCGTGGCGCGGAACACGCCCAGCGAGATTTTCAGCTCTTCACCACCAGTCACTATATAAGCGTCGCTCAGACCGGCCGTGATCAGGCGGCCCCGGGCGCGCTCGGCTGCAGCCCGGTCATTCAGGCCTACCACCTGCACCCAGTGCCCGACCCACACCTGACCCTCCGTCTGACCGAGCGCTGCCGCCAGACCCCTGCCGGCCAGCGTCGCGGCCAGGCTGTCTGCATCCGCTTTCTGCGTTATCGGGCCAATTTTGATGCATTTAGCGTCATTTTCGCTGTCAATGGATGCATTTGCATCGCCGGAGGCGGTCGTGACATCGGCTGCGTCGCCCGGCTGCGGACGGGGCGCGAGCTGCACGGTGGTGAGGCGGGGATAATCCTGCTCGATATGCGTTGCCGCAATGGGATTGTCCGGGCTGATGATCCAGCGCTGATAAATAAACGCCAACGCATTAATCAGCAGCAATACCAGAACAAAATTACGCACCCGCTGACGCCTCTGCCTGAAGATGCTTGACGCCCTCCAGCACGAGCAGCGGGCGCAACTCGCTGCGGCTGCGCAACCCCGGCTGCAACGCAGCGGCGTCACCGCCGGTCAGCAACACCGGCGGCATGGCGCCCGAGGGGAATTCCGCAACAGCTCGATCTATCGCAGCACATAGACTAAAACGCGCGCCGCGCTGCACCGCCTCGGCTGTGGCGCAACCGAACCAGTCCGGTTTGCCCGGGCCGGGCGCCTCGGCGGCAAAATTTGCGATGTCTGCTGTTGAGACCCCGAGCACTTGTTCTGCAAGGTGCAGGCCCGGCAGGATAAGACCGCCCTGGTGTCGCCCGTCGGCGCGCAGCAGATCAATGGTGACGGCCGTGCCGGCATCGACCACCAGCGCATCGCTGCGCAACTCATGCCACGCACCCACGACGGCGGCCCAGCGATCCGCGCCGAGCTGTTGCCATTCGGTGTAACCGTTGGTCACGTCGCCACAGCGTTCACTGACCTGCAAAAACTGCACAGCCACATCGCAATGCGCACGCAGTGCTGCCGTCACCCGATCAGCGATCGCCGCACCGGCAACATTAATGGCGGTCACCGTGTCAGGCCGACGCGCCAGCGCCGCCGGAAATTCGTCCAGCGCTTCCGGCTGACCGCGGTGCATCAGCTCACCCGCGTCTGTCAGCTCGTCACCGCCGTCAAAAGCCCATTTAATGCGCGTATTGCCAATGTCGAGCAGCAGTTGGCTGCCGCCGGCAGCATTGGTTGCCGGATTGTCGGATTCTGAATTCATGCCGTAAGCCTGACACTCACATCGCCCGTCGTGAAGTGTTGAATACCGGCAGCGGTGTTTAGTTGCAAGCGGCCGTCGCTCGCGATACCCCGCACCACGCCTTCGATACGTTCGCCGTCTAACTCAATCATGACCTGCCGACCGTGCAAATAATCCGCCGAACGCCATTCGTCCGCCAACGCCGCAAACCCCCGCATCGCAAATTCATCAAGCGCCCGATGCAACTCGACCACTAAGGCTGCGGCCACGGCATTGCGGCCCGCCACGGCGCCTGCCTCCTGCAATGAAACCGGCGCAATGCCACCCGCGGCGAGAATCTCGTCGCGGGTCGCGGCAGGAAGGCTGATGTTCAGGCCGACTCCGACGACAACCTGCAGCGGCCCGCCCGCTTCACCTTTGACGTCAATTAAAATCCCGGCAAGCTTGCGGCCGTCAACCACGACGTCATTCGGCCATTTCAGCTGCGCACCGGTCACACCGGCCGTCTGTATGGCGCGCAGTATGGCAACACCCGCAACCAGGCCGAGGCAGGCGAGTTGCGGCGGGCTGCTCTGAAACGCCCATGACAATGACAAACAGATACCCGCCCCCGCCGGCGCGAGCCATTCACGGCCGCGTCGGCCGCGACCGGCCGTCTGAAATTCAGCAATGCAGGCACGACTGCGGCCCGGTGCAACCGAAGCAGACTGCAACAGATGATCGTTAGTGGATTCCGTGGACCACAGCACGTCGATGCTGTCGATACAGTCAGCGATGTCCTCAGCCACCGCGGCACGTATCGCTGCTGCGTCCAACAGCTCCACTGGTTGCTCCAGCTGGTATCCCTTGCCGGCATCCGCGGCCACGCCGACGCCGAGCGACTCGAGTTGCTGCATGCACTTCCAGACGGCCGCGCGGGTGACGCCTAACTGTTCCGCGAGCGCCGTGCCCGAGTGCACCTGTCCGTCTGCCAGCAGGCCCAACAGTTTTTGCGGTGTCAGTGACACGTCAGCGTGATTTTTGCGATTGACGGTTGAGCAAACTGTTGCTGACGTCAGGCGTAGCTCCGCCGAGTACCAGCTTGCGCAAATTTGAGCGGTGAGTGAATGCGATAAACAGAGCGAGTGCGCTTGTAAACACAATGAGGTTCGCCGCTTCTGCGCCGGCAGTGATGGCGAGAAATACCGGCACTACAGCCGTTGCGACCACGGTCGCCAACCCTACGAAACCAACCGTGTAGAGCATGGCGAACCAGGTGATCATGGACGGCAACACGACCACAGGCGCCGCGGCGGCCAGCACACCCAGCGCGGTCGCAGCGCCTTTGCCACCGGCAAACTCATACCAGACCGGGTAGCAGTGGCCGAAAATCGCCGCACCACCGCAGGCATAAACCAGCCACTCACGGGTCACAAGCGGGTCGTGACCGACCCCGGGGATGGCGAGCCCCGGCAGCAACAGCACCGGCAATACGCCTTTGGTGATATCAACGATCATGACCCCGATCGCGAAGCGTTTGCCCTGAGTGCGCAACGCATTTGTCCCGCCGGCGTTACCGCTGCCGACTTTACGCACGTCGATGCCGCCCGCCAGCTGACCGATCAGCAGGGCGCCGTTAACGGACCCCGCCAGATAACTGATAAAGACTTTTAATCCCAGCTCCAGCAAGCTGTTCCCTCCCGAGTCAGGGGCAGCAATTGTACCACCGCGTCAATCGCGCCAATGTGACAGGTCCCGCCCGGTGAGCGCTTCCAGCTCAGCCACTTCATCAGCAAAATAGTCCCGCAGTTCCTGCCGGAATTCGGGCGCCAGTTTTTTTCGTGGTGCCTCTCTGGTATTCAGACGCGCCAGCAACGAACGTATGCTGAAGTTCTGCAGCCCGGTGAATCGCTTCAGGCCGCGCACAAAGCCCTGCAGGCCCGGGCGCAATGGGCGTGTCGTTACGCCGGTCACCAACCGGCTTTTCTGCACGCGGTTAGCGTTTACGACGCGGAAATCGACGCCGTCGTAACGCGGTAACTCAAGATAGTCGGTCACCTCATCCAGCACGCCCTGAGGATTACTTTTGAGATCATCAAACACAATTAGCCGGACCTGATCGCGCGGAAAGACATCAAGCACGCGACGTATCCCGCGGCTCATCCGCCCGATCTGCCGATACTGCAAAAACTCCGGTACCAGACAGCGCGACGGAATATGCCGGCCGGCCAGCCGCTCGTCCTGCAATCGCCAGGCCTCCGCAAAATCGGCCACATCCTCGTTCGCCGTACTCATAAGCTGCGAATGAAAGGAATACACCATGTCGGCCGGGGTGCGGATCATGATAATCAACCGGGCATCCGGATATCGCGCGCGAATTTCCTCAATGGCGACCTGCGAGAAAAAATACAGGATTGAGGCTTCGCCGATAGCGGTGTGCTCTTCGGCTGCACCCGCAAACAGCGCCAGATAATCTTCCTCGGTGCGAGGGCCCTGCAGCGCGGGATAATCAAACGCCAGGTAATTGGGTTCTTTCTCAGTGGGGCACCACGTATTGGGGTGCTGCGCCAGGTAGTCAAACAATGCGGTCGTGCCGCATTTCGCCACACCGACGATAAAGAAGTTGGGCCTGTTCAACGGTCCGGGTCAGTCGAACTGATAGTTCGGCGTGGAACGCGAGATTGCGGTTTCATCGTCGTCCATGTCAGTGCCGATGGTTTCAAACAACGGCGTCGACATGTAGCGCTCACCGGTGTCAGGCAACATGCACAAGACATTGCTGCCGGCATCTGCCTGCGCGCTGACCTGCAGCGCGCCGGCCAGTGTCGCGCCACTCGAAATGCCGGCGAAGATGCCTTCCTGGCGCGCGAGGTCCATCGCAGCGCCAAGGGCATCCGGGCCTTTGATCGGCAGGATCTGGTCGGCAAAATCGAGTGCATCTTCCGTTAGCTTGGGAATAAAGTCCGGCGTCCAGCCCTGCATCGGGTGCGGCGAAAAACTGGGGTGGCTGGCCGCGGGCGACCCGTCTTCGTTGCGCTTCTGCGCGACACCGCTCGCCACCAGCTGCGCAAGCTCAGGCTCGCAGAGAATGATTTTGGTATCGGGACTGCGTTCCCGCAGCACCCTTGCAACGCCCTTCAGCGTGCCGCCGGTGCCGTATCCAGTCACCCAGTAGTCGAGCTTGTCATCGCCGAACGCATCGAGAATCTCAACTGCCGTCGTGCGGGTATGCATATCCGCGTTGGCTTCGTTCTCGAACTGCCGCGTCAGAAACCAGCCGTGCTCGGCCGCCAGCTCCTTGGCTTTGTTGATCATGCCGCTGCCTTTCTGCGCTGCCGGAGTCAGCACCACTTTGGCACCCAGGAAGCGCATGATCCGGCGCCGCTCGACGCTGAAGCTTTCGGCCATCACGCACACAAACGGGTAGCCCTTTGCAGCGCAGACCATGGCCAGTCCAATACCGGTATTGCCGCTGGTGGCTTCAACAACGGTTTGCCCCGGCTGCAGCTCACCGGCAGCTTCCGCCGCTTCGATGACACCAAGTGCCAACCGGTCTTTAACAGAGCCAAGCGGGTTGAACGACTCTACTTTGGCATACAGATTGACGCCGTCCGGGCCGAGTTTGTTAATCCGGACCACCGGCGTGCCGCCGATCGTATCGAGTATGTTGTCGTATCGCTGTGCCATGTCATGCTCCGTAACGGCTTACGCGCCGATAATGCCCGAACCACCCTGCTGACCACCCTGACCCGGCACCACGATTTGTGATGCCTGCTCGCGACGCATTTCTTCCAGCTTTTGCGCCATTTCCTCGACCGCTTCCTGCGCGCACTCAGAAAAATTGCCGCACGCTTCCTCGAGATTGGCGCCCGGAATATCAAAATTCAGCGGCATCGGGCCCGCCGCGGTCATCACCTGAGCCATGCCCTGGTAGACCGGCGGGCGATCGGCATCGGGATTACCAGCGCTGTCGACCGGGGTCAGCCGACGAATCGTGCCGACTTTGCGATCGGTAAAGGTTTCTTCTAGGTAAAGTTCACTCGCGCTGAATTCCGGCGACTGCGCCTCTGCTTCCTGGTTCATCTGGAAATACTCCGGTTGTGTTTCTTGTAATCGTTATTCGGTGGTTGACCTGAGCGGCAGTGATTCACTCGCCGGCCCAGGTGCGGTTGAGGCATGCTAACAAATCCTGACGCAATGCCCAGTCGGGCCCGCTGCCGTGCAGAATCGCCCGCGGCGCCGGCTTAAGCCCGCACATAGCGATCATTGGCGCGGGTAATGAGCCAGTAAGCAATGACGGCGATACCCAGCAGCGTCGTCACCTGTGCATATGCCATAAAAGCCTCGCCCGACGCAGAGCCGGCGATTCCCCGCGTGATATTGACCAGCGTATGCCAGAGCACCAGCATCAATACGCTGCGGGTCTTGTCATAGAGCAATGTGGTCCAGGCGGTGGCCGCGAGTATGCCGAAGGTAAAACCAATCGCCGCGCCGGCCGCAAACTCGGGTCGTGCGAGAAAAGCGGGCAAATGCCACACCGCCCACACCGGCCACAGCAGCAGCGTCGCAACAAGCGGGCCGTGTTTTTCCCGCAGCATGGGCAGCGCGTAACCACGCCAGCCGGGCTCCTCGCCGACTCCGCGGATCAGGCTGCTAATAAAAATCAGCTCCAGCATTTTGCCCGCGTCCATGAGGTCGCGACACAGCTGACCGCTGAACAGCTTGCCGGTTTCGCCGGTCATCGCCAGCGCGGCAATCATGACCAGAAATGGCGGCACGACGGTCATAGCCAACCACAACGGCGGAACCCGCCAACGAACCAGACTGGCGAGCAGGCGCGATACGCCGTCAGGCCCGTCCGTGACTCGCAGAACAATGATCGCTGCGGCAAACGGGCCAAATGCTGCCAGCGCCTCAATCCACATCGGCAGATGAAAATCGATACTTCCGCGTGCACCGAGGGCAACCGGGATTTCAATGGCCCACGTAAACGCGTACGCCAGCACAAAATAACTCAGCAACGGAAAGCGACGAATCAACGCGTGCTCCTTACTCGCGAACGGTGCGAACTAAAAACAGGGAGGAATTTGTTGCGCTGGTCGCAAAATCATACTCACCAGCAGCAAGCCGAAGATCGCGTACAGCAACAGCGACGTCACCCGCCGGTCGACGGACAAGCCTACGGCAATGCCGGCCAGCCCGTACGTGGGTGTGATCAGCGCGAGTGCAGCGTATTTAAGTGTCGCTGCAATACCGGCGAGCAACGGCAACGCCGGCGCAATGGTCGCGGCCGGATTGTCGATGAGCTGCCCGGCCATCGTGTAGAGAAAGACATCCTCGACGCAGTCCAGTGCAGACGCCAGTAACGGCGCCCACATCACGATGGCGCCGACGCGCCGCCACGGTTGCGGCAGTCGCAGTGCCAGCAACCCGGTCAGGCCCGCTAGCTGCAATCCGTAACCCCAGGCAAACACTACATCACCGGGCACCAGCAGATTGCGTATCGCCGCCTGCGCCGCCGCACTGAAACTCAGAAACACCGAGCTGTAGCGTTCCGGGGTAAACGCGACCTGCAGGCAGGTCAGCTCAGCCAGCCGGTCACCGAGCACCTCGCTCGGGCCCAGCATAAGCTGACTGATCGCGAAACCGAATACGGCAAACCCGGCCAGCGTCATAGCCAGACAAAGCTGCGGCGCATTGCGCCAACGAAGCAACGCTTCCATTTACATCACTCGTCGCAGTTCAGGAAACAGCGCGCCAGTTGTAGCTCGATCACACCCGGCAACGTAATGGGATTCGTCATTGAGTCAAAGGTAATCAGTTGCTGATATTGCAAATCCAGCCCTGCAGTCGGCGTCGGGCGCGTGCCCCCCTCGACATAGACATTAATACTCAGTGTCCAGGTCGACGGGAATTCGACCGGCGGGCCCGAGAACACGAAGAACGTAATCGGCACGGTGTAGGTCACCGTATCGCCCGCCGCAACCTGACCAACAGGCCACAGCGTATTCAGAAATACGGACGGGATCGAAAAGGTCGGGTTCTCGAGATAATCCTCGTCGTACAACGTAATGGCACCATCCAGCGGGCGGGCACTCTGATCGGGGTAACGCACTGTAAAGGTGATGGTCGTATCACTCGGAATCCGGGCGCGCTCGTTGCCGCCACCCGGAGGCGGATCGGTCAGATTTACCCCCGATGTTTTCGGCGGCAGGCTGCTGAAAAATCGCCAGACCGCTTCACCGGTAAAGCTTGCCCAGCGATGCCCCGAGAAGTCATCAATACTGCCCTCGGAATGCTGACACCAGTACACAGGGTACGGCGTATTCGCAGCACCCAGCAGGGAATGGTCGACACACGGATCGATGTCCGCGGCTACTGACACGGTATTGTCGTAGCCGTTGTAAAGACTCCAGAAGCGCCGCGCGCCGCTGGCAATATCGATATTGACCAGGGCATCGTTTTCACCCTGCGCCATCAGCACTGCCACCGCGCCGATACATTCGGTACTGATGAGCGTGCCGGCACTCGGTGCGATCGCGCGAACGATATCGCCGAAGCGACAGCCGATCTCATGCGCCATACCGGCGCCACTGCTGTGCCCGGTTACAAAAATACGGTCCGGGTCGTACTGCACACCTCGACGATCAAGATGAGCGAGCAGGTCGAGAAAGAACTCAAAGTCGTACGCAAAACTCCATTGCGGACTGCCATTGGCGTCCGGCAATGCATTGGGGAACACCATGACCGCTTCATCACCCACCGGCTCGATCAGGTCATATCCGAGCTGATTTTCTGTCCATCGTCGGTAGGTGCCGCCGGTGCCGTGTAACGCAATCAGCAGTGGCTTGTCGGGATCACCTGAGGACACGACGCTGGGCGATACCGTATTGGCCGGTGCGTTGTCCTCCGGCAACAGCAGGTAGTACTCGCGCTCTACGCCATTCGACTCGAAGGTTTGCAGGCCGGTTTCAGCCGGCGGAAATTCGTTGTTGTCGAACGGACAACCGGCCAGCAGCAAAAGGAGAGGAAGCAGGACAAGTTGGCGCAGCATTATCGACCAGGTTGGCACAGAGGATTTCCTTTGCACGACGTATCAGAGAGCGTCGCCGCGCTTTGTTGTTATGCACACCATATTGCCACCCGCCAGCTCTGTGCGCCACTCGCTGCAGAGCGGCAGATGCGGCGCTGCCCGCCATACGGACCGGGCGTTTTACCGTTCAGGAGGCTGACAGGTCGGAGAAATACTGCAACGCTTCGGGATTCGCCAATGCCCCGGTATTCGCCACTGCCTCACCATTAATGGCAGCACGAACAGCAAGCTCGGACGTCTTGCCGCTGATCGTGCGCGGCAGGTCCGGCACCGCATAAATCCGCGCCGGCACATGCCGCGGTGAGGCCGCAGCGCGTATCGCCGCGCGAATTTTTTCGCAACAGTCATCATCAATGACCGCGCCTGTATCCGGCACTACAAACAAAATGATCTGCTCGTCATCCGCCACGCGTAATCCGGCAGCGAGCGCATCGCTGACACCGGCAACGGACAGCGCCGGTGCACACACTTCTGCGCTGCCGATGCGCACGCCACCCGGATTCAGCACCGAGTCGCTGCGACCACTGATTATGAAGCCACCGCTGTGGGTTCTCGCGGCCAGATCACCCTGCGTCCAGACCCCGGGGAAGCGAGTGAAGTAGGCATCGACATAACGACTGCCGTCCGCATCGTTCCAGAACCCCAAAGGCATTGACGGAAAAGCCTGCGTGCAGACCAGTTCACCCTGCCCGGTGGGCAACGGCTCACCATTGCCCGCAAAAACGTCAACAGCCATCCCCAGACCGGGGCTCTGAATCTCACCACGGCGCACCGGAAGTAATGGATTACCCAGCACAAAACAGGAAATCAGATCAGTCCCGCCTGAAATCGAACAAAGCTGCACGCGATCGCCGAACAAGCGGTGCAGATAATCGTAGCGTTCCGGCGGTAGCGGAGCGCCGGTCGACAGAATCGTGTGCAGTGATGACAGGTCAGCACTGCTGTCAGGGACTCCGGCCCGCTCGCTGGCCTGTAGGAATCGCGGACTGGCGCCGAACACCGTGACCTTCTCTGCCGCGATTACGTGCCAGAGACTGTCAGGCGTGGGATGTAACGGCGCGCCGTCGAACAATACAACCGTTGCGCCACTGGCCAGCGCACCGACGAGCCAGTTCCACATCATCCACCCGCAGGTGGTGAAGTAAAACAGCCGCTCACCCGACCTGAGCCCGGTATGCAGCACATGCTCTTTGGCGTGCTGCAACAGCGTCCCGCCGGCGCCGTGGACGATGCATTTCGGGCGACCGGTGGTTCCCGAGCTGTACATGATGAACAACGGATGCGCGAATTCGAACTGCGGGAATTCCTGCAGCTCCTCACCGCCCAGCCAGTCGCTGAACAATGAATCACCGGCAACAGCCGCTGGCGCATCATCAAGAAAATTCACAGTAATGACGTGCTGCACATCATTCAGCCGTGCGGCCACCTCAGCAAATTTCGACGCGCAATCAATGCGCTTGCCCGAATATTTGTAACCATCGCAGACAAACAAGACACGCGGGCCGATTTGCCCGAAACGATCAACAATCGCATCAGCTCCGAAGTCGGGCGAACAGGAACTAAACACAGCGCCGATCGCGGTCGTCGCGAGCATCGAAATCACGGCTGCAGGACAATTGGGTAATACGGCTGCCACCCTGTCGCCCGGCTCAACACCGGCACGCTGCAACGCCTTCGCGAGCTGCCGAACCCGGCGGCTTAGCTGGCCGCGCGTCAGTTGCTGACGCCGGTTCTGCTCGTCACGAAAAATGATTGCGACGTCATCCACCGGGCCTCTGAGCAAATTCTCGGCGTAGTTCAGCCGTGCGCCGATGAACCAGCGTGCCTCGCGCATTTCAGAGCCCGGCGCAAAAACAATTTCCGGCGGACTGCTGAATCGCAACTGCGTAAACCCGGCAACGGCCAACCAGAATTCGGCGGGCTTATCGAGCGACCAGCGATACAGGGCGGGGTACTCAGGCGTCACTCCGTACTGACTCACGCAACGGCTCAGAAAGCGGCCCATCGGCGTCACGGTCATTGCATCCGCCGGCGGATTCCAGACTATCGGCGCCAGTGACACAGAACGTCCGGCGCTGCTGGCACTGTCATTGTTGGGAGCATCGGCGCGACTCATAGCTTTAGCGTAAAATCTTCTCCGGCCAAATGACAGCCGCCGGATCGCATGAATACCGCAGACCTACGCTTCAATATCATCTACACGCCGAATACCGTCGACTATCTGGCGCCACTGGTACACAGCCTGCTGCGGTGGACCAACTGTCAGTATCGCCTGGTCGCCAACGCCTGCAGCATCAGCGACCGGCAGACACTGCAGAATCTCGCGCGCTCTGATGACCGCCTCGATTACGTGCTCGCTTCCGACAATGAAATGCTCGAGCACGGCAAAGTACTCGACTGGCTGCAGGAACAAACCGATGACGAATACTTCTGCTTCATGGACTCGGACATCATTGCGACCGGCTCTTATATGGAGCAACTCGGTGCGCACATTGATGCGTGCGATGTATTCAGCTCGGGTCATCCGCTCTGGTATGCGCCGGAGGACATCACGCTTCCCGCGCACTTCAAACGCTGGCAGGGTTCCTACTGCGCATCAAGTGACAACAAGACGCTGGGGTTCACCTATTTCGCGGTGTACCGCAACGCGCTATTGAGCGAAGTGCGCAACGAGACGGGTGTCGGCTTCGGCTACGCCTACTGGTCCGATATTGCGCCCGAACACAAACAAACGCTTAACAAGATCGGGCTGCGGAAAATCGACTACGACACCGGCAAACTGCTGATGGCGCTGATGCTTGCACGCGGCACGCGTTTTCGCGCCGCCGAACTACAGCACATGCACCACCTTGGCGGTGTCAGCGCACGTGCGGGTGATGAGTTTACGTTTTACACGCGCGGCAAGATTGATCAGCTGGCCTACAAATTCGCCGGCGGCGCACTTGCCGGGCCGCTGCTGCGCCTCGCCGATACCTGGTACGGGCTGCGCACAACATCGGCGGGTCTGACCCCGGCACAAAGCCGGCAACTGTCAATCGCAGAGCGCCGCATCATGCAGAGTCGCGCGCGCAAACGCGTCAACACCGCGCGCTATTTTCATGCCTTCCTGCACAGCCTGCTGCATAACACTGAGGCGCCTGACTTGCCGGTACTGGGTTACCGCCCGGCAGAAGAACGCATTCGCCAGACGAGCCGGGATCTGCGCGCTCTGTTTGAATCACTGCCCGGGAGGAACCAGGATGGATGACACCGTCAATGAACTGCCGTTTCTCGCTCCGTGCCGCACGCTGAATAAGCGGGCGCCGTTTCGCTGGATCAATGAAGGCATGGCTGATTTTCGCGCGGCACCCAGCCAGAGTCTCGTCTACGGACTCACCATGGCAACGATCTGCATACTGCTGGGCGTCATGAGCAATCGCTGGGGAGGCTTCATCGTGCCACTCGCGATTATGGGCGGCATTGTTTTTCTGGCCCCGGTGCTGTGCCTCGGGCTGTATGCGATCAGCGCACAACTCGAGCGCAATCAGGAAGCCGCACTTGGACGAACCTTTCGGGAGGCCGCCAAACGCCGACTCGGCACGGAACTGGTTTTTGCGCTGATACTGCTGGTCATTTTCCTGATCTGGGCACGCGCCTTTTCCATGGTTCAGGTGTTCATGCCGATGGATGCGAACCCGGTCTGGACCGACACCGCGCAGTACCATACGGTGATGTTACTAGTCGGCGGTGTGTTCGCCACCATTACGTTTAGCTTCAGCGCGTTTGCACTGCCGATGATCATGCATCGCGACGTTGACGCGATTACCGCGGCCGTCACGAGCATCAATGCGGTGTTGCGTAACAAGCTGGTAATGGCGCTTTGGGCGATGATTATTCTGCTCGGCATTATCGTCGGGATTGCCACCTTCTTTGTAGGTGCGGTCGTGATCTGGCCGATACTGGGGCTGGCGACCTGGCATGCCTACCTCGATACGATCGACGCCAGCGAGTTCCCGCGACATGCAGAAGGTATTACAGCAGTCGCGCGCCCGAATGACTCGACCCGCGCCGACTAGCCCCTGGTCAGAGTCAAATCAGTCAACGTAATACTCGTCAACGCCATACTAGTCGACGTCGTACTTCGACCCGCGCGCTTTGTCGTGCATGTAATTGAGATGAGACGTTTCATTCGGCTCTTCCCACTCGGTCGGCGCACTCAGATGCCGCGGATAGTGTCGCTTCACGTAGGCGTACAAATCCGCCGGAACATCCTCCACTGACCTCAGACTCGCGGTCTGCGTGCGCCAGACCATATCGCCGGCCAGCTCGCCCATGTGCATCCATGCCTGCCACGGCCCGACGCGGGTCCAGGCACCGCGGCTTTGTATGTAGCCGTCGTAGTCGGGATCAAACAATTTGTCTGCATCGGCGCGCACCTGCCACCACTCGCTGGCACGCACTGTCGGGCCGAAGTATTCGTCCGGGAACTCTTCTTTACTGTACGGCGACGCCCAGCTGAAGTTGGCGTCGAACGATGTAATTGCTTCGTTACCGATAAAGTCCCACGGCAGGACGAAGGGAAACGACTGAACTTCCGCGTTCTTGCCGAAGCGCTGTTCGAAAACCGGTTTGTACACCGAATTCACGGGGTCGTTGTGCGTCGGATAGACCTCAACCGTTTTGCCGGTCAGCGGATTCTTCCAGGTTTCCAGGATCTCACCGCTACGAATATCACGGTAGATGGACACCTCCCGGTGCAGATTCTGGTAGGTGCCGTCACCGTTGTCGATGATGCGCGACGTGCCGAAACCTTCGTAATCAAACAACGGTATGCCGGGGCGCATGTCGTCCAGAATTGCGTGGCAGCGACCTTTGTACCAACCCGCATGCTCTTCACCGCTCTCGCGATAACCGATCAGGCGCAGCCACATCCGCAGATTATCTTCGGGGCTGCGGGGATCAAAGCCGGGCGGTGCTGAGTAGTCGGTGCCGCCGGCCGGGTTGCGCGTGCCCACCCGAATCCCGGACTGTTTTGCGCTTGGCAACTCAGCGTGCGTGCAACTGGTCACACCGGCCATTAACGCCGTGCCTGCACCCAGCGCACCGAAACCTCCTGCAACATTGCCTAAAAAACCCCTGCGGCTGAGTTCACGGGTCTGCGAATTCTGTGGTTTTTTGTTCATGAGTACTTCCTCAGGTGGGGGATGAGCCGAAGGTCAGTGCCCACAATGAATACAACAATCCGGCGCTGAAGAAAATCTCCAGACAGGATGTCAGTAGCGGACCCCAGGTCTTGTCGGGGAACGATGCCGCCGAAAACATCAGCGCTGTCACGATAAAGGGCAGCCAGAAGCCTGCAGCCAGACCGATCCAGAGCGCGATCGCCAGACCAATTGTCACCGTCAGTATGGATGCCAGCGGCGGCATGGCATTTTGCGCCAGCTCGGCCTCGCTGTAGTCGTAACCCGGATAGCGCCGCGTATCATCAACAGACTGCGCATAGCGAAGGCAACCGAAACTGTTCACAGGCATGATGTGGCCGAGACGCCGGTACTGCAGGCTATAACCCAGCGCTGCGATGACAGCCGCTGCAACCCATGCGGCAGTCGTTGCAGCAAACGCAGCCAGCGCAGGGACACCCGCCAATGCGCCCAGCCCCGTGTACACCGGCACCAGCAGACCGATGCATACGGCGTGCAAAAAAAAGCGCATGCGATTCAGTCGCTCAGCCGTTCTGTTGATACCGATGTGCTTACCGAGCACAACAATCAGGCTGTCATACGCGGTGACTGCTTCAACCACAAACAGACCTGTCGCCACGACCGGCGCGCGCGGAACCAGCAGCAACGCACCGACGGCGATCGCTGCGTGAGTCAGCGCATAAACCGAAAATATCAGCGCGCCTGAAATCTTCATAAAAAAAGGGGCGAGTAAACTCGCCCCTTATCTATAAGCCATGACTCTTGCTTCAGCATGAATGCTGCGCAGAGCCGGCCGTTACTTCCGGTAATTGACCGTCAGCATAAACATCCGCGGCGGCTGCGGCGTGCGGATATCGGTACCGCCACCCAGGATGCCGGAGTACAGGTCCTTCTCATCGGTAATGTTGGTGCCGGACGCGAACACAGACCAGGGTCCGTCCTGCTGTTCGAGACCTACGCGTGCGTTGAAGCGCGTGTATGAATCAATAGTCAGGACATTATTAATTGTCGCGTAGTAGTCACTGGCGTAGTTCATGTCGCCGCCGATGACCAGATCCAGACCCCATTCAGACGGCAGGTACGGCGCTGTCATGGTGTAGTCGCCGCCCAGTCGGATGGTTCTGCGCGGCAGACCCGGCAGGCGATCCGTGGTCGGCAGCGCGTTACCCGCACCGGTTACGCCGGAGCCAAAACTTTCATCCGCCAGGCCCAGCGTCGCGAACAGATTCAGTCCGTCGACAGGTGCCCAGTCGATTTCCAGTTCGATACCGCTGACGTCGACACTACCCACATTCTGAACCGGGAAGGACGGACCAGCGAGACCAACCGGGCCAATTGATGTCTGCTGCAACCCGCTGTACTGCGCGTGGAAGAACGACATGTTGTAGCGCATAGTGTCATCCAGCAGCTTGAGCTTCATGCCGGTTTCCCAAGACACCACTGTCTGCGGATCATAGATAACCTGATTACAGGCCTGGTTACCGAAACACAGAGTCTGGAAACCGCCGGACTGGAAGCCACGTGATACACCGGCAAACGTCGAGACCTGATCGGAGTGCTCCCACTGCACCAGCAGTCGCGGCGTGAATTCGTTGAAGTTTTTGCCCAGTTCATTCGTCCATGTGCCGCCACATGAACCACCCGTGCAGACGTTTTCGTACTCTTTGTCATCAAGCGTCCAACGCGCACCCGCGGTCAGCGACATGTTGTCTTTGATCTGCCAGGTACCTTCACCGAACAACGCGTAACTCTGAGTATCCGTGCGTGACGCTTCCAGCAAATTAATAAAAGGTGCCGCATTGGCACGATAGTCCTGACTGCCACGCTCTTTCATAAAGAAGATGCCGGTAATCCAGTCGAAGGAATCAGTGGCGCCGGAAAGTGTAATTTCCTGCGTCCACGTGCGGTTTTCAGCCAGCGAATCAATCAGCACGGATTCCAATAACGGCGGATTAACCACACCACCGTTCAGATCAAAAACAAAGCGGTCTTTGATTTTGCTGTAACTGGAGATCGACCGCAGCGTCGTGTCGCCCAGCTGCCATGACAGGTCGAGCGTGCCGTTACCCTGTTTGGTTGCGCCGACGCCAACATTGCCGTTCGGAACCAGGGTGCGGTAGAAACCGGCGACCGGTTCACCACCGGAATACGGGATAGCGTTGTAGCCGTCGTTCTCGGCGTCAATGTATTCAAGTGTTGCCAGCGCACTGAAGGTATCGTCACCAAAGTAATTCAGCTTGGTGCGAATCGCCTTGTTGTCGTATTCGCCCAACTCGCGACTGGCATCCACATTAGGCGCATTCACCGGAGCACGGGTGATCCAGCCTTCATCGCGTTTGTTGTACAGCGCCGCGACCGACATCCCCAGCCCGTCAGCAACCTCGCCACCAACAGCGGCGGTCGTTTTGAGCGTGCTGTAGTTGTCGTAGCCTACCGATGCATTGGTATAGGACTCTTCGCCCGGCGTGCGCGTAATCACCTTGATCGCACCGGCGATGGTGTTGCGACCGTACAGCGTGCCCTGCGGCCCACGCAGAACCTCGATACGCTCTACGTCAGCCAGCTCAAGGTTCGCGGTGCCCACGCGACCGCGATAAACGTCATCGATATAAATACCAACGGGAGCTTCAGACGCGTTAAAGCCGGGGTTCTGGACGCCGGCGCCGCGCATGAACACCTGCATTGCTGCTGCACCCGCTGTCACCGTGTAGGTTTGCAGATTAGGCACATTCTTTGCGATATCCGCGACGAAGTTGATCTGCAGTTTTTCGATTTCTTCGGCGCTGATAGCAGTAACCGAAATAGGTACGTCCTGCAGACTCGCGTCACGGCGCTGAGCCGTCACGGTAATTTCGTCCCTCGCCTGTGCCGTCGGCATAACCAGCGCGGCTGCAAGCAAGGTGTAGGCAACTCGATGAAGTTTGAACATGCGTGGATTTCTCCCCCATAACGCGGGCGCTCGGTGTGGCGCCTGATTCGCAGACGATTATTGGGCAATCGTCCGATGTAGTGCAACCCTTGTCGCAGAAAACCGACAGCACGTTCAATCGCGATGGGCAGGGCCGGCAACGCTGTTGCGCATGTATCTATGTAGTCACTGCACCTTGTTATAGTGCGACCCATGACCGGCACGACCACAATTCTGCTGACCGGTGCCGACGGGCAACTGGGCCGATCACTCAAGGACACCACTCCGGGCGGTGTCCGGCTCATCTCACTCGACCGGGAGATGCTGGATATCACCTCGGCTGCCGCGGTGCAAAAAGCCATGCAGGAGCATCAGCCCGATATAGTGATCAATGCGGCCGCCTTTACCGCTGTTGACCGCGCAGAGGATGAAAGTGAGGCAGCACATCAGATTAACGGTGATGCGGTCGCCGAGCTTGCGCGCAGCTGCCGCGATCATGACAGCCGGCTGATACAGATTTCGACTGATTTTGTGTTCCCCGGCGACGGCTCCAAACCGCTCAGCCCCGCAGACCCGACCGGCCCCGGCAGTGTCTACGGCCGCAGCAAACTGGCAGGCGAACAGGCCGCGCTCGAGGCGGGCGACATCGCGCGCGTGTTCCGCACCAGCTGGGTCTACAGCGAGCACGGTCACAACTTCGTCAAGACCATGTTGCGACTCGGCAACAGTCACGACGAA
The DNA here is from genome assembly GCA_013001905.1 of Gammaproteobacteria bacterium. Lineage (GTDB taxonomy): Bacteria > Pseudomonadota > Gammaproteobacteria > Steroidobacterales. Next base: position 15,796 of record JABDLC010000030.1, on the reverse strand, counting down.
CTCAGAGTGGTCGATGACCAGATCGGCTCCCCCACCTATGCGCGCAATCTGGCGCTGGCGGTCTGGGCGCTCGCCGATCGCTGGCCGGACGCGCACGTGCTGCACTACGCCGATGCCGGCAATTGCTCATGGTTCGATTTTGCCCGGGAGATCTTCAACACGGCGCAGGCCATCGGTCTACTGAATAAAGTGCCCGACATCAGCCCGGTCAGCACTGCTGAATACGGCGCCCCTGCCCCCCGGCCTGCCTACAGCGTGCTGAATACCTACCTGACCACGGAATTGCTGGGGCTGCAGCCGCCGGTCTGGCAGACCGCATTGGGCCAAATGCTGTCCCGGCTGCAGACTCAGAACGGTTAGAATCCCTGCCCGATTCAGGCGTTTCAGCACGCTAATAGAATACTTACAGACTTCAAAACTTCAGGACACGATTGATGAGTTGTATCTGCGTACTCGGCATGCACCGCAGCGGCACCAGTTGTCTGACGGGCATCATGCAGGGGCTCGGTGTCGAGCTGGGTGAGGTCTTTACTGAGAATCTTCACAACCGCCGCGGCAATCGCGAGAACGGTCGCATTGTTTTCCTCAACGATCATTTGCTGAAAAGTCATGGCGGCGCATGGAACGATCCGGTCGTCACCTCCACCTGGACGAAGGAACAGGCGCAGGAACGTGACGCGATCGTAACCGAACTCAGCAGCCGCGGCGCACGCCACTGGGGCTTCAAAGACCCCCGCGCACTCTTTACTTTGCCCTTCTGGCTTGAGGTACTCGATAAACCCCGGTTCATCGGCACGTTTCGACATCCTCATCGGGTTGCACTGTCATTACACAATCGCGATGACAGCCCGGTCGAAGCGGGCTGGGAACTCTGGCGACGTTACAACGAACGCCTGCTGAAACTTGCGGATGAGCATTCGTTCGCGCTGGTGGACTTCGACGCTGATGACACCGCGTATCTGGACAGCGTCATCCGCCAACTCATCAATCTCGGCCTCGATCCGGAACGAGCTGAACAGGGTAGGCAGTTTTTCGATCCGGCACTGCGCAACCAGGCCGGCGCGCCTGTGGATGTCGAAATGCCCGCGGCTGTTAAGCAGCTGTACACGGAGCTGCAGGCACGGGCTGCAGACTAAATACCATGTTGACGCTGACCGGTAAAAAGAAAACCGATTTCAACAAGTTGCAGAAACGCCTGCGTCGCAACGCGGGCGCCGCCATTGCCGATTACGAAATGATCAGTGCGGGCGACCGGATCATGGTCTGCCTGTCAGGCGGCAAGGACTCCTATGCGCTGCTGGATATCCTGCGGGGTTTGCGGCACAACGCACCCATCGACTTTGAGCTTGTAGCCGTCAACATGGACCAGAAGCAGCCGGGCTTCCCGGAACACGTGCTGCCCGACTACCTCGACACGCTCGGCATCGAGTACCACATCGTCGAAAAAGACACCTACTCAATCGTCAAAGACAAGATTCCGGAAGGTAAAACCACGTGCGGCCTCTGCTCCCGGTTACGACGCGGCACACTGTATGCGTTCGCGGAAAAAATCGGCGCCACGAAAATAGCGCTGGGCCATCATCGTGATGACATTATCGAAACGCTGTTTCTGAATCTTTTTTACGGCGGCCGCATGGCTGCGATGCCGCCCAAGCTGCTGGCCGACGATCAGCGCAACGTGGTTATACGGCCACTCGCGTATTGCCGTGAAAAAGATATCGCCAAGTACGCGAAGCTGAAAGACTTCCCCATCATTCCGTGCAACCTGTGCGGCTCGCAGGAAAATCTCCAACGGCAGCACATCAAAGCGATGATCGCCGAGTGGGAAAGAACCGCGCCGGGTCGCAGCAATAATATTTTCCGCGCCATGCAGAATATTGCGCCCAGTCAGCTCGCGGATGCGGCGCTCTTCAATTTCACAGACCTGCAGCTGGATCGCAGCGGCGAACGTGCGCCGTATGCTCACGAGACGGACGAAACCAGCCGCAGCAGTGGCCCGGAAACGCCGCTGCACTTCGTTCCGGCCCGCAAACGCGTCTAATTTCACATTCATTTTCAGTGGTTTAGCCGGCCTGCATACCGCTGAAACCGATGCCGCGCCCGCAGCGAAATAATACTCAGGGGCGCCGGAGGCAGGCTCGGGCGCACGGACTACAGGCCTCACAGCAATGTGCCTGGCTGCCGGAGAAGAACCATGAGCCCGATTAGCGGAGTCGCTGCCACAGCGAATTACGATTTCACCCATAGCTTAGAAGAAGAAAACCACGGGCTGCGGCCCGAAGCCGTGCTTGTCAAAGCCGCACTCGCGGAGCGCGGACTTGAAACGCCCACCGTGCCGGTCGCGCTGAACGCCGAGCAAAAGCGTGCGGTCATTGAAAAGAACTTCACAGAAATTCTGCAGGTACTCGGTCTTGATCTGACCGATGACAGCCTCTGCGACACGCCTCGACGCGTTGCCAAGATGTACGTCAATGAAATCTTCAGCGGGCTGGACTACAGCAACTTCCCGCGGATTACCGTGATCGAGAACAAGATGCAGGTCGATGAAATGGTGCGGGTATCAGACATCGATCTGGCCTCTACCTGCGAGCATCATCTGGTCACCATTGATGGCTGTGCAACCGTCGCCTATATTCCGTCGGACAAGGTCGTCGGGCTGTCTAAAATAAACCGTATCGTGCGGTTTTTCGCACAACGCCCTCAGGTGCAGGAGCGTCTGAACGAGCAAATCATGGTCGCGTTACAGACATTGCTCGAAACGGATGACGTTGCGGTCAGCATTACCGCGACCCACTTCTGCGTGAAGGCCCGCGGCGTGATGGACAGCAACAGTCAGACCAGCACCACATCGCTTGGCGGCGCATTCAAAATCAACCCGGAGACACGTCGCGAGTTTCTGCTCGGCCTGAAAAGCTGATCAACAGCATTACGGCCGCAGCAGGCTACCAGGCAATCGTTTCACCGTTATAGCGTGTGAACGTGCCGGAATCGGCCAGCGTAAACTGATCGATGCGCTGTATGAGTGCGCCGGCGCTGTCTGCGATCTCGACATCAGCCGTGCCGAAATCCAGCCGTGTCTTGACGTAACCCGGGCAAACCAGAGCGACCGTCACACCCTGCTCCCGCAACACTCCGGCGAGCAGGGTCATCGCCTTGTTCACTGCGGTCTTACTCGTTGCATACGCGAATGCCGGCGTATCGCGCTCGACGATCGATCCCACGGTGCTCGAGAGCGTGACGATCTTTTTCAGCTCACCGGCGAGAATATTCGGCAACAGAGCTTCGCTTAGTTTCACCGGGCCGAAAGTATTCGTGCGCAACACCTGCTCCCACAGATCAAAGTCGAGGGTGCCGAAATGCTGGCGCTCAATGTGTTCGGGAACCGGCACCGGGCCGACAATACCGGCATTGTTAATCAGGACATCAATCGGCCGACCCTCCAGCTTCGCCGCGAGCTTGTCGATCGCAGCGAGATCCGTGACATCAAGCGCAAATACTTCCAGTCGCGGATGCGCATTCTGCAGTGACTGCAGTTCGTCGGCCGCAGCGGGCGCGCGGCAGGTCGCCATAACCTGCCAATCTTTCGACAGGTATTGCCGGCACAACTCCAGCCCGATGCCGCGATTTGCGCCCGTAATCAGCACAGTACTCATGTCCGCAAGTATAAGCGGCCGTTTTATTTGACATAAACTATTGATATTTGGCGCTGCACCGTGGCAATTCCTAGTTTTGGTATATGCTGTGAATTCGCTGATTCAGGGTCAGCAGGGGGGCATTCAGGGGACCAGAATGACACGCTTTAATAAGAGCGGTTTCAATCGTCTTTTCATCGCCACATGGTTGCTTGTGTTGACGCCATCACTTGCGACTGCGTTGACACCGGCTGAAGACGCCGATGCCGACAATATGCTCGACACGTGGGAGCTCGCCAACGGCCTGAACCCGGCCGACCCTGCCGACGCCGATCTCGACAACGATAACGATGGCGTGCCGAACAAGGGTGAATTCCACCTCAGCAGCGACCCGAACGACGGTTTATCGCTACCCCTGCTCGTTGCCAATTATCAGGAATCGTTTGAGACCGGCGTCATCCCCGCCCCGTGGTTTACGCCAACCGGCAGCGACTACGCTTTTTCGCCTGACAACATCAGCGCCTGGGACGGCGACTGGAGCATCGTTACCGAACCCGTGCCGCAAAACGGCGAGGCTGACATCGTCCTGCCGGTGTTCATACCGGAATCCGAACTCGATTTCCGCTGGTACCTGAACGCTACCTTTAACGACACCATCCGCGTCTACATCGACGATGAACTCGTCTTTAACGCCATTGCCGATATTCGCGCGTGGCGGCCGTCGCCGACGCTCACGCTTGATGCCGGCTATCACGAGATCCGTTTCAACTACCGTGAAGTTCAGTCGGTCACACAGGGCTGCAAGTGCCTGCGGATCGACGACATTGTATTCACATCACTCGACACCGACCTCGACGGCCTGAGCGATGAATTTGAATTAGCCAATGGCCTGAACCCGAATGATCCCGCCGATGCGGCCCAGGATGCCGACAGCGACGGGCTTAGCAATCTGGATGAATTCCTCAACGGCACCGGCCTGTTTGTGCCGGACAGCGACGCGGATGGCGTGACCGACGGCGATGAGGTCAATCTATACGGCAGCGATCCGCTCGATACGGACAGCGACGATGATCAAATGCCGGACGGCTACGAAGTCAGCAACGGTCTCAATCCCGCCAATGCAGATGATGCCGATGCCGATCTGGATTTGGACGGCGTTAGCAACTACGGGGAATTCGTGCTCGGCACAGATCCGGCCGACCCGGAGTCAACACCGCCGTTCACCGACAACTATCAGGAATCATTTGAAGCCGGCGCGATCCCGCCCAACTGGGTGGTGCCGTCCTACGCCGAAGCCGGTTTTGTACCCACAGATGTGGTTGCGAGAGACGGTGTGTGGAGCCTTGAGTCTGAACAGATCTCACCTTCAGGCCAGCAGGCTGCAATTCAATTCCCCCTCGTTCATCGCGATACCGAGTTGCAGTTTGATGTGTACCTGAATGCGCAGAACAGCAGCTTTGTTTCCGAATTCCGGTTTTATATTGACGATGAACTGGTCTGGAGTCCGCTGGACATGCCGCGCGGCTGGCTGCGCTCACCGGTTTTCGAGATTGATAACGGTCTGCACGAATACCGCTTTGAATTTGATCTCAACAACAATTTCGGTTGCGGCTGTGTGCGCATCGACAACATCCGTTTCACCACGCTTGATGCGGACGGTGACCTGATCCGGGACGACTGGGAATTGGCGAACGGACTCGACCCGTCCGACCCGACCGACGCCGCGCTCGACCCTGACGCAGACGGGCTGTCTAATATTGAGGAGTTTGAGGCGGGCACTAACCCGTTCTCTGCTGACACCGACAGCGACGGGCTGGCGGACGGCGATGAGATTGATGTGTTCGGCACCGATGCGCTCAATTCGGATACTGACGGCGATGACATGTCTGACGGCTATGAAGCGGGCAACGGTCTTGACCCGCTCGACAGCAGCGATCGCGACCTGGATCCGGACGGCGACGGTGTCTCCAGTTATGGCGAGTCACGGCTTGGCACCGACCCGAACGACGCAACGTCAACGCCACCTTTAAATGACAACTACGTCGAGTCGTTTGAGGCTACAACGCTTCCCCCGGGTTGGTTTGTTCCCGCCGATGCTGACGGCGGCTTCGCGATCACCACGGTAGTCGCAAGCGACGGCAGTCAGAGCATCGAATCAGGCCCGATCAGCCCGACCAATGAGATCGCTAAGATTCAGTTTGAGACCGTGCACAGCGAGTCGGACATATCTTTCGACATCTTTCTGAATTCGACCAACGGTACTTTTTTCAATAACGAATTCCGCTTGTATGCAGACGACCAAGCCGTTTATTTCGGCAGCGGTCTGCCACGGGCCTGGAAACGCAATGTAACCGTGACTGTGCCCGCCGGGTTCCATGAATACCGCTTTGAGTTTGACCGGGCTGCGATCGCGTCCGGCTGTCGCTGCGTGCGCATCGACAATTTCCGCATCACACCGGTCGATGCCGATGGCGACGGCATGCGCGATGACTGGGAGCTGGAAAACGGCTTTGACCCTGCTGACCCTTCGGATGCATCGCTGGATCCGGATTTTGACAGCCTGACCAATCTGGAAGAGTACGGCTACAACACCGACCCGTTCGACCCCGACAGCGACAGCGATGCGATTTTTGACGGGGTTGAGGTCCGCAACTACGCAACGGACCCTGCCGATCCTGACAGCGATAACGATCTGATACGTGACGGATTCGAAATTATCAACGGGCTCGATCCGCTGGACCGTCTCGATGCTGATCTGGACAACGATAACGACGGCTTTACTAACGTGCAGGAATATCGCCTTGAATCTGACTTGTCCGATCCCGCGTCCACGCCTGTGGCAAGCGTCGGCTTTGTCGAAGACTTCGAGGATGCGCTTTCCATAGCCTGGTACAACCCGGAAGGCGGCCCGGAAGAATGGCAGCTGTCACCCGTGGACAGCACCGGCGGGTCTAATAGCTTCCAGAACAAGCAGGACCCGGACACTGGAACGAAGTCTGTCGAGTTTATGTTCTACTCGACCGCGGGAACGATCGATTTTGATTACCGGGTGCTCGAAGGCGTTTATGACAACGGGCTGGATGTCTTGTTCGTGACAATCGACGGCCGGAGGTGGTTGGCTCAGCGCACGGCAACCGACTGGCAGAACTTTTCGTTCCTGCTGGAAGAAGGCATTCATACCATTCGTTTTACGCACCGGGGAGAACGTGCACTGAATTTTGCCCTGATCGACAATGTACGCTTTACCGGAGCAGACGCTGATCAGGACGGAATGGGAGACGCATACGAAATCGCCAACGGGCTGGATATCACTGACCCGACGGACGCCGACACCGATCTGGATGGCGACGGTCTGACCAATATCGAGGAATACTGGCTCAATATCCCGGCAAATTCGGCCGATACCGACGGCGACGGGGTGAACGACGGCGATGAAATCAGCATCTATATGACGGACCCGACGGCCGTCGACACTGACGGTGACGGACTCGATGACGGCTACGAAGCGACGAATGGTCTGGATCCGACGGCGTCGAATCGCGCGGTGGATACTGACGGGGACTTGATCGATGACGTGTCCGAATTCAATGTCGGCACCGATCCGTTTGACGCGGCCTCGACACCGCCATTTACGGATGACTACGTTGAATCGTTCGAAAGCGGAGTGCTGCCGGCGAACTGGACGGTACCTGCATCAGCAACTGCGGGCTTTGTACCCACTCAGGTGACTGCCAATGACGGCAGCTGGAGTATCGAGTCAGAGCAAATTAGTCAGAACTTCCAGCAGTCAATTGTCGAGTTCAGTCTGGCGCAGCATGACTCGTCGCTGGCATTCGATATCTTCGTCAATTCATTTAATAGTCAGGTTGAATTCGAGCTGTATATTGATGATGAACTGCTGTGGGCACCGAGCAGCCTGGCGCGCGGCTGGGTGACCGCACCCACCTTCTATGTTGACGCGGGCTACCACACCTACCGTTTCGTTTTTGACAGGGTGGGCACCGGCGGCTGCCGTTGCGTCCGCCTCGACAACATCCGCTTCACGCAAACGGATCTTGACGATGACGGTATTCGCGATGACTTCGAACTGGCGAATGGCCTCAATCCCGGCGATCCCGCCGATGCGCTGCTCGATGCTGACGGCGACGGCCTTAGCAACCGCGAAGAGTTCGAGCTCGGCTTTGATTTATTCGCTGCTGACGGCGACGGTGACGGCCTGAATGACGGCGATGAACTGGCAGCGGGCACGAACCTGAGCGACAGCGACTCGGATGACGATCAGCTGACCGACGGGTACGAGGTCAGCAACGGACTTGATCCGCTCAACCCGCTGGATGCCTATCGGGATACCGACGGCGATGGCGTGCACAACCTCGGCGAGCAGCGACTCGGACGCGACCCTCAAGTTGCGGAGCCACTGCCACCGACCATTGACAGTCTCGCAGTCGATTTTGAGGACGGACTCGTGCCCGCGGACTGGTTTGTACCTGTCGACGCGGATAATGGCTGGCAAGCGACCAATGTTACCGGGCGGGCCAGCACCTGGAGCCTGGAGTCGGGCGCTCTCGCTAACAATGGGCAGGCCGTGATCGCACTGCCGGTCACGACATACCTTTCGGATCTTGAGTTTTTCCACTACTGGAACGCCGGCAACGGTGACTTCTTCCGTGTCGTCATTGACGGCGAAACGGCGTACGAAGTGACCAATGCTGCTCGTGGCTGGATCAAAGCGCCCACGATTGCATTACCGGAAGGCTATAACGAGATTCGTTTTGAGCACAGTGAAGCCGGCGGGGGTGGGGGCTGTGAGTGCACGCGGATCGACGACATCCAGATTACCCGCATGGATACCGACGGTGATGGCCTGCGCGACGACTACGAGATCGCTATGGGCCTCGACCCCGCTGATCCGGCAGATGGCGAAGCTGACACCGACAGTGACGGGCTGGATCTGGCCGCCGAAGTGGCCGCCGGCACCAACCCGAATTCAACGGATTCTGATTTGGACGGTGTTAACGACGGTGACGAAGTCAATATCTGGTTCAGCAATCCTGCGAGTGCCGACACGGACAACGACCTGCTGCCCGACGGCTGGGAAATCACGAACGGACTCGACCCGAGCCGGACGAACGAAGAATCAACCGATTCCGATGCCGACGGCGTCACCGACTTTTTCGAATTCTGGCTCGGCAGTGATCCGCTGGACGCCGCATCGCTGCCGGCAACCGGCAATGTCAGCGAATCATTTGAAAGCGGAGGCTCGTCGCTGCCGCCCGGCTGGTACGGCCCGGATTTCAGCACCTCAGCGTTCGGCGAGTGGCGCTACAGTACTGCCGCAGCTGATGTCGGTGTGCGAAGTCTGCGTACACGGAACTTCAATCCGGCATCGAGCGAACAAGATGAGACTCGCACCGTTAGCTGGACCTTCTATACCAAGACGGCGGCGCTGTCGCTCCGGCATAACCTGATTACAACGTACAACTACTCCAACCCGACGCTTGAGATACGGCTCGACGGCGAAAGCCTGTTGACGCGCCGGCCCTTTACAACGAGCGGCTGGCAGGAGCTCAACGAAGCGGATCCGGTGCGGCCGATTGTTTTGCAGCCCGGCCTGCATACGCTGCAGCTGGTATTCAGCGGGCGCCGGCAGAACGAGAGTAATGCGTACATCGATAATGTGCAGCTGATCGAAATCGGGTCGACCGCACCGTAAAAAAAAATATTGCCACAGCAGGATGCAGCCCGGTGAAAGCTGCTTATAGAGATAACCACTTTCGGAGACAACAATGGGCCGTTGCCACGCCACTTTTTCTGCAGTTCTGCTGTTTTCGCTGTTGACCGCACCCGTCGGCGCACTGGCGCTGACGCCTGCTGAGGATGCCGACGGCGATAACATGCTGGATACATGGGAAATTGCCAACGGCCTGAACCCGGCTGACCCGACCGACGCGGATCTCGACAACGATAACGACCTGGTACCGAACAAAGGCGAGTACCACCTGGGCAGCGACCCGAATGACGGCAGCTCGCTGCCTCCGTTGACCCCTAACTACCAGGAGTCATTTGAAACCGGCACCATTCCCGCGCCCTGGTTCAACCTCACCAACAACCCGTTAACACTCAGCGCCGAAGATATTACGGCATGGGAGGGCAACTGGAGCCTGCGCTCCGATGACGTTCCGCAATACGGCAATGCGGACATCGTGCTGCCGGTTTTCATACCCAAGTCCGAACTCAACTTCCGCTGGTATCTCAATGCGACCTATAACGACGCCATCCGGTTGTATGTAGATGACGTGCTTGTTTATGAAGAGTGGGCGCTGCTGCGCGCATGGCGGCCATCACCGTCGATCCAACTGGACTCCGGTTATCACGAAATTCGCTTTACCTATTACGAGCCGCAACGTATTAAACAGGGCTGCAAGTGTCTGCGACTCGACGACATCGTATTCACATCACTCGACACGGATCTCGACGGCATCGATGACGATGTGGAGATCGCCAATGGTCTGAACCCGAACGACCCCGCCGATGCACTGCAGGATGCTGATGCTGACGGCCTGACCAATCTGGATGAATTTCTGCGCGGTACCGGTATTAATGAGCCCGACAGCGACAGCGACGGTCTCGACGACGGCGACGAGGTCAATATCTACGGCACCGATCCGCTGGACTCCGACTCTGATGATGACGAGATGAACGACGGCTTCGAGGCCGGCAACGGCCTTGATCCGCTGGATGCGACAGATGCAGATGAAGATCTCGATCTGGACGGGGTCAGTAACTATGCCGAGTTCCTCCTGGGCACAGACCCGAACGACGCATCATCAACGCCGACATTCACTAATAACTACGTGGAATCTTTCGAAGCGGGCGTCCTGCCGGCCAACTGGATTGTGCCGTCGTCCGCCGAAGGGGGCTTCTTCGCCACCAACGTTACCGCCAGCGATGGCGTCTGGAGCCTCGAGTCCGAGCAGATTTCTGCATCAGGCGAGCAAGCCGCGATTGAGTTCGGTCTGATCCATCTTGATACCGCGCTGCAATTCGATGTTTATCTCAATTCGGCAAACAATATTGTGCCGGAGTTCCGCTTCTATATAGACGATGTGCTGGTCTGGAACCCCACTAACATGCCGCGTGCCTGGCTGCGGTCGCCGGAATTTCAAATCGGCAATGGCCTGCACGAATACCGCTTCGAGTTTGACCGATTGGGTACTAATGGCTGCCGCTGCGTGCGCATCGACAATATTCGCTTCACGCTGCTCGACGCCGATGAAGACCTGATCCGCGATTCATGGGAACTCGACAATGGCCTTGATCCGTCCGACCCGACGGATGCGACTCAGGATCCGGACGGCGATGGGCTAAGCAACCTCGAGGAATACCTGCAGGGCACGCTCCCCTTTGATGCCGATAGCGACAACGACGGCGTCAATGACGGTGACGAAATCAATGTTTACGGCACCGATGCACTGAATGCTGACAGTGATGCCGACGACATGACAGACGGGTTTGAAGTCGACAACGGTCTTGACCCGCTCGACAGCGCCGACCGTGATCTGGATGCCGACGGCGACGGGGTCTCCAATTACGGCGAATTCCAGCTCGGCACCGACCCGTCAGACCCGGCATCCGTTCCTCCATACAGCGACAACTACGTTGAATCATTTGAAGCAGCGACTCTGCCTGCGGGCTGGTCAATTCCCGCCAGTGCCGATGGCGGCTTTGCGCTCACCACCGTAACGGCCAGCGACGGCAGTCAGAGCATCGAGTCCGAACAAATCAGCGAGGCCTTCGAAACAGCCGAGATTCAGCTCGCGACCGCGCACAGTGATGCGGATATCGCGTTTGATGTCTACCTGAATTCAATCAACGGCACCTCCAACAATATCGAGCTGCACCTGTATGTGGATGATGTGCTCGCCTGGACAGGCAGCAGTTTGCCATACGGCTGGCGGCGCGATATCACGATCACTGTGCCGGAGGGCTATCACGAGTACCGCTTCGAGTTTGACCGGATCGGCACAAGCGGCTGTCGCTGCGTGCGCATTGATAATTTTCGCGTCATTCCTATCGACGTCGATGATGACGGAATGCGCGATGACTGGGAACTGGCCAATGGCTTAGACCCGGCAGACCCGACAGATGCCGCGCTCGATCCGGACACCGACGGCCTCACCAACCTCGAAGAATTCAACGCCGACGCGAATCCCTTTAACTCAGACACGGATGGCGACACCCTGATCGACGGTGCGGAGGTCAACACCTACGGCACGGACCCGGCGAATGGTGATAGCGACTTCGACCTGATGCGGGATGACTTTGAGATCGCTAACGGTCTGGATCCGCTGCTGGCAAACGATGCCACGCTCGACAGTGACGGCGACGGCTTTATCAACCGGGACGAATACCATCTCGAAACTGATCTGTTTGACGCAGGCTCGGCACCGCAGCTCAGCAAAGGCTTCATTGAAGATTTTGAAGACCCGCTGTCGCGGGCCTGGTACAACCCGGGCGGCGATCAGCAAGAATGGGGGCTCACCGATATCGACAATAACGGTGGCACGATGAGCCTGAAGAATTTTAACGACCCGGAAACCGGCACCAAAGTCATGGAAGTGCTGATTTACACGGTCGAAGGCACCATTGATTTTGACTATCGACTCGAGGAAGCAGCACCCGACAATGGTCAGGATGCCCTGCGCGTGTTCATTGATAACGGTTTTCGGGTTAACCAAAACACTGACTCTGAATGGCAAAACTATTCACGCACACTCAGTGAAGGACTGCACAGAATTCGTTTTGAACACTTTGGTGCACGCGCTTCAAACTTCGGGCTGATTGATAACCTGCGATTTACCGCGGCGGACTTCGATGAAGACGGCGTGCTGGACGCCTACGAGCTCGCCAACGGACTCGATATTACGGATCCGTCCGACGCGAACACAGATCTCGACGGTGATGGTCTGTCCAATATTGAGGAATTCTGGCTCGGCATACCCGCAAACACGGCTGACACCGACGGCGATGGTGTCAGTGACGGCGATGAAGTGCTCATACATGACTCTGACCCGGATGACACCGACAGCGATAACGACGGCCTGACCGATGGCTACGAAGTCGCCAACGGGTTCGATCCCAATGTGTCGAACATTAATATCGACACGGATGGTGATTCGGTCAATGACGTGGCTGAATTTTCACTCGGTACAGACCCGCTGGACCCGGTCTCCACCCCGCCGTTCAGTGACGACTATGCAGAGTCATTTGAGAGTGGCGCGCTGCCCGCCGGTTGGACGGTTCCGCCCGGTTCAACCGCCGGCTTCGTACCCACGCAAATTACGGCCAGTGACGGCATCTGGAGCATTGAATCAGAGCCGCTCGGCAATAACGGCCCTCAAGTAGCGAATGTTGAATTCAGCCTCGTGCAACGGGCAACGCAGTTGAATTTCGACATCTACGTCAACTCGCGTAATGACGTCACTGAGTTCCGCCTATATATCGACGGTGTTCAGGTCTGGGCGCCGCGAAATCTCGCGCGCGGTTGGGTACAGTCACCGACATTTGACATCGACCCCGGATTCCACACCTACCGTTTCTCTTTTGATCGATTCGGAACATCAGGCTGCAGGTGCGTGCGAATCGACAATATTCGCTTCACGTTAGCGGATGTCGACGAGGACGGTATCCGCGACGACTTTGAGCTGGCCAACGGGCTGAATCCTGCAGACCCGGCGGACGCGCTGCTCGATGCGGACGGCGACGGACTGACCAATCTGGAAGAATTCGAACTGGGCTTGGACCTGAACGTAGCAGACGGTGACGGCGACGGCCTGAATGACGGTGGTGAAGTCGCTGCGGGCACCGACGCCAACGACAGCGACTCCGACGATGACCTGCTGTCGGATGGTTATGAGGTCAGCAACGGGCTGGACCCGCGTAACCCGAGCGACGCCTATCGCGATAACGATGGTGACGGTGTGCACAACCTCGGCGAGCAGCGGCTCGGGCGTGACCCGCAGGTCGCTGAACCCCTGCCGCCCACAACCGACAATCTTACGGTCGGTTTTGAAGACGGCCTCATCCCGGCGGACTGGTTCGTGCCGGTAACTACCGATGCAGACTGGCAAACTGACAATGTAACGGGACGGGCCAGCGCCTGGAGCCTGGCGTCTTCGTCCATCGATCGGTTTGAGGATGCAGCCATTGTACTGCCGGTAACGACCTTCGCCGCCGACCTGGAGTTCTTCCACTACTGGAATGCCCAATCAGGCGATGAATTCCGTGTGCTCGTCAATGATCAGGTTGTCTACGAAATCGAGAGTGCGGCGCGAGGCTGGGTCAAAGCGCCCGTCATCGCACTGCCGGAGGGCTACAACGAGATTCGTTTCGAGCATAACGAAGACGCGTTCAACAGCTCCGGCTGTGAATGCACGCGGATCGACGACATTGTTATCACGCGACGGGACAGCGATGGTGACGGACTGCGCGACGACTACGAGACGGCGATGGGACTGGACCCTACTGACCCGGCAGATGGTGAAGCCGATGCCGACAGTGACGGGCTCGATCTGGCCGGTGAAGTCACGCGGGGTACCGACCCCACTAATCCGGACTCGGACGGTGACGGCCTGAGCGACGGCGATGAGGTGTCAATCTGGTTCAGCGACCCGGGCAGTGTGGACAGCGACGGCGACCAGTTGACCGACGGCTGGGAAGTCGACAACGGCCTCGACCCCACCCGGGCCAATGCCTTCACGGCCGATGCAGACGATGACGGCATCACCGATCTGAACGAGTTCATTCTCGGCAGTGACCCGCTGGACGCGGCTTCGCAACCGGCAGCCATCGGCAGTCTGACGGAGTCTTTTGAAAGCGGCAGCCTGCCGGCTGGTTGGTATCAACCGGATAACGTGTCCGGGACGCCCACCGAATGGACGATCGCGAGCGACGAGTCCAGCGATGGTGTCAACAGTTTGCGTTCGGCTGACACCACGCCGATCGGTGACTTCACGCAGATCAGGCGTATTAACTGGACCTTCAGTACCGACGCGGCCGCGTTGCGGCTTGAGAGCAACCTCATTTCGAATTTGAACAGTAGCAGCGTGCGGCTGTACGTCAGGCTGAACGGCAGTGTAATCCGCAGTCGTAATCCGTTTACCGGTGACGGCTGGCTGGAGGTTTATCCGGACATTCCGCTGATCCTCGACCCGGGCGTCTATACGCTGCAGTTCGAGTTCCAGGGACGGCGGGGGTTCAACTCGAACGCCTGGATCGACAACATTCGCTTGACGGAGCTCGGCAACGTGATGCCGTGACTACGGCCTTTGCACCGGGGATGGCGCTCTGGTGCATCGGCAACTACAACTGACAGGGCTCCGTCGGTGCTGCACCGGCGGAGCCCGCTCTTCGAGTCACCCAATCCTGCATCAGGGCAAAGGCCTGGGGCGCATTGCGGTGCAGATTGGCGTTGTGATTGGTGTCGTCCAGCACATAAATCTCTGGGCACGTTTCCGGCGGATAAAACGCGGTCTCATGCGCAACCACTGCTTCGTGATCGGCGCAATCCAGCTCGCCGCCACAAACGACAAAGTCGTCTTCGCCGACCAGCACCATCACCGGCACCGTCAGCGCTTTCGATTTCTCATCAAAATAGCGGCTCATCGAAATAAGTTCGCCTGCTGCGGTGGTTTCGCGTGTCGCATCGTCGGCACTGATGACGCCCGGGTCGGCATTGTCCCGTGTGTAAAACACATCGCCACGGGAATCCGGTTTTGAGATCACATAGGTCGGGTCGAATAATTGGCCAACGAGCGGGCCGCTGAATGCCGCGACGGCGATCCCCTGCCCCATGGCCGGCCCGAAAGCCGGGTTTACGTTGTGCACAAAGCCGGTGAGCACGATGCCGTCGGATTGCTCCGGCCAGGTCAGTGCGTGCGCAAGGGCAATGGTCGAACCGAAGGAATGCCCGAGCGTTACCACCGCATTGAAGTTCTGCTCCGCCTCGAGCGTGTTCAGTACCTGATGCAGCACAAACGCCTGTGTATCGACATCGAGTGAAATGCCCGGCGGATGGTCACTGAGACCCATCCCGAGCCGGTCGAAGTTAAACACGGCATCACCCGCACGCAGCGCGGTCCGCGCATAGGAGTAGGTATCGGGCT
>JABDLC010000027.1 GCA_013001905.1 Gammaproteobacteria bacterium | reverse complement strand
ATATCGTGTTCTTCGGTGCCGACAAACGCACCGTCGTGAACGATGCACTCGGTGCGCTGCGCGTGAAGCTGGGTGAAGATCGCGGCCTCATCGAAAGCGAGTGGGCACCGGTTTGGGTGGTGGAGTTCCCGATGTTTGAGTGGGATGCGGGCGAGAAGCGCTGGAACGCGCTGCATCACCCGTTCACTGCGCCGTCGGTAGATGCTGAAGCATTGCGCGCTGATCCGGGCAACGCCGGTTCGCGCGCCTACGACATGGTGCTGAACGGCACCGAGATCGGCGGCGGCTCTATACGTATCCACGATCAGAATCTGCAGTCGGCGGTTTTTGATGTGCTGGGCATCGAGGACGATGAAGCGCAGGAGAAGTTCGGCTTTTTGCTGACGGCGCTCAAGTACGGCTGTCCGCCGCACGGTGGTATCGCCTTTGGCCTCGACCGTCTGGTCATGCTGATGGCGGGTGCGCAAAGTATTCGTGACGTTATCGCGTTTCCGAAGACCCAGTCAGCCGCATGCCTCCTCACGGATGCGCCTGGTGCTGTCGATGCACGACAGCTGCGCGAGGTGGGCATACGACTGCGCAAGAAAGAGGGCGCTGCGTCCGAGGCAGACGGTCAGGGTTAAGTCCGGAGCCTGAATCTTGCAGGACCCGCAGCCTAAACTGATTTTCGCGCACGGCCTGTGGATGAACGGGCTGGAAATGACCTGGCTACGCAGCCGGCTTCGCGATCGCGGCTATTCCACCGCGCAATTTCAATACAACACGGTAGCGCCCAAACTGGCGGACAATTGCCGTCGATTCCGTCAGTTTATTTTGAGCCGGCAGGGCCCGGTGACGCTGATCGGTCACAGCCTGGGCGGTGTCCTGAGCCTGCAGACACTGCGCGCTTTTCCGGACCTGCCCGTGGAGAAAATTATTTGTCTCGGCTCGCCGCTGGTTGATTCTGCAGCGGGGCGCAGCATGCAGAAAGTTGCGCCCGGTCGTTTCATGATGGGTGGGCTGCTGCCTCAGGCGATATTTGAACAGCCTCTGGATGAGTGGAATTCCGCTGTCCCGGTTGGCGTGATCGCGGGAACGCGCGGCTTCGGCCCGGGTCGTGTTGTCGCCCGGCTGCCGCGCCCCCATGACGGCACTGTGGCGGTCAGTGAAACCCGCTTACCGGGCATCAGTGACCATATTGAGATTCCGTATACGCACACGACGATGCTCTTCGCACCGGTTGTGGTTAATCAATGCGACCATTTCGTACAGCACGGTCGCTTCATGAGGGATCCGGCTGCGGAAAGTCAGTCTGAGGATGAGTCAGGCTGACTGCCTGCGCTGTTTACGCAACGGGCCGCGCCGCACTGCCAGTATGCCGCCGATTTGTGCGGCAACGACGCCGAGCGTCACCAGCGCTACAAATAAGATCCAGCGCCGCCCCCGTGATTCCAGAATCTGAAACGCAAAGGCGTGGGCTACCGTCATGCCGAATACCAGGTAGCTGAGTCGCTGCAGACGTTTCCACCAGCGCATGCCGATCTTGCGTACCCAGATGTCGTTCGACAGTGCCATCAATATCAGGAACACGACTGCGATCACGTACCCCAGTATCGTACCGGTGCTGTATAACTGATTACGCACCTCCACTGACGGCGGGCGCGATGCGTTCTCGACAAAAAATTCCAGGTAGGAAAAATTCATCGACAGCACGTTGGCGAGGAAAAAATGCAGCATGCCGGTGATGCCGGCCCAGATACCGACATCGCGACGGGTGTGAGAATTACCGACCGGGAAGCCGTTGTCCCAGGCCTTAATCGGGCCGATCAGCAATGCCGCGCCCAGCAAGAGCAGGCACTGATAGGCGCTGACGAAACTGAGCCTGTCGAGCGCGCTGGGGTCAGGGCCGGCCTGGGCGGCTGCGGCTAGTGTCGTGACCACCCCCAGTGCCAGCAGCAAGTGATTGCGAATGCGTCGTTCAGCTGTCAGTACTTCCATAGTTGTTCTCTGCTCAGGCTGAGTTCGAAGGCAGTTGCGCGTAAACACTGCCGTCTCGTTCTTCTACCGGCAAGGTGGTCAGCGGGGCAGGCGTTTTGCCGAGACCGATCAGTTTGCAGGTCCACTGCGGCATCTTTACGCCCATGACGCCGGTTACCCAATCAAGGTTTTCGCCGGTTTGGATGTCAAAGCGTGAGCCGTGAAACGGGCAGGTGATCACGGTGCCTTCAAATGAGCCTTTGCGCATCGGCATGCCGAGATGGGTGCATTTGTCGATGACTGCACACGCTTTGCCGTCCACCCGGCTCAGCAGCAGTTTAGTGCCGTCCAGCGTGGTGCTGAACATTTCGCCCGCGCGAACCTCGTCGCTCGCTGCTACGCGTTGCATGGTATTTCCTCCTGACCCGTCTGCTTTTGTATCAGACTTTCTTCTTTAATTTATAGATCGCGTCTAACGCTTCTCTGGGCGTCATCCCGTCCGGATCGAGCTGGTCGAGTGCCTGACGCAATTTATCATTTCCCGAGGCCGGCGGCGTCAGATCGAACAGCGGCGCCGTTTCTGCCGCGTCGGGCGGCACCTCCCCGGTTGCAGGAACGGGCGTTTCGCCCCGCAATGACTGTGCTTCCAGCGCCCTCAGGTAGGTGCGGGCCGAGTTGATCACGTGCTCCGGTACACCAGCCAGTGCCGCGACCTGCAGCCCGTAACTCTGGTTTGCGGGCCCTTCTTTGACGCTGTGCATGAACACCAGCCGGTTCTTGTACTCGGTGGCATCAAGGTGCACATTCACCGTCGCGTCGATCTCGTCGGCCAGCGAGGTCAGTTCAAAATAGTGGGTGGCGAATAACGTAAACGCACCCACCTGTTCGCCGATGTAATGTGCGACCGCCCACGCCAGCGACAGGCCGTCGAAGGTGCTCGTACCGCGGCCGATTTCATCCATGAGCACAAGACTCTTGCGCGTTGCGTTGTGCAGGATGTTGGCCGTTTCGGTCATTTCGACCATAAACGTTGAGCGGCCGCCGGAGAGATCGTCGGCGGCCCCGACACGGGTAAAGATCCGGTC
>JABDLC010000012.1 GCA_013001905.1 Gammaproteobacteria bacterium | reverse complement strand
CGATACGCAGCCTGCAAGCACCATCGAAGGTAACGCGCCGTCTCAAGCGACCCGCGCGAAGCAGCAGGCGCTCCGTGAGAGTCTGCCTCTCGGTGATCGGCGCGACTTTGACGAACACCAGCGCGGCTTCATCGCCGCGCCGGCGTATCGGCGCATCGAAAGCGAGGCAGGCGACACCGTCTGGGACATCGGCCAGTATGATTTTCTGCTAACTGGCGAGGACTACGACAGCATTCACCCCTCACTGCAGCGGCAGGCCACGCTGAACATGAACTATGGCTTGTATGAAGTTGTACCCGACAAGATCTACCAGTTGCGGGGCTTCGATCTGGCAAACATGACGCTGATCAAAGGCGACACTGGCTGGATTATTTTCGATGTGCTGCTGGTCAAGGAGACGGCGGCGGCCGCACTGGCTTTTGCGAATGAGCAGCTCGGCGAGCGCCCGGTCGTAGCGGTTATTTATTCGCACTCACATGCTGATCACTTTGGCGGCATACGCGGCGTCGTCGATGAGGCAGATGTCATCGCCGGCAAAGTGCGGATCATTGCGCCCCGCGGGTTCATGGAAAATGCGATCGCCGAAAACATCTACGCCGGTAACGCGATGACCCGGCGCGCGTCTTATCAGTACGGACGCGTGCTGCCCGTCAGCCCATTTGGCCAGATAGACTCGGCAATTGGCAAAGCCACCGCCAACGGCGCGCTTGGTCTGATTGCGCCGACACAAACCATCGACGACGACTTCGAAGAACTGACGATTGACGGCGTGCGCATGATTTTCCAGAATACGCCTGGAACCGAGGCACCGGCCGAGATGAACACGTGGTTTCCAGACTTCAGGGCTTTCTGGGCTGCGGAAAATATTACCGCGACGATACACAACATCTATACGCTCCGCGGTGCGCTGGTGCGCGACGCGCTCGCGTGGTCGCAGGGCATCAACGAAGCGCTGTATCGATTTGGCGTCGATGCCGACGTGATGTTTGCTTCGCACAGCTGGCCCCGCTGGGGCAACGAACGCATCACGGAAGTCATGCGCGCGCAGCGCGACGCTTATGCCAACCTGAACAACCAGGTGCTGCATCTCGCTAACCAGGGCGTGACGATCAACGAAATTCATAACGAGTACGCTGTGCCAAAGAGCCTGCAGGAACAGTGGGCCGCGCGCCAGTATCACGGCTCGGAGTTTCACAACTCCCGCGCCGTGCTGAATCGTTACCTTGGATACTGGGACGGCAACCCGGCAACGCTTGCGCCACTGTCGCCTGCGGACGCGGCGCCGCTGTATGTCGAGATGATGGGCGGTGCGGAACCTATCCTCGAAAAAGCCCGGGGACTGTTCGCCGGTGGCGACTATCAATACGCCATGGAAATCGTCAACAAGCTCGTCTATGCCGCGCCCGATAATACTGACGCCAAATTTCTGCTGGCAGATATTTTTGAGCAGCTCGGCTACCAGTATGAAAGTACGAGCATGCGCAATGCATTCCTGTCGGCCGCCAGGGAGCTAAGGGTTGGCGTGCAGGAAGTACCGGGGCTGGAAAGCGGCGGCCCGGATGCCATGCGGGCATTAACCACGTCACAATGGTGGGACGCAGTTGCAATCCGCGTTGATAGCGCGAAAGCGGACGGTATCAATTTTAAACTGAACTTCGTGACACCGGACAACGGCGAGCAACTGGTGGTCGAGATGAGTAACGGGACGCTGACGAATATTGTCGGTTACATGGCGTCTGACGCAGATGCAACACTCACCATCAATCGAGCGGACCTTGTTCCGGTGATGATGCAACAAACCACGCTGGCGAGTCAGATTCAGGACGGCAAAGCGACGGTGACAGGCAACATGCTGGTGCTGGTGCAACTCCAGTCAACACTGGTCGCTTTCGACCCGCTGTTCGAAATCATGCCCGGCACCCGCGGGGACAGGTAGCGCCGCTGTACCCAGCTAGTTGCGATAATCCGAAAAGGGGTCAGTTCCTGTTCATTGCCAGCGCCCGCAACAGCCCGCGCAGAACGAGGTCGGGTACGATCTCGCTAAATAGTCCGGTATCCCTGAATAAGTGGGCGAATCCGCCGGTGGCAATGGCTCGCGGCGCCGTGCCGGAGAAAACTTCGCGCGTCATACCTTCGGAAATCTCCCGCAGCGCGCCGAGGTGCCCGTGATACAGGCCCGACTGAATGCTCGTCGCAGTAGTCTGGCCGAGATAGCCGGACGGCCGCAGTATTTCCACCGAACTTAGCCGGGAGGTCCCCTGGTCCAGTGCCTGCATGGAGAGATTCAGGCCGGGCATGATCACGCCACCCAGGTATTCCCGGCCGCCACGTATGACCTCCACCGTTGTGGCGGTGCCGAGGTCGATGATCAGCAGGTCTTCTCCGGGGTATCGTTCCGTGCCGGCGATGGCGCCAGCAATACGATCGGCGCCGACCTCCAGCGGATTACGGTACAGAACCTTCAGTCCGGTTTTGACACCGGCTTTCAGAATAAAAGGCTGGATGCCAAAGTACTTTTGGATGCTGGCACTAACACTGTAGATCATCTCGGGAACCACGCTACACAATGCAGCCTCCGCGATGGAATCCGGATCGAAAGCATTCTCACGCAGCACTGAGCGGAAAAAGAGGCCGAGCTCGTCTGAGGACGTGTTGCGACTGGTCGGCTTGCGAAACGTCAGCTTGAGATCCTGACCGTCAAACACGCCGCCGAAGATATGGCTGTTACCAATATCGAGGCACAGGATCATGCAAATTCCTCCGTGGGCCTTGGCACCGTGATCAATGTCGTCAGTTCAGCTGCGAGTTCACGGGTTCCGCTGAATACCTCGCTTCGCAGGGGCGCTCCGCCTGCGCCCTGTCGAAAAACGGCGAGGCGATGTCGTCCCCTTTCGATGTCGTGCAGGTCATTGTGCACAACACGATCAATACCGCCCGCGGCAAACAGGCGCTTTACGGCAGCCATGATCTGTTCCGGGTCTGCCCCGACCGTCAGCTTGAATCCCACGACCCGAACGTTCGGGTTACAGGAATCCTCCCGAATCCGGCTCAGCAATTTCGGGTTTGGAGTGAGCCGCAAACTCAACTCATCGCCTGAAGCAAGCTTGCCCTTGCTTGCCGCGGTCTGGCGGTGCCCGCTGATAACCTCCTGCACCGAGTAGTCGCCAACCGCTGCCGCGTGCACCACCAGGTCGTAGCGTGACTCCTTAACTTCCGCGGTCAGTCGCTGCTGCAAATCCGCAAACGAATCGAACTCGATCTGCGGGCATGAGTGCTGCGGTCGAATTGCTGAGCGGGCGCCCAGCCAGCTCACATCCAGTCCGAGTTCAATGAAGGCATCGGCCAATCCGGCAGCGGTGCGGCCGGTGCTGTGGTTGCCAACGTAGCGCACCGCATCAATTGGTTCGCGAGTGCCGCCCCCGGTGACCAGCACCCTGGCGCCTTGCCTGGGATCGTCGAAGGACAGCAGCGCATCGATCGTCTTCAGAATATCAGCCGGCTCGAGCATTCGACCTTCGCCCTGTTCGCCGCACGCCAGGTCACCCTCCGCGGTCGGCAGGATATGCGCACCCCAGCATCGCAGTTTTTCTACGCTGTCACGGGTCGCAGGGTAGTTCCACATTTTTGTATTCATGGCCGGCACGATGAACTGGGGAATACCGCGGCCCCAGGCGGCCTGCCACAACGTACTGACCGCATCGTCGGCGATGCCTGCGGCGAACTTGTTGATCAGGTTGGACGTAGCCGGGCAAACCACGACGAGGTCGGCCCATTGGGCCAGGCTTATATGATCCATGGCGCGCCCGGCGGCAAACGTATCATCGAATACCGACTCCCCGCTTAGCCCTTCCAGCGTCGCACGCCCGACAAATTGACTGGCTGAAGCCGTACAGGCAACACGCACAGCGTGCCCTTGCTTCACCCATGCGGATATCAGTGACGTCGCTTTCGCACATGCAATCGAGCCCGACATCATCAATAGAATATTTTTCCTAGCCGACATCGGGATTCTCCAGGGCAATATTGTCAATCAACCGAATTTCTCCAATCCTCGCAGCGGCAAGACGCCGACCCTCGAAATCCTCTACGTACTCGACGACGAATCCGGCTTGTTCCAATACGCGCGTGGCCTCTGACGAGTTCGCGGAATTCTGCAACGCCCGATACAGCGTCGGTGCCAATGCGCGCTGCACCGTTTTGAGTCGCTGATTGCGCGACGACAGCGCCAGTCCGTCAGCTTCGCGAACTGTTGGACAGGCAACCACCTCAACGTCCATGAAAAAAGCCTCGGCCATGTCGCGAATCAGCTCCAGCTGCTGGTAGTCCTTTTCGCCGAAGTAGGCTCTGTCAGGGCGCACAATATTCAACAGGCGCATGACCACAGTAAGCACGCCGTCGAAATGTCCCGGCCGGTGCGCTCCGCAGAAACGGGTGGAAAGATCGCGTTCAGTGACGCGGTAGCGAAAATCGTCGGGATAGAGTTCCTGGTAATCAGGTAGCAGCACCGCGTCGACACCACTGCTATTGAGCACGGCGAGATCGCGCTCCAGTTGTTGCGGGTACGCCGCCAGGTCTTGAGCCTGATCAAATTGCGTGGGATTGACGAAGATGCTGACGACAGTTCGATCATTCTGCGCCAGGCTGGCATCAACAAGCGACTGATGCCCGGCGTGCAACGCACCCATCGTCGGTACGAATCCGACACTGGCAGTCCCCAGGCCCTCACGATAACCCCGCCAGGCCGCAATGTCTGTAAACCG
>JABDLC010000141.1 GCA_013001905.1 Gammaproteobacteria bacterium | reverse complement strand
TCGTCAGCCCGCGCGGCTGACAATACGGTGACCAGCATCCGCATAAACACGTAAATACTCTAACGTTAGGGTGTGGCAAATAATGTTAAGCCAGTCACAACTCGGTTGTTGCGCAGCCGGGCAGTCGCCGTCAGAGTAGTGTATAGGCTTCGTTTGCGCGGTTTAGGGTGTCGGATGTTGGATAAAAAGCTTCTCCCAGTAGCGGTGTTTACCAGTGTTTATCTGCTGCTGGCGGCCGCTTTCGCCGTCGCCGGCGGTAACAAGGAGTTCGTGTTCTACATCGGTGTGATGGCGGTACTAATTGCCGCCATGCTTGTCGTGCACAAGCGCGTGAATCTCCTGACATCAACACTCTGGTGCCTGAGTGTATGGGGATTAATGCACATGGCCGGCGGGTTAGTGACCGTGCCACCGGCATGGCCATTAGGGGGCGAGAGCAATGTGCTCTACAACCTTTGGTTAGTGCCCGGGTTACTGAAATTCGATCAGTTTGTGCATGCCTACGGATTCGGTGTCGCGACCTGGGTCTGCTGGCAGGGCATCCGCGCGGCGTTACCGGTTGTCGATGGCCGGCGTGTGCAGCCGACCCCCGGCTTGCTGGTGCTTGCGGCTGCGGCCGGCATGGGGCTGGGCGCTTTAAACGAGGTGGTGGAATTCGCCGCGGTGCTGCTGATACCGGATACGAACGTGGGGGGTTATGTCAACACGGGCTGGGATCTCGTCGCCAATCTGGTTGGCAGCGGGCTTGCGGCATTGCTGATATTTGCTTTCGGCCGCCCGCCCGGGTCGGGCGAGGGTGAATAATTCTTTATATTATTATAGTGTTATTGGACACCAACCAAACGTAGTCGGCAGGGAAGCCGGTTCAGTTGCCCGCGAAACGCGGACCAAAGGGGGCTTCCTTGACCATGCAGCATCCGGCATCAATCTCATCCCCGATTGCTATCGTTAATGCGCCGGTTTTTGCCCGGTTCGTTGTCTTTGGGTTGGCGATTATCGTCTGCCTGCTGCCGCAAGCGTCCGAAGCGCAGGTGAATGTGCTGAGTGCGGACCGCCGCGTGGAGGTGTCTGCCAGCGCAAGCGGAATTACACCTGACGGTGAGCGTGTCGATGACTTCGAGCAGGGGTTGGACTCCTCAACGGAACTGTCGCCGTTCGGCGTTAATTTCGATGTGAGTGCGTCGGCGCCGGAAGCATCGGCAAGCGGAAATGCATCGTTCAGCGAGAGCATTTCGTCATTGGCCATTCAGGCAAACGGAGCCTTTTCGATCGGCGCATCGGCCAGCAACAACGGCGGTGCGGGGGCGAGCGCCGGAATCGTGTTCGACCTGTCCACCTTTTACCCAGGGGTATCGGATCAGGCCTTCACGGCGACGGGCACGATATCGCATTCAGGTCCGGGAAATAATGTCACGGCCGTGAATGTGTTCGGCCAGGGCGTCTCGGTAAACAATGACACGCAGGCGTTCGTTCTCAGCGGTTATCTGCTCCCGGGTCGGCTTTACGATATTGGGGTAGGTACAAGTAGTTTGGTAAACGCGAGCTTCTTTAATCCCGCAGAGTCGGCTAGTGGCAGCTTTACGCTGGAGGTCGTGCTGGCAACCACCGAGACCGACTGCAGCAACGGCTTCGACGAGGACGGCGACACGCTGATCGACGATGACGACCCGGACTGTGCGGCCCCGCCGCCGCCTGAGATCTGTGATAACGGCATCGATGATGACCTCGACGGCGATATCGACGGTGAAGATTTCGATTGCTTCGAGCCGATCGGCCTGCAGGTCAGCTGCATGCACGAGCCGATTTATCCCCAGGACGGGGACGAGGTCACTATTACTGCCCGCGCCATAGACGACAACGCTGACCCGGTGTTGGCGGATACTCTTGAGATTTACGTTAATGACATTGCAACGCCGTTCCAGTCAGCCACGTCTTCGGGCGGCGGTATCGGTGCCCTGCAGGCCACCTATACCGCCACCGATAGCCAATTCGCATACGGCTGCCGTGCGGAGGAGAGTTTCGAGTCGGCGCAAAGCTGGCGGCTGGAAGATCCGATTCTGCGCTCCGTGGATACGGGCACCCCTGCAAATCCTGACTGGGCGGCTCGAGCGGTTCTCTACAGCGGGCCGATAGATGAAAAGATCGACCTCGTGTTCTTTCACGATGATGATGAATACACCGGATTCGACGACCCCGACTTCCTTGATGACGTGCACTATCTGGTCAGTGAGGGCATGTGGACGATTCCCTGGTTCGTGGAAAACCAGTGGGTTTTCAATATCTGGATTGCCACGGCCGACGATGCCAATGCGAGCCCGGTGCCCGGTCCGCCGCCTGCGGGGCAGACCAATCCGAGATGCCAGCGCGTAGCCCCCAGCGACATCACGGACGAGTCAAACACCGACTACGCGTTTCGGGATGCCGGCGCTATCGTTCATACCAGCGCATGCCGCGACAATGCAGGTGCACCGCGATTGTTTACTGTCGAGGTCGGCGACAACAGGCCACAGGTGGTTGCACATGAGATGGGGCACCGCCCGTTCGGTATGGCAGATGAGTACTGTCGGGTGCGCATGGGCGCGCAAGTGTGCGACGGCGGACACTTCGAGAACGGACCGTTTCCAAACATGTATGAGGAGAACAGCGGCTGTCGCGACGGCGCTGATGAGAGGCCGTATGACGCTGACGCATGTCGGCGCCTGGATGACCCTGCCGGGGAAAGCTGGTTCCTTGGTGAGCCCGACTATGATCCGCTTACTGACGCTACGCAGGTGCAGGACCTGATGCAGTCAACAGGTTTCCGTGAAGATCCTCCGGGAAGTGGCAATCTAATCGAGTCGAAAAAGGCGGGCCTCACGGAAATCGATCGAATGAACTGGTTCGTTGAACAATGTGTTGCGGGGGAATGCTGATGAAGCGCCTGGTTGCCATGCTCGCTTTATTCGCTCTGCCCGGAATTATCTTCGCTCAGGGGGCCGACCTCAGCCAGATTGGCACGGACCCGCGCCGAGCTCTGATCGTTGAGGTGTTTCTCAACGCCGACGGCAGTACCGACTTCATCGACAGTTACGTCAGCACCACGCCGCCAAGGACTGATATCGGCAACCCGCGGCAGATTCAGGTTGAGGCCCTGGACGTTACCGATGTCGTTATCGATACGGTATACGATTGGGATCCGCGGTGGCTGTTTGCACAGCAAGATTCTCCTGACGATTCGGGCCTCTCTGGAGAGCAGTTGGAGGTTCTGGACGAGTCCGCCGGTTCCTTTTTGATTACGTTCGATTCGGCGATGGCGGAAATCCGGCTCACCGACGTCGAGGCGATCAACGAATTGATCACGGTGGACGTTCGTCCAGTCGTCGAGACCTGGTGCTACGAGGAGTTGCAGGCCAGCAGCCCGGCGGGGCTGGCGAATTGCACCGGCATCGAATTCACCGACACGGATTTCGATGACGTGCCCAATGCGGTAGACAATTGCCCTGACATTGCGAATACGGATCAGTCCGATGTGCTCAATCGCGGCATAGGCGACGCCTGTGCTCGGCCGGGCGATTTGGACGGTGACGGCGATGTGGACTGGAACGACATCGGCCTGTATCTCGCCGGCAACAACCTGAACCGACCGGCCAATGACCCCGTCGACCCGTTCGACTTGAACGACAACGGCACCGTGAACATTCTGGATGCGCGTGCCGGAATATTGCTGTGTGATTTACCGCGCTGCGCCATCCTCCCCTGACAACAGAGAAAAACGAATGAGAACAACAAAGCAGACAATACGCACATGGATCATCGCTGCATTGGCTGCGTGCCTTCCGGCGCTGGCACCCGCCGCGACCGTATCCCTCGTGCAGGTTAGTCCGGCTGGCGGCGAAACGGTTGTGGGTCTCGGCTCAGAACTTGAAGTGGCTGTCGTGGTCAGCGGTCTTGGCGACGGCGCAGCGCCTTCACTCGCGGCCTGGGATCTCACACTGCTGTTTGATACCTCTTACCTTGCTTATCAGTCGGCGGAAATCGGCGACGGGATAGGAGGGTCGGAGCTCGACATCGCAGGCGCCGGCACCGTGGAGCTGATTACCGCCGGTTCGGGCAGCCTTAATCTTGTCGAGCTCGCACTCGAAGCAGATCCGCTGCTGTTCAACACTCAGCCGGATGCGTTCCAGATCGCCAGCGTCGTGTTCAGTGTCGATGGTTTCGGCAGCAGCGAAATCGGTTTTGGCACTGTCGTGCTTGGCGATCCGCTTGCGGTAGAAATTTCTGCGGACCTGAACCCGCTCTCCGTCACCACGGCACCAGTTCCGATTCCCGCCGCTGCCTGGCTGTTCATCTCGGGACTGGGATTGCTGGGCTTCGTTCGCCGCAAGCGCAGATTCTGACAGCGTGAGAAATTGCGGGCCCGGCAAGACTTGAACCTACGACCAAGGGATTATTAAGTCGGCAGCGGATCAGTCCGGCGTTTGCAGCACGTCCTCACCGCTCCTCAGTCGCTCAGCATGCTGCGCACGCTGCTCGTCGAGCTCCTCCTGAGCGGTCATGCTGCTGCCTATCCAGCGGTCCATCAGTTTACACGCCACAATGTCGCCGCTGACGTTGATCGCCGTACGACTCATATCCAGTATTCTGTCGACACCCATGATCAGCGCCACGCCAGAGGCGGGCACGCCTATCGTCTCCAGCACCATCGCGAGTATTACGATGCCCACGCCGGGCGTTGCCGGTGATCCGATTGAGGCGCCCACGGCCATTGCAACGACCATCGCCATTCCCCCGATACCGATATCGATGCCATAAACTTGCGCGAGAAATACGGTTGCCGCACCTTGGTAAAGGGCGGTGCCATTCATGTTAATGGTGGCACCCAGCGGAATTACAAACTGCGACACGGAAGGGCGAACGCCGAGTTTTTCCTCCGCAGTCCGAATCGACAGAGGCATGACGGCCGCAGAACTGGAGGTTGAAAAAGCAAGCAACAGCAGTTCGCGCGTCGACCGCAGAAAATGCAGCGGTGATTCTTTGCCGAAGAATGCGACTAATGCCAGGTATAGGAGAAACAGAATCAATAAGCCAAGCAGCACGGTTGCAACGTACAGCCCCATGCCGAGGAGTGCACTGAACCCCAACTGACTGGTCAGGCGAGCCATCAGCCCGAAAACGGCGATCGGCGCAAGTAACATAGCCCACCGCACCACTGTCATGCAGACTTCCTGCA
Source organism: Gammaproteobacteria bacterium (assembly GCA_013001905.1). GTDB lineage: Bacteria > Pseudomonadota > Gammaproteobacteria > Steroidobacterales. Next base: position 2,793 of record JABDLC010000141.1, on the reverse strand, counting down.
GCGAGCCAAGCAGGTCAAGCAGAGGTTTCGCTGAGGCAGGCTGCATACTGAGCAGCGCCACACCGACGACAGCCGCAAAGATGACCACCTGCAGCATTTCACCCTGCACCATCGAGCTCAGAGGATTGCTGGGGAGCAGGCCAATAAGCTGGCCCGGCACGTCCTTCCAGGCCGGCACTGCCGCAGGCGTTTGACCGTTCAGGGTCGCATCCTGAGTCGTTATCAGCATCGCCTCACTAATCGCGCGACCGGGCTCGATGAGTTCCGCTACGGTGAGGCCGATGGTCGCCGCTACGGCTGTCGTAATAACAAAGTAGCCCACGGTGGCCAGCCCGAGGCTTTTCAGTTGCGAGATGTCTTCTCCGGACACCAACCCGCGAATGATCGAGGCAAATACCAGTGGTATGACGATCATCTGAATGGTTGCCAGAAACAGCTGGCCCGGCAATGCCAGCCAGTTGCCGATGGCGATGCCAATATCAGGTGGTACCCAGGCGACCGATGGCCCTATCAGTACGCCGGTCAGCAGCCCAAGCAGCATGCCGATTATGACCTTCAGCCATAAGCGACCTTCGACGAGATTGCGCAGGTAACGGCTAAGATGCCGCAGCGAGCGCGGCGACAGCACCTCAATTGCGGTGTTGGATTCACGAGTCATGGTGTCTGACTATAGTCGCCGTCATTGCTGCCCCATTGCAACCGCTTCGGCCAGCGCTCGGCAGCCAGATCGGCAGACCAGCTATTTGTACGTATATATTGATGCCCGGTCGAAGTGGAGAATAAACGGAAATATTCGCCAATTTCGGAGCACAGCCGCATGAGCAATTCGCAAAACCCTGAGACCGAAGACAGCGCCGTTGATTCGGTAGACCAGACCAGCACTACTCAAGGTGCTGCGGCCGATGTTTCGGTACATCCGTTTGACGGTATGACTGAATTCGACAAGAGCAGTGAGTCAGCATCGCAACATTTTGCTGAGCTTCGTCACGACCCCGAGAAAATCACTGACCTTTTTCGCAGCGGTAAATACCCTTATAAAAACAAGATTAAGAAGATCGCTTACGAGGATCACTTGCGTGATCTTCAGGTCGAGCTTCTCAAGGTCCAGAACTGGGTCAAGCTGACCGGCGAGAGAATTGTCATTATTTTTGAAGGTCGTGATGCGGCCGGCAAGGGCGGCACCATAAAACGTTTTCGTGAGCACCTGAATCCGCGAGCTGCGCAAGTCATTGCGCTGGAGAAGCCGACGGAGCGCGAGACTGGCCAGTGGTATTTCCAGCGCTATATTCAGCATCTGCCATCAAAAGGTGAAATCGTGCTCTTTGACCGATCCTGGTACAACCGCGCTGGTGTTGAGCGGGTGATGGGTTTTTGCGGTTCGCTGGAGTATCTGGAATTCATGCGTCAGGTTCCCGACCTTGAGCGTATGCTTACCCGCTCCGGTATCCGCCTTTACAAGTATTGGTTCTCAGTCACCAAGGAAGAGCAGGAAAGGCGTTTCAAGGCAAGAGAATCGGATCCGCTCAAGCAGTGGAAGCTGAGCCCTGTGGATGAGGCCTCCAAGGACAAGTGGGTCGAGTACACGCAAGCGAAAGAGGCTATGTTCTTCTACACAGACACGGCCGATGCGCCGTGGACAATTATCAAGTCAGACGACAAGAAGCGTGCCCGGCTGAACTGTATGCAGCATTTTCTGCAGTCTCTCGACTACCCTGACAAAGACGAGCATGTGGTTCACGGGCCTGACAAGCTTATTGTGGGTGTGCCCTCACAGGTTATCGAGAAAGACCGCCACCTCTGGGATTAGCTGGCCGCAGCCGACGTTGCTTCACTGATCTGCAAGAACAAGCGTTGTCGCCGCAAATAAATCGTCGCAACGGTGCTGAGGTAGAGTTTGCCAGAACGCAGAAAATGATCCGGCTGGCGCAATGCCAGCCGGATCATGGAGATAGATGGTGGGCCCGCCAGGACTCGAACCTGGGACCAAGGGATTATGAGTCCCCTGCTCTAACCAACTGAGCTACAGGCCCGTGATGCTTCATTTGAACCGCGCGCACGGCGGCACGGGGGCGGAATTGTAGCATTGCGGTGGGCCCGGGTGAGGGCAAGCCACCCGCCGGATGAACTGCTAGAATCGCGTCTCCGGAAAGGGGAAGCACCGCATGGGAAACCGTACATCTGATCTGCCCGAGTTAACGGGCCTGCCGCATCTGATTCGCGAGGCTCGTTATCACGAGTTTTCACGGCAGGCCGTTGGCATCTTGCTGGTGGCGGTTTTCGCGTTTTGGTCGGCGCCCGTGGAGCCGTTGTTCTGGCCGGGTGCGGTGATTGCGGTGATCGGCATACTGGTGCGTTTGTATGCGTCCGGCTTCGTGATGAAGAACAAGGAGCTGGCAACCACCGGCCCGTATTCGCTTGTGCGTCATCCGCTGTACACCGGCAACATCCTGATGCTGGCCGGCTTCTGCCTCGCCAATGGTCAGGTCTGGCCGTGGGCGGTCGGCGCGTTTTTCCTGTGGTTCTGGTATCCGCCCACGATTGAGTACGAAGATAAAAAGCTGCACCGTATTTTTGGCGACGCCTGGCTTGAATGGTCATCGCGTACACCTGCGCTGCTGCCGCGCAGCCTGCTGCCGCGTTTCGGTGACGGCACCAGCTGGTCGTTTGCGAAGAGCATGCGGGTCAACTGGGAGCCGGTGATCGTTGTCTACTCGCTGTTCTGGCTGGGCTGGATGTACACGCGCTTACCTGCAGTCCAGTAGCGTACTCAGGCAGCAACCTTGGATCCGCAAC
>JABDLC010000133.1 GCA_013001905.1 Gammaproteobacteria bacterium | reverse complement strand
TATCGACATTGCCGTCAGCAGCCTTCGCGAGAAGTTGCTGTTGCATAATTTTCTCGCCGCGGAACTGATCGCGGCGATGCACGACGGTAACCTTGCTGGCAATGTTGGACAGGTATAACGCTTCTTCGAGTGCGGTGTTGCCGCCACCGACCACGGCCACGTCCTGACCGCGATAGAAAAATCCGTCACACGTGGCACAGGCCGACACACCTTTGCCTTTGTAGGCTTCCTCGCTCTCGAGGCCGAGGTACTTGGCGGTTGCGCCGGTGGAAATAATCAGTGCGTCGCAGGTGTACTCGCCACTGCCGCCCAAGAGCCGGAACGGTCGCTGGCTCAGATCCGCTTCATGGATGTGATCAATGATCAGCTCGGTATCGTAGCGCTCGGCGTGCTCGCGCATCTGATCCATCAGCTGCGGGCCCTGCAGCCCCTCCTGGCCGCCGGGCCAGTTGTCGACATCCGTCGTCGTCATGAGCTGGCCGCCTTGCTCCATTCCGGTAATTAGCACGGGGCTCAGGTTCGCCCGGGCGGCGTAGACCGCAGCGGAATAGCCGGCAGGGCCGGATCCCAGGATAATCAGGCGGGAGTGGCGGGGGGCGCTCATGTATACTTTCTCGACAGGTTATGTAGATTCGTAGCCAGCGGCAGGCGCCGCAGTGTACGGGAAAGGCACGGGCGAGCAAAGCTCGCCACAGTTAAATGGACTAACTGGGTGAAGAACACGTGGGCAAGGCAGCGCAACTGGCCAGGCAGAAGCCGGCCGAAACTTCAACGGTAACTCGCACAGTCAGAGAGTCAGCACTCTGGGTGTTCGGCGCCGTTGCGATTATTCTTCTTCTTGCATTAATGACTTACCACCCGGACGCCCCGGGGTTCAGTCATACCGGATCCGGCGGCATGCGTCTGAACAACCAGATCGGTGCTGCCGGTGCCTGGTTTGCAGACCTCTCGTTCTACCTCGCGGGCATGCCGGCATTCTTGATCCCGGCCATGGTGTTCGGCATCGGCTGGATGCTGTTTGCGGCCCGGTTCAGCAACGCGCCGCTTGATCGCGTCGTGCTGGCGACTCGCACCGCCGGTTTTCTGCTCGCGCTGCTCACGAGTTGCGGGCTGGCCACTCTGCATTTTTATCACCCCGATCTAAGAGAGTCGGCGGGCGGCATTCTCGGTCAGTTGATCGGCAACGGTCTGGAGAGCGCGCTGGGTCTGCTCGGCGCAACCTTGCTCATGCTGTCGCTGTGGCTGGCTGCGATTTCTTTATTTACCGGTCTGTCGTGGCTCGACATCATGGACGGGCTGGGGCGATTCATTATCAGCGGTCTCGAGGCAGGTCAGCGGCAGGCTTACGTGCTGGCCGACCGGCTTGCAGCGCGCAAGGAACTGGCGAAACGGCAGCAGTCAGTGAAGGCGAAGCGCAAAGCGGTCGAGCTGCGCCCGACGAAGCCAAAGCCGCGGATCGAGCCGAAGCTGATAAAGACCGAAAAGAGCACGCGAGCTGAAAAAGAGCGGCAGGTGCCGATGTTCGAATCAACTGCGGCGGGCGGTCTGCCGCCGCTGTCGTTGCTGGATGAACCCGCCGGTGCCGTGGACGGCTACAGCGAGAAAGACCTGGAGCAGATGTCACGTCTGCTCGAACTCAAGCTGGCTGATTTTGGTGTGGAGGTGACCGTGGTGGAAGTACAGCCCGGTCCTGTCGTCACGCGCTTTGAGCTTGATCTCGCGCCGGGTGTGAAGGCCAGCAAGATCAGTAATTTGTCGACCGATATCGCGCGGTCGTTGTCCACGACTGCCGTGCGTGTCGTTGAGGTGATTCCGGGCAAGACCTATGTCGGCCTCGAGATTCCTAACGAAGTGCGTGAAATGGTCACGCTGGGCGAGATCATCGGTTCGCGTATCTACGAGGAACAGAGCTCACCGCTCACGCTGGCGCTCGGTAAAGATATCAGCGGTAAGTCGGTGGTTGCCGATCTGGCCAAGATGCCGCACCTGCTCGTTGCCGGTACTACGGGTGCCGGTAAGTCAGTGGCGATTAATGCCATGGTGCTCAGTCTGCTGTACAAGGCCGGTCCCGAAGATGTGCGTCTGATCATGATTGATCCGAAGATGCTGGAGTTGTCGGTGTACGAGGGCATTCCGCATTTGCTGGCGCCGGTCGTCACGGATATGAAAGAGGCGGCCAATTCGCTGCGCTGGTGTGTGGCGGAGATGGATCGTCGTTACAAGCTCATGTCCGAGCTGAAGGTGCGCAACCTGACCGGTTACAACCGCAAGGTGCGAGCCGCCATAGAGGCGGGCAAGCCTATACCGGATCCCGTGTATGCCGCCCTGAATGCGAATGACGACACGGTTGAGGTGCCGGATCTGCAACCTTTACCCAACATCGTGGTCATAATCGACGAGCTTGCCGACATGATGATGCTGGTGGGCAAGAAGGTTGAAGAACTGATTGCGCGGCTGGCACAAAAAGCGCGTGCATCGGGTATTCACTTAGTCGTGGCGACGCAGCGCCCGTCCGTTGACGTCATCACCGGTCTGATCAAGGCCAACATTCCGAGCAGGATTGCGTTCCAGGTGTCGGCACGTGTGGACTCACGCACGATTCTTGATCAGTCAGGCGCCGAGAACCTGTTGGGCCAGGGTGACATGCTGTTCCTGCCCGGCGGCGACCCGACGCCCACGCGTGTGCATGGCGCATTTGTGTCCGACGAAGAGGTAGTAAACGTTGTTGATCAGCTTAAGGCCACCGGCGGTCCGGCTTATATTGAAGAAGTCACGATCGGGCCGTCCGCGCCGATACCCGGCATCTCTGGTGAGCCGAAAATCGACAGCGGCGATGATGAACAGGATCCGCTATACGATCAGGCAGTGCAGATTGTGGTGGAGACACGACGTGCATCAATCTCGGGTGTGCAGCGACGGCTCAAGATCGGTTACAACCGTGCCGCGCGACTGGTCGAGACCATGGAGGCTGCCGGTATCGTCGGCGAGCTGCAGTCCAACGGCACGCGTGAAATTCTGGTTCCGCCTCCCCAGAACTAGCTTTGACCAACCCGGTGTTGAGTAGACGATGATCATTCGGTTCATCAGATGTTGTGTGGTCGCTGTCAGCCTTATGGTTATGCAGAGTGTGACAGCGGCTGATCTTCCGGCGGAGCGTGCTGCAGCGGAATTACGCTCGCGGCTGTCCAGCCTTAATACGTTTGTGGCTGCATTCGAGCAGCAGGTCGAAAATGCAGACGGGCGCATTATCGACGAAGGCAGCGGCCGCTTCTGGCTGTCCCGCCCGGGCCGATTTCGCTGGGAATATGCAACGCCCTGGCCCCGCTTGCTGATGGCGGACGGCAGCAGTCTCTGGTTGTTTGATGAAGAGCTTGAGCAGGTCACCGTGCGTGACGCCGGCGGGCTGCTCGACGATACGCCGGCCGCGATTCTTGCCGGCCGTCTGGAATTACTGGAGCGATACCGGATTTCAGGCACCGAAACAGACGGTGTGCTGCAGGTCCGTCTGGAGCCGATGGAAGCCGCCACCGATTTTCGCCGTATTGATCTGCAGTTTGCCGGTAGTGAGTTACTGCAGCTGGTCTTGCTTGATCAGTTTGGCCAGGTGACGCGTATCGGCTTCACCGACTCCGCCAGCAATACTGAACTCGACCCTGCGTTGTTCGAATTCGTCGTGCCTGATGGCGCTGACGTAATCGACGAACGGGGCGGTTGACGTGGCCGCTGTTGACGAGCCGGTGCTGCCGCGCTGGCGCGTGTTCTGGATGGTCGTCGGCGTGATCAATCTCGCCATCATCATGTATTTGGCGCTCGTGCCGCTGAAGCAGGTGCTGCCGCCGATCGACTGGTCTGACAAGGCGCTGCACTTTGTCGTTTTCGCCGGCTTGATGGTGTGGTTTGCCGCGTTGGTGAAACCCGCCGCTTATGGCTGGGTGTTAGTGGCACTGCTGGTGTACGGTGGGGCGATGGAAGTGATGCAGTCCATAATGCCGTTCCGGCAGGCTGAGTTTGCCGATTTTGTAGCCGATTTCGCGGGTCTGCTGGTCGGCTGGGGCGTTTGCCGTCTGGGCCTCGCGCGCTGGCCGCACTGGGTAGAAGGCCTGTTCCGGCGGGCATGACGCAGCAGCTCGCGCCACTCGCCGACCGGATGCGGCCCGCAGTGGCCGCAGACGTTGTCGGCCAGCGCCATTTGCTGGGCGAGGGTAAAGCGCTGACGGGTCTGCTGCAGGCGAGCCCGCTGCATTCCGCCATCCTGTGGGGGCCGCCCGGCACCGGCAAGACCACATTGGCGCGACTCGTCGCCGGCGCCGCTAATGCCCAGTTCATCGCGCTGTCAGCAGTCATGTCAGGTGTTAAAGACATACGGCAAGCAGTTGAAAAAGCGAAACAACATCAGGCTGAAAATAACGCGCCCACCGTACTGTTTCTGGATGAGGTGCACCGCTTTAATAAGGCTCAACAGGATGCCTTCCTGCCCTGGGTCGAGAACGGCACGTTAATTTTTGTTGGCGCAACAACCGAGAATCCGTCGTTTGAGCTGAACAACGCGTTACTGTCGC
>JABDLC010000132.1 GCA_013001905.1 Gammaproteobacteria bacterium | reverse complement strand
GCACACCCACGATCGTGTCGGTCTTGTTAAAGAAGCCCACTTGAAAAGTTGATTCTTCTGAAATATTCACCGCACTGATATCGGCCAGCGTATCGCCGGTGCTGATGTTGGCGATTCCGACGCTGATGCCGTTCACATTGTTGGTCAGATTCAGGCCACCGAGGTTAATACCCGTATCGCTGCCTTCGTGAATATTTACGAGGCCCATCGCAAGACCTTTGAACTGGCCGTTGACACGGTTCCCGCCAACGAACAGCGGCAGGCTCAGTCCGGTCATGTTGTCGAGCTCTGACAGACCCAGTGACAGATCTAACCCCGACATCGTGCCGGATTCGCCATAGAGCACAGACAACCGCACACCTTTGACGTTGCGCTTGTCAGGGGCATTCAATTCAAGCATCGAAAATTGCAGCGGAGCCGGTTCTTCAGCGCTCGCCGTTGTAAACGGAATAACAATTGCGCAGACCAGCGCAAGGCTCTTAAGAACTGTCTTCATGGTTTCCACCTTGGATTACCCGTAAAAAATAGCGAACGAATGTCGTTCGGGGCAACCATTTAAACAGTGTCAATCGGGTGAAGGCAATTCCCAACGAACGAAAATCGGTATGCAGCCTTCAGGAGTCGCTGAAATTGAAGTCCTGCATGTCTTCGTCGATGTCCGCTATGCGACGATCAAAGAGTTCACGGCGCTCGCTGGCGTCTTTCACGCCGGGGGCAAGGGTGGCGTACAAGCGGCGACGGTCATCGGTAGCACGGCGATCACGGTGCTGAGTATAGGTACACACGCACTCGCCGGCGTCGCACTGCGACAACGGCAGACGGGGAATCTGATCCGAGAATCCGCGCTTGCCTTCAAGCACGCGGGCAGCGTGACATGAGCCTGGGGCGCACTTGATCGACACGGCGCGAAAATCTTTGCGAGCAACGGCGGGTTTGTGCACGGCACGCGGTGGTTGGCGCAGCATCTGCGCCATGCTGGAGCCGCTGACAAAGCCTTTGCCGGCCATCCGCGTGCGGACGTACAGAACGACTGCGACAAGCAGCAGGGCGATAGCAATAATCCATGGAAACATGTTGCCCTCCTCTTCTTATTCTTATTGAAGGTGCAATTTGTAAGGAGAATTATGCGTGCACAGCAGCGCGCACGCCTGAACTGGTTCTCAGTTTTCGGCACTCATGTTTTACATAAGCTTGCGGGTGCTGTGACACCCTTGTCCGGCGGGCTATTCGACCGTAACGGATTTTGCGAGGTTACGCGGCTGATCGACGTCGGTGCCTTTCAATACGGCTACGTGATAGCTCAGTAGCTGCAGCGGTATCGTGTACAGAATCGGCGCCTGAAACTCTTCAATATGCGTCGGCATTTTCACCAGCGTCACGCCGTCGCCGTCATCAAACGCCACATTAGGATCGGCGAACACAAACAGCTCGCCACCACGAGCGCGCACTTCCTGCAGATTGGACTTCAGTTTTTCCAGCAGGTCGTCGTTGGGTGCCACGGTTACCACCGGCATGTCTTCGTCGACGAGCGCCAGAGGGCCATGCTTCAACTCGCCCGCCGCATAGGCTTCGGCGTGGATATACGAAATTTCTTTCAGCTTGAGCGCACCTTCCATGGCAACGGGGTTTTGCGCGCCGCGGCCGAGGAACAGGGCATGGTGCTTCTCAGCGAACTCGCCCGCGACTTTCTCGATCTCTTCGTCAAGGCCCATCACCTTGTCGATAAGGCCGGGCAGCTCGATCAGCTGCCGCGTGAGCTTGCGCTCGGTGTCTTCCGGCATGCCCCGGTGGCGGGCCAGTGCGAGTGTGACCAGCGCAAATGCGGTCAGCTGGGTCGTAAACGCTTTAGTCGACGCGACACCGATCTCCGGCCCGGCGCGAGTCATCATGACCAGCTCAGACTCGCGCACGAGGGAGCTTTCCGGCACGTTACAGATAGCCAGCGACGTCAGGTACCCCAGCGTTTTAGCTTTCCGCAGGGCCGCCAGCGTATCGGCGGTCTCACCACTTTGGGAGACCGTGACGAACAGTGAATTGGCCGGCACTACAACGCGGCGATAGCGGTACTCACTGGCGATCTCGACCGTGCACTGCACGTTGCAGTGTTCTTCGAGCCAGTAACGGGCCACGAGGCCTGCGTGATAACTGGTACCGCAGGCGACGATATGAATGTTGTCGATCTTGTCCAGCACGTCTTTGGCTGCGTGACCGAGCGCCGCGTCGAGCACACGGCCATCGACAATGCGCTCCGACAGTGTGTCGGCGACGGCGCGGGACTGTTCGTAGATTTCCTTGAGCATGTAGTGACGGAAGCCGCCGCGATCAATCGCATCCGCTGACAACTCGCTCTCGGTGACTTTGCGCTTCACGAGCGCGCCATCCGCATCGGTGACGACCACGCCGTCACGGGTCATGACCGCAATGTCACCTTCTTCAAGGAACATAAACTTGCGCGTTACCGGCAGCAGTGCCGCCACATCCGACGCGACGAAGTTCTCACCGATACCCACGCCGATTACGACCGGGCAGCCTTCGCGGGCGAGGATGAGCTTGCCCGGCTCATTTTTGCTCATCACGACCAGCGCATAAGCGCCGTCGAGCTCAGCGACGGTTTTGCGCACTGCCTGTTCCAGGTCGTCAGACTGCTGCAGGTGCATGTGGACGCGATGGGCGATGACCTCGGTGTCGGTCTCGCTGGTGAATTCGTAGCCCTTACTCTGCAGATCAGCACGCAGCTCTTCGTGATTTTCGATGATGCCGTTATGGACGATCGCGATATCCGGCAGCGACAGATGCGGATGCGCGTTGGCTTCCGACGGGGCGCCGTGTGTGGCCCAGCGGGTGTGCGCGATACCGGTGCGGCCTTCGAGCGGATCGGCATCCAGCTTGGCCTGCAGCTCGGCAACCTTGCCGAGTGCACGGCGGCGTTGCACACCGTCGTCATGACGGACCGCGAGACCGGCGGAGTCATAGCCGCGGTATTCCAGACGGCGCAGACCCTCCATGAGAATCGGCACGACGTTACGTTCCGCTGTTCCTCCGACGATTCCACACATGATCTGGTCCTTGTCTTCTGACTCTTATTTTTTCTTGGTCGGCCGTTTCCAGCCACTGACCGTTTTCTGGCGGCTGCGCTCGATCGTCAGCTCGCCGGCAGGCGCGTCCCGACCAATCGTAGAGCCGGCGCCAATGGTCGCGCCGGCACCGATTTCCACCGGCGCTACCAGCTCTACGCCGGAGCCGATAAAGGCATTGTCGCCGATAATCGTCTGGTGCTTGTTGGCGCCATCGTAGTTACAGGTGATAGTGCCGCAACCGACGTTGACGTCTTTGCCGATGGTCGCATCGCCGATGTACGTCAGGTGATTGGCTTTGCTGCCCTCACCGAGCGTCGCTTTCTTGATCTCGACAAAATTGCCGACCCGGGCACCGTCTTTGAGCTCGGCCTGCGGGCGCAGCCGCGCGAACGGACCGAGGTCGCAGTGGTTACCGATGACGGCATCTTCAAAAACACAATTGGCGTTGATGGTGCAGCCCGTGCCGATCTTCGTATTCGTGATCACGCAGTTGGGACCGATGGTGACATCGTCACCGATCTCTACATCGCCGACCAATACCGCGTTAACGTCAATGAACACATCCGAGCCGGCCGTCACTTTGCCGCGCACGTCCAGCCGCGCCGGATCGGCGAGCGTGACGCCGGCGGCGAGCAGCGCATCGGCCTGCCGCTGCTGGTAGGCGCGCTCCGCAATAGCGAGCTGCGCCTTGTCATTAATGCCCATGACTTCAGTCGGTGAATCCGCCGTGACGGCCGCGACCTTGACGCCGTCATTCACTGACGAGGCGACAATGTCGGTCAGGTAGTACTCACCCTGAGCGTTGTCTGATTTAAGTGCGTCGAGCCACGGGCCGAGTTGTGCGACCGGGCAGGCCATGAGACCGGTATTCACCTCGTTGATGCGCCGCTGTTCGTCGTTCGCATCCTTCTCTTCGACGATAGCGACCACCGCGCCTTCCGGGTTGCGGATGATGCGCCCGTAACCGGTCGGGTCAGATTCAATGGCGGTGAGGATGGCCGGGCCATCGACCGCAGCACCTGCAAGTTTCTCGACCGTCTCGGCGGTGACGAGTGGCACATCGCCGTAGAGGATGACCGCCACTTCTTCGTTTTGCAGATGCGGCATCGCCTGCTGAACGGCATGGCCGGTGCCGAGTTGCGGCTCCTGCAGCGCCCAGGCGATATCGCGGCCCTCAAAATGCGCCTGCACGGTTTCGCCGCCGTGACCGTATACGACACAGATACTGCGGGAGTTGAGGTGTTCAGCGGTCGCGATGACGTGCTCAAGCAGCGGACGATTCGCCAGCGGCTGCAGCACTTTCGGCAATTTTGAATGCATGCGGGTGCCTTTACCCGCCGCGAGAATCACTACGCTGATATTCATGACTGAGGCAGCCTAAACACCGCGAGGCGCCACGTCACGTGCAGGCATCACACCCGGCAGCAGACCTGGCATCAGCGTGGGGCTAGCCCTTCTTGCCCTTGAGCTTCTGTACCGCACGGTAGCGGGCGGCAGCCTCGACGAGCTGCAGGCGCGCATGTTCGAGGCTTTTCCTGTCACCGGCCTCGCCTACGGCTTTTTCAGCGGCTTCCTGCGCAACTTTGGCCGCGGCCTCGTCGAGCTGATCGCCGTGCATGGCGGAATCGGCGAGCACCGTCACCATGTGCGGCTGAACTTCCAGCAGGCCGCCGGTGACGTAGAAGAATTTCTCTTCGCCTTCCGGCGTCTCCACACGCAGATCGCCCGGACGCAGGCTGGTCAGCAACGGCGCGTGACGCGGCGCGATGCCGACATCACCCTGGCTTGCCGGCGCGTACACCATGCTGGCGTCACCGGAATAGATTTCGCCTTCGGCACTAACAATGTCTACTTGTAGTGTTGCCATATCTTGTTACGCCATCTTCTTGGCGTTCTCCACGGCTTCTTCGATGCCGCCGCACATGTAGAAAGCCTGCTCCGGCAGATCGTCGTAGTCTCCCGCCACGATGCCCTTAAACGCACGGATCGTGTCTTTGAGCGTGACGTACTTACCGGGAGCGCCGGTGAAGACTTCGGCAACCGTGAACGGCTGCGACAGGAAGCGCTGCACTTTACGAGCACGCTGCACAGCCTGTTTGTCTTCTTCAGACAGCTCGTCCATACCCAGAATGGCGATGATGTCCTGCAGTTCTTTATAGCGCTGCAGAATACCCTGCACACCGCGGGCCGCTTCATAGTGCTCCTGACCAATCACGTTCGGGTCGAGCAGACGTGACGTGGAGTCGAGCGGATCCACAGCGGGGTAAATACCCAGCTCCGCAATCTGGCGAGACAACACGAGCGTCGCGTCCAGGTGAGCAAAGGTCGTGGCCGGCGAGGGGTCAGTCAAGTCATCGGCCGGGACGTACACAGCCTGGAAGGATGTGATCGAGCCGGTCTTTGTTGAGGTGATGCGTTCCTGCAGCACGCCCATCTCCTCAGCCAGTGTCGGCTGGTAACCCACAGCAGACGGCATACGGCCGAGCAGCGCGGACACTTCGGTACCGGCGAGTGTGTAGCGATAAATGTTGTCGACGAACATCAGCACGTCACGACCTTCGTCGCGGAAGTACTCAGCCATCGTCAGACCGGTTAGCGCAACGCGGAGGCGGTTACCCGGCGGCTCGTTCATCTGGCCGTAAACCAGCGCCACTTTGTCGATAACGCCTGAGTCCGTCATCTCGTGATAGAAGTCGTTACCTTCACGAGTACGCTCGCCCACACCGGCGAACACGGAGAAACCACCGTGCTCCTTGGCAATGTTGTTGATGAGTTCCATCAGCGTCACGGTCTTGCCCACACCGGCACCACCGAACAGACCAATCTTGCCGCCTTTCGCAATCGGCATGATGAGGTCAATCACCTTAATACCGGTTTCCAGCAGCTCGGTGCTGTCAGCCTGATCTTCATAGGCCGGCGGCGCTGCGTGGATCGGGCGGCGCTCTTCTTCGCCGATCGGTCCGGCATGATCGATGGGCGTGCCGAGCACGTCCATGATGCGGCCCAGTGTCTTCTGGCCCACCGGCACCTTGATCGGCTCACCGGTATTCGAGACTGCGATGCCACGTGACAGGCCTTCGGAAGCACCCATGGCAATCGCGCGGACTACGCCGTCACCGAGTTGCTGCTGTACTTCGAGGGTCAGATCGCGATCTTCGATACGAAGGGCGTCATACACTTTCGGTATCTGGTCCTGCGGGAACTCCACGTCCACCACAGCGCCGATAACCTGAACGATATTTCCGGAACTCATCTTCTGTTTCCTCAGTCTGGGGCTAAGCCCCAAAATAAATTTAAATCCGTGTTATTCCGATACGGCGGCTGCGCCACCCACGATCTCGGAAATTTCTTGCGTGATAGCTGCCTGACGCGCCTTGTTGTAATCGAGCTGCAGTTCGTCGATCAGCTTGCCGGCGTTATCCGTCGCACTCTTCATGGCCACCATCTTGGCCGCCATCTCACAGGCCACGTTTTCAACCGCACCGCGATACACCTGCGATTCGATGTACCGCTCCAGCACCGTCGTCAGCAGCTCTGTTGCATCAGGCTCGTAGAGATAGTCCCAGTGCTGCGGCAACTCGTCGGCGTCAGGTGCTTCTACCGGAATCAGCGTGTCCACACGCGGCTTCTGGCTCATGGTGCTTTCGAAATGGTTGTGCAGCAGGAACAGCTGATCGATGCCGCCGTCGTCACCACCCTTCTCAAACGCATCCAGCATGATCTTGATTGAACCCAGCAGATCTTCGACCTTCGGGTTTTCACCCACATTCGACACCGCGGCGACGATATTGACGTCGTAGGTGCGAAAGAACTGCACACCCTTTGAGCCGAGCAGCGCCAGATCCACTTCCACGCCCTTGTCCCGCCAATCCTGAATTTCTTTCAGCAGCAGCCGGAACTCGTTGACGTTAAGACCGCCGCACAAACCACGATCAGTGGTAATGACGATGTAGCCCACACGCTTCACATCGCTACGCTGCACGAGATACGGGTGCTTGTACTCAGGGTTGGCCTGATACAGGTGACCGATCGCCGTGCGGATCTTTTCGGCATAGGGGCGGGTCTGCGCCATGCGATTTTGCGTCTTGCGCATCTTCGCTGCGGCAACCATCTCCATCGCCTTCGTGATCTTCTGCGTATTTTTTACGCTGCCGATCTTGGTGCGGATTTCTTTGAGACTAGCCATTCAAGCTTTCCTGTCAGGTCTAGTACGCGCCGTTGGCTTTAAAGTCATCCAGGGCTTTTTTCATCGACGCTTCGATCTCGTCGTTGAAGTCCCCGGAGTCGTTAATGCTGGTCAGCAGGTCACCGTATTTGTCGTTGAGGAACGCATGCAGAGCGGCCTCAAATGCCACGATCTGCGCCACTTCCACGTCGTCCAGGTAGCCTTCGTTGGCCGCGAGCAGTGAGAACGCCATTTCGCCCACCGACAGCGGTGAGTACTGCGGCTGCTTCATCAGCTCCGTCACGCGCTGACCACGGGCCAGCTGATCCTGCGTCGCCTTATCGAGGTCGGACGCAAACTGCGCGAACGCCGCGAGTTCACGGTACTGGGCGAGTGCGAGTCGAACACCGCCACCGAGCTTCTTGATGATCTTGGTCTGCGCCGCGCCACCCACACGCGACACCGACAGACCAGCGTTAATAGCCGGGCGGATGCCTGCGTTGAAGAGGTCGGTTTCGAGGAAGATCTGACCGTCGGTAATGGAGATCACGTTAGTCGGCACGAAGGCAGACACGTCACCGGCCTGCGTCTCAATGATCGGCAGCGCCGTCAGTGAGCCGGTCTTGCCTTTCACTGCACCGTTGGTGAGGCGCTCGACTTCAGCGGCATTAATACGCGACGCACGTTCCAGCAGACGCGAATGGAGATAGAACACGTCACCCGGATACGCTTCACGGCCCGGCGGACGACGCAGCAGCAGTGAAACCTGGCGATATGCCCAGGCCTGCTTGGTGAGATCGTCATAAATGATCAGGGCATCTTCGCCGCGGTCGCGGAAATATTCACCCATGGTGCAGCCGGAGTACGGAGCAATGTACTGCATGGCTGCAGAGTCGGATGCGGCAGCAGCGACGATGATGGTGTGTTCCATCGCGCCGTGCTCTTCAAGCTTGCGCACCACGTTGGCAATGGTCGATGCCTTCTGACCGATGGCAACGTAGATACATTTAATGCCGGTGCCTTTCTGGTTGATGATCGTATCGATAGCCACCGCGGACTTACCGGTCTGGCGGTCACCAATAATCAGCTCACGCTGACCGCGACCGATCGGCACCATGGAGTCGATAGACTTCAGGCCGGTCTGCACCGGCTGATCAACAGACTGGCGCTCAATCACGCCCGGCGCGACTTTTTCGATCGGGCTGGTGGCCGCTGCATTGATCGGGCCCTTACCATCGATGGGCTCACCCAGCGAGTTCACGACGCGACCCAGCAGGCCTTCGCCAATCGGCACCTCAAGAATACGACCGGTGGTTTTTACCGTGTCGCCTTCAGAGATGTGTTTGTAGTCACCCAGCACCACCGCACCGACCGAATCACGCTCGAGGTTAAGCGCAAGGCCGAAAGTGTCGCCGGGGAACTCCAGCATCTCACCGTACTGAGCTGAGCTCAGGCCGTGGATACGGGTAATACCGTCGGTAACCGCGATTACGGTGCCTACATCGCGAGCTTCAGCAGCACTGTCGAAGTTGCTGATGCGCTCCTTGATTAGGGCACTGATTTCAGAAGCTTTGATAGCCATTTCTGTATTCCTCTTTCGCCTACCGGCGAAACCAATATCTAGTTCGCCAGTGTGGTGGCGAGTTTGTCCAGTCCGGCGCGCACTGATCCGTCAATGACCAGGTCGTCTGCCTGCAGGCGTGCACCGCCTATAAGTGATTCATCGAGCTCGAAAGTCAGACTGACATCGCGGTTGAAGCGCCGTTTCAGCGATTCAACAATGCGTGCCTGCGTGCCCTCATCCACCGGCTTCGCTGCGGTCAATACGACCTCGACACGATTTTCGGTTTCAGCTTTAAGCGCATCGAACGCTGACGAGATTTCCGGCAGCGCTTTCAGGCGACCGTTCTCCTCCAGCAGCTTCACAAGATTGGTGAGCTTGTCTGCCGGTGCGCCCGGCGCTGTCTGCACCGCAATGCCGGCGATCAAATTGATCACCTGCCCGGCATCTGTGCCCGGCGCATCGATGAGACCTGCGACCTGCTCGTCGTTGACCACCGCAGCTGCTGCTGCAAGGGCGCCCGACCAGGCATCCAGCCGGCCTGACTCGTTGGCCGTTTCGAACGCTGCCTGCGCATAAGGGCGGGCAATGGCGATGTGATTGCCTGTGCTCTGGGCCATGACTGATCAGATCTCCGCAGCGAGCTTATCGAGCAGGTCTTTGTGAGAAGCCGCGTCGATCTCGCGCTGAATAATTTTTTCAGCGCCGGCGATAGCAAGTGCACCCACCTGACTGCGCAGCTCTTCGCGTGCGCGGTTGGCTTCCTGTTCGGCTTCTGCCTGCGCGGATGCCACGATGCGTTGTTTCTCGCCACCGGCTTCGTCGCGGGCCTCGTCCACGATGCCTGTCGCACGCGTGTTGGCCTGATCAATAATTTCGCGAGCCTGGCCCCGTGCCTGATCGAGAATGATTGCCTTCTCGGCTTCAGCCTCTTCGAGCGCGCGATTGCCTTTGTCGGCTGCGGCCAATCCGTCAGCGATCTGCGTCTGACGCTCTTCGAGCATCGTCATGATCGGCGGCCACACAAACTTCATGCAGAACCACACGAACACGAGCATCGCGATCGACTGACCAATAATGGTTGCGTTTAAATCCACTTACGAACTCCTGCAGGGCGAACGTCTGACACTGTTGTCATGACGGCCGCTCAAACCAAATGGCTTATGCGCCAGCCAGCTGACCGATGAAGGGGTTTGCGAATGCGAAGAACAAGGCGATACCCACACCAATCATGGCCACGGCGTCGAGCAGTGCGACGACGAGGAACATTTTTGTCTGCAGCATCGGCGCCAGTTCAGGCTGACGTGCGCAGCCTTCGAGGAAGCGACCGCCGAGCAGGCCCATGCCGATGCCGACGCCCAACGCGCCGAAGCCGATCAGAAGTGCGACAGCGATCGCGGTATATCCAAGTACAATTTCCATCAGTTGCTCCTAAAAAGCAGTTTTGCTTAAAGATAAATCGTTAAAACGTTAGTGATGCTCGTGTGCCTGACTCAGGTACACGATGGTCAGCATCATGAAAATATATGCCTGCAGGGTTACCACCAGGATGTGGAACACAGCCCAGCCGAAATGCAGCGGCAGCTGCCAGTAACCAATCAGCGCAATAAGAATGAACAGCAGCTCGCCGGCGTACATGTTGCCGAACAGTCGCAGTGACAGCGACAGCGGCTTGGCCAGCAGGGCCACGATTTCAAGGACCAGGTTGAACGAGCAGACCAGCGGCCAGAGGATCTTCGGCACGCCGAGATCTTTGGGGTTAAGCGGGTTCATCATGAGCTCGCCGACAATGAAGCCGCCGACACCCTTGATCTTGAAGCTGTAGAACAGAATCAGCGCAAACACCGACAGCGACATACCGAAGGTCACGTTGACGTCGGTGGACGGCACCACCTTCATGTATTCAATGCCGGCTATTTGCGCCAGCTTCGGTATCCAGTCGACCGGAATCAGGTCCATGAGGTTCATTAAGAAGACCCAGACGACAATGGTCAGTGCCAGCGGTGCGATCACCGGGCTCTTGCCGTGGAAGGTGTCTTTGACGGCGTCATCAACAAACACCACGACCATTTCGATCATGGCCTGCAGTTTGCCGGGCTTACCGGCCTCGATATTTTTCGCCACGCGATAGAAGAGCGTGCAGAAAATGATGCCGAGGAAAACACTCCAGAACATCGAATCGAGATTCAGCGCCCAGAAGTTGCCGGCGCAGATTTTCGTTTCATGGATGTTCGTAACCCACTGGCCGTCGACCTGACAGGCCTGCAGATTCTGCAAGTGATGCTGAATGTATTCGCCGCTGTTTGCGTAGCCGCCTTCGCTTGCCATAGTGCTTAGTCGTCTTTCGTGTCAGGCCAGTTGCGTTCCCGCAGGTCCGCAGCCGGCAAATTGTCTAATTCGATCCAGGGGTAACCTGTCCCCAGCGCTACCCAGTAAACGATGTAAGTCATCGCGTAACCGACCAGCGTCGGCACCATCTCCACCGCGAGCAACCGTATTGCGAGCACAAACAGTGCAACCGTCAGAACGATCTTTACGGCTTCACTAATCCACAGGCCGCTCATCAGTGCTTCAGGATGCTCCGCTGCGTTGACCTGCAGCAGGCGCATGGCCTGATACAACCCGGCAATCAATCCGATGCTTCCCCCGACGAACACTGAAAGTGCCATCGAGCCGTATCCTGTTATTAACGCAGTTGCAGTAAGCAACACCGTCAACAATGCCTGCCATCCGGTCAGCCGGAGGACAGCAATACGTGCTTTTTGAAATGCCTGAGTGTTGCCCATCTTTCGCGGGCTTCACGGGTAAAAAAAAGCCACACAAGTGGCCACCGAACAACAGCCCATGCTGTGCGGCTGGCGAATTGTAGGTAGTTAAGGGCGAGTAGGCAACCGTTGAGGGGCGACTACTTCAGGTGACTCAGTATGCCGTCCAGTTCGTCGACCGAGTTGTAGGAGATCACGAGCTTGCCCGACCCCTTGGCAGTATGCTGTATCGCAACCTTGGCGCCGAGTTTGTCGCGCAGATCGTCCTGCAGGCGACGGATATCGGCGCTCTGGGCCGGGGCCGCCGGCTTTTTAGACTGAGTCGCGCCGGACTGCAGCTTTTTGACCAGTGCCTCGGTTTGCCGCACGGACAGGCCGCGCGCCACGATGTCGGCCGCGGCACCTGCCTGACTGCGGGCACCCGACAGGCCCAGCAGCGCACGGGCGTGGCCCATGCTCAGGGTGCCGTTGCCGAGTAGCTTCTGTACTTCGGGCGCGAGTTCGAGCAAACGGATTAAGTTAGATACGGCCGCGCGGGATTTGCCCACGGCAGTCGCCGCTTCCTGGTGCGTGAGATCGAATTCATCGATGAGTCGTTGCAGACCTTGCGCCTCTTCGAGCGGGTTCAGGTCTTCGCGCTGCAGGTTTTCGATCAGCGCAATGGCCGCCGCCTGCTCGTCGTCGACGTCTCTGACTATCGCCGGGATTTTGCGTATGCCCGCCATCTGCGCGGCGCGCCAGCGCCGTTCACCGGCGATGATTTCATAGCGCGCGCCGGCCGCATATCCGCTGGCCTTGCCCGCCAGCGGCCGTACTGAAATCGGCTGCAGCACGCCCTCCTGCTCTATAGAGGCCGCCAGTTCCTGCAGGGATTCCTTGTGCATATCACGGCGTGGCTGGTACTCACCGGGAGTCAGCTGGTCGAGGTCGATTTCGCGCAGGCCATTGGTGTCCGGCAATGGTTGCGCAGTCACCGGTGTGGCGGTTACACGGGAGACATCCACAGTGGTTCCGGCCGGGGCTTTCGCGGCGCCGGTTTCCGCCGGTGCCATGGCGCCCTGAGCCGATCCGCCCAACAGCGCGTCGAGGCCGCGCCCTAATCCTGTTTTCTTGGTAGCCATGGCTTAATCATAACCGAACGGCCGCGCATGAGGTCACGCAGCACCCGCCTGCTCACCCGCTGACTCGAGCGCGATCATTTCCTGAGCGAGCGCCATGTAGGCCTTGGAGCCCGACGACCGCGCGTCATGCACCAGCGCCGACACGCCAAAGCTGGGCGCCTCGGCCAGACGCACGTTGCGCGGAATGATGGTGTCGTAAACCTTGTCGCCGAAATGCTTGATGAGCTGCGCCGAGACTTCATTGGCCAGGCGGTTACGCGGGTCATACATGGTGCGCAGCAGGCCTTCGATCTCGAGGCCCGGGTTTACGCTGTTGCGGATCTGACGCACGGTTTCCAGCAGCGAGGACAAGCCTTCCAGCGCGTAGTACTCACACTGGATCGGTATCAGCACGCCGTTGGCCGCCGTCAGCGCATTCAGGGTGAGCATGTTGATCGAAGGCGGACAGTCGACCAGCACGTAATCAAACAAGCCCGCAACCGGCTCAAGCGCCTGACGCAACTTGAGCTCGCGGCCGATCTCCTGCATCAGCCGCACTTCGGCGGCGGTGAGGTCGGCATTGGCCGGCAGAATAGCGAAGCCGTCATCCTCGGCCGGCCGGATCGCATCCATCGCGCGGGCATCGCCGAGCAGCACCTCGCAGGTGGTGAGCTCCAGCTCTGCTTTGTCGACACCCGAGCCGGTGGTCGCATTGCCCTGCGGATCTATATCGATCAGCAGCACGCGCCGGTCGTTGGCGGCAAGGCAGGCAGCCAGATTCACGGCGGTGGTGGTCTTGCCGACCCCGCCTTTCTGGTTAGTGACTGCTATTACCCTGCCCATGACCCATCATAAACGCTTGCCTGCGCTAAACGAAACTCGTGAAGTTGCTGAGCCAGCTGCGATAATCGACGACATAGTTGTAGCCGCACACCGTCTGCAGACTGGTTTCGTCGGCCAGCAGGTCCGCCAGCCGCGCCGCGCCCTGGCGCGTTTCACGGGCCGGGCCGTGGGGGTTCAGCTTCATGGCTGTACCCGGCGGATAGACGTAGTCACAGACAAACAGCACGTCGCGCCAGATATAGACCGTGAACCCCGGGCTGTGGCCGCCGATGTGAAACCCGCGCACACCGAACTTTTCTATATTGCCGTTGAAGGTTGCCGTTACTGCATTGCGGGACACGGTGGAGCGCTCGCGGTCGAGTTCGTGCATCCACACTTCCGCGTTCCATAAGTCGCGGTACTGATTAGCAGCGCCGACAAAATCTTTGTGGGTAAACAGAATGGCATCGACCGCCGGCAGATTGGTATTGAACGATGACGGACAATCGATCCAGACGCTGCCACCGTCGGCGTCGATTCGGTACGCCGCATGTTCGAGACCCAGTCGCGGTGCACAGCGCAACTGCGTGACGCCCGGCGCGACCTCCCTGCTGACAACTTTATAGCGGCGCGCAGCCGCATCGGACGTGACCATGCGCTTCGACCGGGCACCACAGAACGGGCACAAGCGCGGCTTTGAGCCGATGATGTTGTAGCCGCAGGCAGTGCAGACGTGTTGTTTGGCACCGAAGCCGAACATGAGCGTGTCTTTTTATAGAGTTATTCTGATGAATCAGTTTACACGCGTCGCAGTTCGAGTATGTGCCGCTCGCCTTCAAGCCCGGGCACCTGTACTTCACTGCTCTGACTGACCGTCCAGCCGCTACCGGCTAATGCCGCGACCTCGTCAGCCGGGTACTTCCCCTTCATCGCGATCAGGCATCCGTCGGGCGCGACCAGTTGCGAGCAACCGGCCGCAAAAGCAGCCAGTGAGGTGAACGCGCGGCAAAACACGACATCGAAGGGCTGCTCCGGTGTGAACTCTTCCACCCGTGTCTGCAGCACGTCAACGTTGTTGAGTTGCAGATGTGTTGCCACGTGCTGCACGAAGCGGGTTTTCTTGCCGTTCGTGTCGATGAGCATGAACCGGGTGTCGGGAAAACAGAGCGCCAGCGGTATGCCCGGCAGACCGGCGCCGGTACCGACATCGGCAACGTGCTTGCCACTGACACGTGCTCGACTGACAAAGGGTGCAGCCGTCAGCGAATCATAAATGTGCCGCGTGACCATCTCGCCTGGATCGCGCACAGCAGTGAGGTTGTAGGCATGGTTCCATTTATGCAGCTCAGCCAGGTAGTTCGTGAGCGCCGCAGCCAGCGCAGCTACAGAAATGTGTTCGGGCACCGGCAGCGCATCGAGACTCTGCTCCAGCTGCACGCGAATGCTGTCCCGATCAAAGTTCGCTGACTTTTTGTTTCCCTTGTTGTTCTCCCGGCCCATAAACCGACTATATATAAAAGTGAGCGGACAGAAATTGCGGGCACAAAAAAACGGAGCCGGTGACCCGGCTCCGCTTTATGCTTCTGTTGCAGTCGTGCTGCTTATGCGCGACTACTTGTCGCGTATACGCAGTTCGACGCGGCGATTGGACGCTTTACCGACAGCCGTATCGTTCGGCGCAACCGGCTCGGATTCGCCGTAGCCGGCAGACGTGATGCGATCCGCTCCCACGCCCTTACCGATCAGGTAAGCACGCACGGTGTCTGCGCGACGCTTCGACAGCGTTTGGTTGTAACCGGCATCGCCGTCTGAGTCGGTGTGACCGGCCACCTCAATCGTGATGTCCGGGTTGGCCGCCAGCTTGGCGGCCTGCTCGTCCAGACGCTCCTCAGCGCCGTCCAGCAGATCAGCCGAATTGGAGGAGAAGTTCACGCCTTCCAGATTGATCACCGTGACCGCTGCGCAACCGACTTCATCGACTTCCGTGCCGGCCGGCGTGCCCGGACACTGGTCTTTGCTGTCGACAACACCGTCGCCATCGCTGTCGAGTTCACATCCGTTGGCATCAACCGATGCACCCGCGGGTGTGTTGGGGCAACGATCACGCTCATCAATGACGCCGTCACCGTCAGAGTCGGACGGCGCCGCAACAACGGCAGCTGCCGCTACGACGGGTGCCGCCTTCTTGCCGAACGGGAAGCCGATACCGAGGTGCAGCAAATAATCTTTACTGTTCCAGTCGTCGTCTTCAGCACGGCGCACGATTTCGCCACGCAGACGGGCGTTGTCATTGAACACCGGTATAAACGCACCAACGCCCAGGTCGTAATAGAGATTGAATTCGTCATCGACACCAGTGATGTCAGAATCAACGCCGCCCAGGCCCAGCAGGAAATAAGGCTGGAACTGGCCGTTGCGGTTAAACACTGCCAGTGCATTCAAGCCGATTGAAATTTGCTCAAGATCAGCCGTGCCGCCTTTGTCGGCATCCGCACCCTGATCGAGAAAGCTGAGCGCGCCCTCAATGTTCCACAAATCGTTATAGGCGCCACCGACACGAGCCGAGCCACCCGCTAAACCTTCGTCGACGATACGATCACGATCGTGGCTGGATACTGTGCCCATGATTTCGATGTACTTATCGAAATGGTCATCGGCCAATGCACTCGTCGCGGTCAGCACTGTGGCGACCGTCAGAAATGCAAACTGTTTAATGATTCTCATAGGTTTCCCCTCGTAGTAGCCGCCGCGGCGGCTGAATTCTGCGCTGCCGAGATTCTAACGCATTCGACGCCGTCTAATTCGACAGCCTGACCAGCTTCCGCCCGGTTATTTTGCCATCGACCCATTCCTGCACACAGCCGGTGACCTCGTCGAGGCCAATCTCACCGGTCACAATCGTGTCCAGATGACGGGGTCGCAGGTCTGTCGCGAGCCGCTGCCACACCTCCATGCGCAGGCTGCGCGGCGTGTCGACCGCATTGATGCCCAGCAGGTTCACGCCGCGCAGGATAAACGGCATCACAGTCGTTTCCAGTTTGTGGCTGGCCGCCAACCCGATGCTGGCAACGTTGCCGGCGTATTGCGTGGTGCGGGTAAACCAGCTCAGCATGTCGCCGCCGAGATTGTCGACGGCGCCGGCCCAAATCGCTTTTTCCAGCGGGCGCGTGCCGAGCTCCAGCGCCTTCGCATCCAACACCGTGGATGCACCCAGTTTGCGCAGGTATTCCTGCGCTGATGTCTTGCTGCTGATGGCATGCACGTCGTAACCGCGGCCTGACAACAGGTCGATAGCGACGCTGCCGACACCGCCGGTCGCACCATTGACCGCGATCGGGCCCTGCCCGGGTGTCTGGCCATTCTGTTCCATGCGATGCACGGCGAGTGCTGCGGTGAAACCGGCGGTACCGAGCGCCATGGCATCGCGCGTGCTGAAACCGTCGGCCAGCGGAATGACCTGCCCCGCCGGCACCCGCACGTATTCGGCAAACCCGCCGTCGCGGGTTTCACCCAGGCCCGCACTGGTGACGACCACTTCATCGCCCTCACGGACGTCCGGCGAAGCGGACTGCACGACCGTACCCGCAACATCGATGCCGGCAACCAGCGGAAAGCCGCGCATAATTTTGCCGGCACCGGTCACGGCCAGTGCGTCTTTGTAATTGATGCACGACCACTCACCGCGGATGACCACATCACCCTCGCTCAGGTCTTCTAGTGTCAGCGATTCAAGGCGGGGGTCGACGCCATTCTCGGCTGCGTGTACGCGCAATGCGTTAAAAGTTTCCATCAGGGCCTCTGCCGGACCGGCTTTGTTATTCTGTGGCGTACAGGATAGGCATACGGCGCGTGAGCTGCAAAGTCGTGAAGCCGTAACTCTACGATCTGATTAGTGAGGAACAACTATGCGTACCCGACTCATTGCATTGATATTGCTGGCAGCGAATACCGTGGCACTCGCCGACGACAACCCGCGCACCGTTTCCGTCAGCGGCAAAGCGACCGTCACTGCACAGCCTGATATTGCCCGCATCAGCATGTCCGTCGTCGAGCGCAACAAGTCGCTCAATGTTGCGCAGCAATCGGCTTCCGCCACCACCGCCAAAATCCTGCGCCTGCTCGACAGGCTGAAGATCGACCGCAAGCGCATCGACACCACCGGGCTGAACATTCGCCCCGACTATCGCTGGAACCGGACCTCCGAACAGCAGGAACTGATCGGCTACGTAGTCGAACGGCAGATCATGGTCGAACTCCGTGATCTCGATAACCTGGGCAAACTGCTCGAAGGCGCGGTAGAGGCCGGCGCCAATCAGGTGTCGCCGCCGGGCTTTGACAGAACTGACCGTGCAGAACTGCATCGTCGTGCACTCGCCGATGCGATCCGCGACGCGCGCGCCAATGCTGATGTGATGGTTGCAGCTGCCGGTGCCGAGATCGGTAATGTGATGACCATCAGCAGTTCGGGCATGCCGTCACAACCGCGACCGATGATGCGCGCGATGGCTGCCGATGCCGTTGCTGAAAGCGCCGAGGCATCTTATGTAACAGGCGACATCCGTTTTGAAGCGTTCGTCAACATCGTGTATGAATTAGCCCCATAAGATTAAGAATACTGCCCGGGGGATACATGAGGGGTTTCTTACGCTGCCTGCCGGCAGTCGCGCTGGCGTTTGCCGGCCACTGCTTTGCGCATGATCTGGTCAGTGCTGGCCCGGATCAGTTGCCGTTGGCACCGTCGCCGATCACCACGTTTGACGGCCCGGCCTACTCACCACTGGATGTGAGTGCTGACGGACGCTTCGTACTGTTCGCCAACTTCGACCCTGACGTTTTTTTCGGCTTCGCCACGGCGCTGACCGAAGAATGCAAAATTTATCGAAAGGATCGTGCCACTGGCGATCTGCTGGTTGTCTTCGACAGCGCCGGGCTTGATCGTGATTACTGCAATCGCGCGAAAATGTCGGCGGACGGCAACGTCATTGTGACGTCTCCGTCATATGTCGCGCCGGATCCGTCCGCAGAACCACCCGGCGACATTTTCTTCGGCAATCCGACACAAATCGTGGTCGCCGTTTACGACGCGACGACAAACACGTCGACAGAAATTGTTGCTGACCTGGAATCGCAGCAAAGCGCCAACGATATCGGCCGCATCAGGCTGGGCGCGGGCATCATGCCCATACCTGCCGGCCTTAATATCGAATACCTGAACGCAGCGGGCAATGTGGCGCTGTCCAGTGTTGTTGAAGTGGTCGGCGATGTCGTCGCCGCCGTGCCGTTGCTGATCGACATCGAAGCAGGAACTGTCGAGCGCGCAGCGGCGCCGGACGTCGATTATGGCGATGCAGAACCGTTTTTGAACGGACTGTCAGTGAGCGGCGGCGGGCGCTTTCTCGCGATGAGTGTCTCACTCTCAACCACCGTACCGAACCCCGAACCGCCGCCTCCGGGCTGGTTCGGACCGTGGGAAACGGTCGAGACCGAAAACGCCATCTTCCGCGTTGATCGCAGCACCGGCAGCGTCATCAAAGCGCTGCTGCCGGATGAACCTGACCCTATCCAGGGACTGATCAGATTTGGCCGCACGCTAACGCCCGGCGCACTATCGAACAACGGTAACGTGGTGACCTGGGTTGAACCGCCACCACTCTGTACCCCCGAAGGCACGCCGTTCCCGTTTGGCGGCCTGCTCGAACCCTGCGCGCCGGACCTGCCACTGCGTGCCTGCGAAGCGGAGGAATGCGAGCCGACTGTTCGCCGTTATTTTTTCAACTCGCTGGTGCTGAACAGCCAGCAGCCGACTCCGCGAAGCACATCGAAACAACTCAACACACAGGAGATTCAGTTTTCTGCCGATGCGGTCTGGATGCTGTTCAGCCGGCAGATCCGCAATCCATTCGGCGGCGACTACGAGATTCCGGTGCAGTCACCCGTGCCGCCCGACGGATTTATCTGTATCAATCGCGCCAGCGCAGATTCGGGCAGCAGTGTTCCGGTTGAAGAAGTGTGCGAGGAAACAAACCCGGGCCCGATTCCGCCGCCCGGTGCCCCGATCTTGGGTACCGACTACACCAAGCTGGCCGCACCGAAAATCTGGGTGCTGCGCAACCTGCAAACCGGCGCCGAGTTTTCCGTGTCGACCGATGACAATGGCTTCCAGGCCGGGCGCGCCATCATGAGTGATGACGCTGCGACGGTTGTTTATGAAAGTCGTGATCCGCGTTTACGCGATGACGACTTGAGCGGCATCAACTTCCTTGATGAATCGCTGCTTGATGATGCGTGCTTCTGGCCTGACGGCCTGAACAACGGCAGCGACAGCATCCGGGTCGTGACGAATGACAACACGCGCTATTTCACCGCCGATACGCAATACATCTACAACTTCATGCCGGTGTTTTGCCCGGCTCCGACGCCCGCGCTGGATGCCAATGTTTTTGCGTCAGAAGTGCTGCAACGTGTAACGGCGGGTCCGCCGCCTGACCGGTCCACCGGCGGCAGCGCACCGGGCCCGTGGTTATTGCTGCTACTCGTCTGGTACGGCGTGACACGCTACCTGCGTCGCACCCACTGAGCGCAGTTCAGGCCGTTCCTGCGCGCAGCGCGCCATGGCGAGCGGGCAGCGGGTGCGGAACGCGCACCCTGACGGAGGATCAAGCGGCGACGGTACGTCACCCTGCAACAGCTCCCGGTCGCGATTGCGCTCCACATCCGGATCGGGAATAGGCACCGCACTGATCAGCGCCTTGGTATACGGATGCAGCGGCGCTTCGTACAACCGGTCACTCGGCGCGATCTCTGCAATGCGGCCGAGGTACATCACCATGACCCGGTGGCTGATGTGACGCACCACTGCCAGGTCGTGGGCAATAAACACCAGCGCCAGACCGAGCTCGCGCTGCAGCGACATGAGCAGATCGATCACCTGCGCCTGCACGGAAACGTCGAGCGCACTGACCGGTTCATCGCAGATCACGAGCTGCGGCTCTGAAATAAGCGCCCGCGCAATACCAATACGCTGACACTGACCGCCGGAAAACTCGTGCGGGTAGCGGTACGCGTGTTCCGGTTCCAGATCGACGCGCGCGAGTAAGGCCTGCACTTTTTGCAGCCGCTCATCGGCCGACAATTCGGGGCGGAATGTACGCAGCGGCTCCGCCACGATATCGCCGATGGTCATGCGCGGATTCAGTGACGCGAGCGGATCCTGAAACACGACCTGCAAATCGGCGCGGCGTGCTTTCAGTGCGGCGGTGCTCAGCGCGCTCAGGTCTTCGCCGAGCATCGCCACCCGGCCGGAGTAGTTATCGAGCAACTGCAGCACACCACGTGCGAGCGTGGACTTGCCGCAACCGGACTCACCGACGATGCCGAGCGTTTCGCCCGGCGCTAACGTAAAGCTGACGTCATCGACGGCTTTCAGCCAGCGACGCGGGCCGAACAACGTTGCGCGCCCGGCATCGAAAGCGACGCTGAGATTGTCGACTTCAAGCAATGTCGACTGCGGAGAGCGAATCGTCGGTTGCCGAGCGCGATCGGTCGCGGACTGTCTTGCCTGCTGACGCGGGCGATCGTCTGCGACGCGACTTTGGTTTTCGGAGCTAGCAGACGATTCGACCGCGTCAGTAGGCGAAATAGCCGACGACGACGCATCAAGCCTCGGCACCGCGGCCAACAGGTCCTTCGTATACTGATCCGCCGGCGCCGCAAAAATCTGCC
>JABDLC010000120.1 GCA_013001905.1 Gammaproteobacteria bacterium | reverse complement strand
ATTGACACCCAGCGAAGCATTGGCAAGACAATCGTTGACATCATAGCGGCGCACGCCGCCGGCAACGATGACGTCACCGGCAGTCCGGCCTGAAAGTTGCAAGGGCGAATCCAGCCACGCTGGTGCCCCTGCAAGACGAGGAAGCAACGTAATGGATGACTACAGATCCACATACCGGGCGCTGACCGCAGCCTATGACGATGCTTCGCGACAACACGATCGCAAGATGGATTTTCTCGGTGCCTGGGTATACCGACCGCTGTCGTTTGGCCTGACGGTGCCGTTCCTGAGAAGCGGCTGGGTGGCAAACCAGGTAACCTGGCTGCGTATTGTTGTCATGGTCATGGCGTTTGCGCTGCTGATCTACGGCCAACACTGGTCGGTTATCGCCGGCGCGACGCTCTGCCTGGTCAACGTGTTCCTCGACCTGGTAGACGGTAACCTTGCTCGCTTACAGGGTCCGTCGGATTTCGGCGGTTTCCTGGACGAGATCGCCGACATCCTGGTAAAAATCTTTACGCCGGTGGCGGTGGCGGCAGGGCTGTTCGTCCGGCCCGACCGCTTGCTTGCCACGCTCGACATCGGCGGCGAGACCGTGCTGCTGGTCGGTATCGTCACCGGGCTAGTCAGTGCCACACGGGCTTTTCTCAAGGCGGAATTCGCGTATCGCAAACAAAGCTTTGATACGCGGCACGCCGCGGCGCCGGAGCCAGCGCCTGCCGTGGCTGACCCTGCGGCCACCGTGCTTTCGGTGCCGTACATTTACCGCACCGGCGTCAGCCTGATGCTGCTGCTGCTGCCCCTGTTCGCAGTACTCGACCTGCTCAGCGTTTACCTCTGCCTGATTTTCCTGTCACGCGCGCTCGTGTTTCCGCTGGAGCTGGTCGGCCTGGTACTGACGGCAAGGAACTCGCTAGTCAACTGAGGCGGTTGCGGGTGACCGTGGTTTCGTGCAGTGAAAAATATTTTCGTCATCCCGCAGGCCGAAGCGAGCGCGCGCGGCGGCGGAAACAGAGCGCCCCGGATCGAGCCGGACCTCAAACCCCGCCGCTCGGAGCCGGTCGATGAAGTCGGTGCCGTAGTAACGGACATGGCTCGCTTCCCCGAAAAGTCGCTCGCGGTCTTGCGGTGACGTGACGGCGGGATCCTCCCGAGTCACTTCGTCCAGTAACAACGGCACACTGACAACCGCCCAGGCGCCTGGTTTCAGAACTCGAAACAGTTCGCCGATGGCTGCGCGGTCGTTCTTTACATGCTCCAGAACATGTACGCACAAGACAGCGTCGAAATAGTTGTCTCGAAGCGGCGCCGCGGCAAGATCGCCGGCAACCGTCGTAAACGCACAATTCGGGTTCAGGTCCATGCCGACGTACTCGATGTTCGGCCTGCGCATCAATCGTTGCCCCAGCGACGGCCACGGCGCTACCTCGAGCAGGCGCAATTTGTCCTTGAAAAGATTGGTGTTGGCTTGAAGATACTGCCAGATGCGCCGGTGCCTTGCCTTGGCGTTGCATCGCGGGCAATAGCCGTCAGCGGTTGCGGCCAGTAAGCCGTGCTTCGCCGTGAAACCGCGCAACGACCAGTCGCACACCGGGCAATGCGCACGCGTGCCAAGGAATAGCACGCCGCGCAGCAGTAGCGCTGCTCGTTTCAGCACCCGGAACCGCGGGGCACGCAAGTACGTCAGCAAGCGCTGCTTCATGCGACTCGCCGCCCGGCGCCGGGCGATATCCCGGCCGATGTCCTCGGTCGATGCATCACCTCAGCATCCGCCGCCAGTGCTTCACTTTGTGTAACCACGGCGCGCGCAGCAGCAGGCCGTCCCGCAGCGGCCAGTAGGCGGTCTGCACGCGGCTGCTGAACTCGTGGCCAACAGCACTGATCGCACGCACGCAGTCGCTGGCAACGTTGCGTATTCTGCCCCGTTCATGGTGCTTGCTGTGCCCGGCCGGGACCGCGCGGTCAAGCGGTTCGGGACACCTCACGCCCCGCGCGCGCAGTAAAGACAGCATGCGATCACGCCCGGCCTGCCAGTCGTCGCCGAGGCAACGCTCCCAATCAGTTAGCCCCCTTGCGCCTGCCATCGACAGCAGCCGGTCTTGCAGTTGCCTGCCCGGCTCCCGCGTATGCATCAACGCGTGATAGACAACGACCCAGAACGATTCTTCATCGGCGGGCCGGTAGAAACCGCGCTCGTCGAGGACCCGGGTTTTCAGCAGCCGTCGCGCCCAGGCTTCGTCAAGATAGTTGTCGCCGGGAAAGCGCAGACCGACGGAGACGCGACGATCGCCCAGGCGCACCGGGACACGGCCGCCATGCTGCAGTTTTATGCGCGGAAATCGCCCGCTGTGCAGCACCGTGTGCGCGGCGTAATAGTCTTCCGTGAGAACATCCAGATCAACGTCCTGACCGGCATCCCCGGGCAGTCCGTCATCGACATAGTTGATTGCCACGTAGCGTGTGGCCCGGTTGAGCAGGCCGAACAGTTCACGCGCCGACTGCCAGCCGCCAGCACCCGTCAGGTTGCGATGCAGTTTTTCTACCGACCCGTTCCACGGTATTTCCGGAGCTTGTGGACCGGCCGCTTCGTCGAGACCAAACAGCATGCAAAGATCTCGTTCGTTTTCCCACGCGGTTTCGCCACAATGAATGCCGATACCACCGGAC
>JABDLC010000112.1 GCA_013001905.1 Gammaproteobacteria bacterium | reverse complement strand
GCACACGCCTGGCAAAAGGGGTCTTCACAGGGCTGGCGGGAATACAGCCAGAATTGGACTGCGCCGGCGAGCATGCCGGACGCCACTTCCCAGACCTCGGCAGACTCATCTTCGTCAAGCATGCGGTTGCCGAGCTCAATAATGGTTTCGGCGACTTGCTCGTATGACATCTGCTTGTCATCCGTCTGATTTTGCTCACCCAGAAAAAATTCCGGCAGCTGTGACATTTTCCGTTCCCCTCAGATCGTAATTCTGGATCGTAATTCTGGATCGTAATTCGGACCTTAATGCGGGTCTTTGCCCGCGGCGCACATCAGCCCATGTGCTTGTGCGCAGAATCATACCACCCTGTCTGCAGGGGGCGGCTGCGACTTTACATTTGTCGTTGCGCTTAGACTTCGTCCGGCGGCAGCAACGCGGTAACCGACGTCCCGCGGCCCATCACGCTCTCGACAGAGAGGGTGCCGCCGTGCGCCTCGACGATGCGCTTGCAGAGATACAGGCCCAGACCAAAACCACCGGTTGCGCGCGCCCGCGCGGGATCAGCGCGGTAGAACGGCTCGGTAATGTGCTCCAGATGCTCCGGCGCGATGCCCGGCCCGTGATCACGTACCTCGATGGCAATCATGTCGTCCTGCTGCGTTACGCTGACCTGTACAGGCGAGCTGTCGGTCGGGTTGTAGCGCAGCGCGTTGTCGATCAGATTGCGCAACAGCAATCGTATGCGCGTGGTATCCCAGTTTGCATCGGGCAAATCGCTCGCGCTTCGAATTTCGATCGGCGCACTGCGGTTGGCGAAATCAGTTTCAACTACGGAAGCCACCATGCCTGCCGGCTCCACCGGCTCCCGGCGCAACACGGCGTGGCGCGTATTCAGCGCCTCGCTTTCCAGCAGGTCGCTGATCAGGTCTTCCATTTCACCCAAATCATCGAGAATGCTTTGCCGCACGGTCTGGTCATCGATGAACTCCGCCGACACCTTGCTGCGCGTCAGCGGTGATCGCAGCTCATGGCTGATCGCGAGCATTAACTGCCGCTTGGCTTCCAGCATGCCCTGCACGTCTTCCGCCATGGTGTTGAATTCGCGGCTCAGATCACCGAGCTCATCGTTGCGCGGCGTCGGTATCCGGTACTCGAGATCGCCGCCGCCGATGCGCGCGGCCCCGGCCTGCATCCATTTAACCGGCCGGAACAACCACCGCACCGCCAGATAAATCAGGAACAAAATAGTGATCCCGGCAAGCCAGATGATCAGCGTGGAATAATCCGGTCGCGGCATCTCTGAAATACGCGGCGACGCAAATACGATTTCATAGCCCTCGTCGTCGAGCTTTACCATCAAATGCTCGTTGTGCCGCGCGAACTTCACACTCTCGACTTTGCGGGCCCACTCCTCCATCTCATTACGACTCGCCTCGCCCAGATTCAGAATGCTGAGCGGCCCGAACGCAATGTCTTCAAGCGGATAAAAGTCGGGGCTCGAACTCCAGTCCAGATCCGGCCCGACAATGCGTATATCGACGGGGATCTTGTCGACGATGGCCTGCGCACGCTCCAGATCCGGCGGCGAACCGATATCGGCCAGTATGTAATCACTGTGCAGCGCGATGTGTGCGCCGGCAATCTGCCGAAGATAATCGGTGTCCTGAAATACGCTGAAGGCATAGCGCGCCGCGTAGCCGTACAGCATCGATGCGAGTACAAAAATAAGCAGTAATCGCGCGGACAGCGAATGCGCCAGCACAAACAAAAAACGACGCACAGCATTCACGCTGCGGGCTCCTCACCGACAAACACGTAGCCCGTGCCCCAGACTGTCTTAATAAACCGCGACTGCTTGGACGTATCGCCGAGCTTTTGCCGCAAGCGGCTGATCAGGATGTCCACAGACCGCGAAAACAGCTGTGCATCGATACCGCGGAGCTCGTTCAGAATCTCGTCGCGGGTATAGGTCTGACCGGGATTGCCCGCGAATAGAGCCAGCAACTGATACTCCATGGTTGTCAGGTCAAGGGGCTCGCCATCCAGTTCTGCGCTGCGCTTGTCGAGGTCAACCGTCAGACCCTCGTACTCAAGCTTGCTGCCTTTCGGCTTGGCATCGCCCGTCTGTGAACGGCGCAACACGTTCTGAATGCGCGCCACCAGTTCGCGCGGCTCGAAAGGCTTGGGCATATAGTCGTCGGCGCCGATCTCCAGGCCGACGATGCGATCGGTGACTTCACCGCGCGCCGTCAGCATGATGATCGGCACTGCACTGGTCTTACGGATCGTGCGGCAGACTTCAAAGCCGTCCTGCCCCGGCAGCATGACATCCAGAATCACCAGATCGGGGGACTCCGCGACCAGCTTTTGCAGACCCGTTTCCGGGTCCTGGGCAGCGATCAGATTAAGGTCAAAACGCCCGAAGAAACTCTGCAGCAAATCGCCGAGTTTTTCGTCGTCATCGATGAGCAAAATTTTAGACATAGGTCACAGTTTTCTGCAGCGCAAAACATTCTAATACCCGCCGCAACACTGTTGTCTGTTGGCGCGGACTCCTAGCGACACCCATTGTAAGTCCTTTCCGAAGGCTGACGAGCATGTGATTTGTAGGCGTTACAAATCGTTACAGCCCGTTACCTCACGGTGAGGAACGCTGCGTCCCGCGCCCCCAGAATTTCAGCGTTCCTGAGACAACCGAGGAAAACAAAAATGGCTTACTTCAAAGGAAACAGCAAACTCGACGCTCGCGATGAAATGATCCTCGCGCTGGTCGCTGTGCTGACGCCGCTCGCGGCGCTGCCGATGATTTTCGGCGCATAACAAAGCCGGTTCAGCCCGCAAGGCTGGCCGGCTTTGCTTATTCAGCCGCCGGCGAATTTCGTTAGCCCCGACAGTCACGCATAATGTGGCGATGGGCAACTCCAGAAACTCAACTCCCCGCTCCCACGATGACAACCTGCAGGACACCCTGCAGCGGCTCGGTGTGCCTGTTATCAACCGGCATATCTTTTTGTGCTGTGACCAGAGCAAACCGAAGTGCTGCGACAAAGGCGACAGCCTGGAGTCGTGGAACTTCCTGAAAGCACGACTGCGCGAACTCAAACTCACCGGTCAGGGCGGCATTTACCGCAGCAAAACCAACTGTCTGCAGGTGTGTCAGTCCGGCCCTGTCGCGCTCGTGTATCCCGAGGGCACGTGGTACCGCAACTGCACGCCTGAAGTGCTGGAGCGCATCATTCAGGAACACCTCATCGGCGGCGAGCCGGTGCGCGAGTATGTGATTGCGGAGCGCCCGCTACCCGTCGCTGACTGACCACACACCCTCGCGGCAAACCACACGGCCGTCAGCTTCAAGCTTGATGAGGTGCGCGTGCATCGAATAGGCCGCGACAGGCAGCATGCGGACATCGATATCGGCGTAGGCGTGCGGCAATAACGCGTCCAGGTCCGCCTCGCCGAGCCGCTGCAAGCGGTCGAATACGCGGGCTTCGCGCTGTAACCGGTGGCGTATCAACCGGCGCACCGCACGGTCAGGCTCGTCAATCACTGTGCCGTGCCCGGGCGCGATTGCTGCCGGCGCCAGCGCGCGTATCTTTTCCAGCGAATCGAGGTACTGCTGCATATCACCGTCCGGCGGCGGAATAACGACCGTCGACCCTTGCATGACGTGATCCCCGGTGAACAACAGCTGTGCGGATTCCGACCAGTAACACACGTGGTTCGATGCATGACCGGGTGTGTGTATTGCGCGCAGCTCAACATCGTCAAGACGCAGGACTTCACCATCAACGGGCATCAGATCGGGCACAAAACTCTGATCCTGGCGTTCACTCGCGGGTGGCGCCAGGCCAACCAGTTGCGCACCGGTCTCCGCTGCCAGCAGCGCGGCAGCCGGTGAATGATCGAGATGAGTATGCGTAACAACAATGTACGTGAGCGCATCGCCTACGGCCGCGAGCATCGCATCAATGTGCTCAGCAATTGCGGGGCCCGGGTCGATCACCACACTGTGCCCGGCCCCCAACAAATACGTGTTGGTGCCGGGCCCCGTCAGGGGCCCGCCGTTCGGCGCCAGCAACCGACACACCTCCGGCGCGATCGGCGTGACGACCCCAACGGTTAACGAATCAGCGTTGACCGGTGTGTCATTCATACGGTTTGCTCATGGAGGCAGTCTAAAAGAACGGCCACAAAAAAGGCCGTCGGATAAAACCGACGGCCTGTATAGATGGTGCCCGGCGCCTCACCTGAAATCAGCGCTCGCGATCTGGTTATCCCGACAAGGAGACCGCTAAAGTACTGCTGGCGAGGCGCCAGACATTGTTCTGTTCAATAAAATTCTGTTCGAATTAAAGGCCATTGACGCCGGCGGACGCTGCAAACCCCCGTTAGCAACATTCGTTCAGGCAGTGATGGCTCAAGAAGCTCAGGCAGTCGATTATTAGTGTTCTGACGGCCTGTTCAACGGTGCTCAGTATAACCGAGACGACGCTCAGCAACACCCTCCGGAAGCCGCTTTTGTGGCCGGATTCGCAAAAACGTCGTTTTGGTAAATACCCTCAAATGCGCCTAAATGGCAACATCTGGAGCCTAAAATGTCGAAATGTGCCGAGAAACGCGATTGCTCGATAATTCTGGCTGTATTGCCGCAGACTGGCGTTGGCGTGCCGGCCTCGAAGCGGAAATGCTGATCAAGCCGCAGTGCGTCGGGGGATTCGGCCACCGTGCCGCGGTAGACGGCTTGCTGGCCGTAATTCTCCGCCGCAGATTCCGCATCGTGCAGCGAAAACAACCGGAACGTCGCCGAACAGAACCGAATCTCACCGGTTTTCACTGCAACCGCCTCGTCATCGATTGACAACTGCTCGCTCTCGACCAGCCGCGGCGCCGCAAATCCGGCCGCTGCGGCGAGCCCGTAGAAGTCGTTCCAGTAGAGCGCGCCGGACAAACACTCACCGTACAAGACCGGATCTTCCTTAAGTGCGGCGGGGATACGCCGGTCGGCATAAATGTCAGAAAAGTACATTTCGCCGCCGGGACGCAACAACCGATGCGCGCTTCGCAACACAGCGAGTTTGTCGACCGCGAGATTGATCACGCAATTGGAAATGATCAGGTCAAAAGAACCATCCGCCAGCCCCAGCTCATCAAGACGCTCGATATTGCCTTCGAGAAATTCCACGTTCGACTCAGCGTGCCCGAACGCGTCGGCATGAAACGCCTGGTGTGTGCGCGCTATCTCCAGCTGCGCCGGCGTCATATCCACGCCAACCACCGAGCCCTGCTCGCCGACCAGCTTTGATAACAGGTAAACATCGCGACCTGCGCCACAACCGAGGTCGAGTACACGCAGGCCGTCGAGCGCCTCCGGCAGTGCCAGCCCGCAACCGTAGTAGCGACTTTGCACCTCCGGGTGAATCAGGGTCAGCGCCTCACGCACATGCCCCTCCGGGGAGGCCGACGTACAGCATGCTGATGTTTTCAGGTCATCAGATGACTGCAGGGTCTCTCCGTAGTACCGCTGAACCTCTTCATGGGTACTGTTTGTCACATCTTCCTTCATCGCGCTTGCCTGTATGCCTTGCGGCCCGGAACATTGATAATACCTGGATGATATTTGCTTCTGACAGTTCCGTGCTGGTTGTTTTCTGCAAGCGGCCACAGCTTGGCATCGGCAAACAACGCGTGGCTGTCGAGCGCGGGCAGGAAACAGCGCTGGAACTGAGCCGCCTGCTGCTTTCCACCGCCATGGAAGATGCCTACGCGTGGCAGGACGGGGACAGCGCGTGCCGTAGCGTCATCGCCCCCGCCTCGCCCGAGGATGTCGACTGGGCGCGCGGTCTGCTCGGCGCCGCAGACATCGTGCCGCAGCAGGGCAACAACCTCGGCGAGCGCATTAACCATGTGGATCAGCAGTTACGCGCTGCCGGGGCCCGCAAAATTCTCTACATCGGCACGGATGCACCGGGCCTGACGGTCGAACGGCTGCACGAAGCGAGCGCGTACCTTGACCATGCAGACACCGTGCTCGCTCCGGCCACTGACGGCGGCGTAGTGCTCATGGGTTCGCGCGTGCCGTGGCCGGATCTCCACAACCTGCCCTGGGAAACCGACCAGCTGTGTAAAACACTGGCAGACGCCTGCGGTGGCTACAGCGAAGTTGCTTATGCACCGCCGGGCGACGACATTGATTACTGGGCAGACCTGCTTCGCATTCTGCCGGCATTAGGCGACGACGAACGAGAGTGGCGCCGCATGCTCGCTGACTGGACCGGGCGACAACTGCGCATCAGCGTCGTGGTGCCTGCATACCGAGACACGACTGCACTCAAAACGCTGTTGCCGCACGTGGGTGCGATGTTGAGCGAGCACGATGAAATCATTGTGGTCGACGGCGACAACGACGGCGTGTGTCGCGACCTGTGCAATGACATGTCGGCGCGCTATCTCACGGCGGATTCCTGTCGCGGTCAGCAGCTCGACACGGGGGCTCGCGCAGCGACCGGTGACGTATTCTGGTTCCTGCATGCCGACAGCGAGCCCGATGCGGACAGTGTGGAACACATCCGCAAGGCCGTCGCGAACGGCGCGGCCGGCGGCTATTTCAGATTTCGCTTCCTCGGCCCGCCGGCCTGGTACAAGTCGGCGCTCGAAGGGCTGATCAACTGGCGCAGCCGGGTTGGCGTACCGTACGGTGATCAGGGCTTGTTTGTTGTGCGGCATCAGTATGAAGCCGCGGGCGGCTTTGCACACGAACCGCTGTTCGAGGAAGTGGGCCTGGTGAATGCACTGCGCAATGCGGCACCTTTCCCGCAGCTTGATGTCGAAATCGGTGTGTCACCGCGCCGCTGGGAACGCGACGGCTGGCTGCGGCGCACGCTGCACAACCGCTTGCTGGCCATCGGCCACAGGCTCGGTATACAACCCTCCAGCCTGGCACGACGCTACCGATAATGGACATGAATGCTGACGGATCGACCCGCAACACGGACACCGACTGGGCTGTCGCGCCGAACGGAGACGCGCGCGGCTATATCGATCCACACGCGCTGCAGGAGCTCTGGTTTCATACCGGCACCGCCTGCAACCTCGCCTGCCCGTTTTGCCTCGAGGGCTCCAAACCCGGCGATGATCGTCTCAACCGCATCACACTCGCTGATGTTGAAGGGCTGATGCAAGAAGCCGTTGAGCTGGGTGTCGAACAGTTTTCATTTACGGGTGGCGAACCGTTCATCGTCAAAGACTTCGTCAACATTCTGCGCTTCGCCGCCGCGCGCAAACCGTGTCTGGTGCTGACCAACGGCACCGATGTTGTATTGAAGCGCATGGAGCAGATCGCCACGCTCGCCAATACCGCGCACCCGATCAGTTTCCGCATCAGCATCGACTGGCCGGATGCCGCGCGTCATGAAGAAGGTCGCGGCGAGGGCACGTTTCAACAGTCACTGGACTGCATCGTTGCACTCCGGAAACTGGGATTCAGCGTGTCGGTCGCACGGCAAATGGAACCCGACGAAGACACCGCGGCCGTGGAGCAGGCTTATCAGCAACTGCTGCACGATGCCGGCTACGAAGATGACATCCGTCTGGTCGCATTCCCGGATTTTTCGCTACCGGGGGACAACCCCGAAGTGCCGGTGGTGACTGAAGACTGCATGACGCGGTATCAGACCGAAGCGACACGCCGCGAGTTTATGTGC
Organism: Gammaproteobacteria bacterium; assembly: GCA_013001905.1. Taxonomy (GTDB): domain Bacteria; phylum Pseudomonadota; class Gammaproteobacteria; order Steroidobacterales. Next base: position 3,019 of record JABDLC010000112.1, on the reverse strand, counting down.
GCGTTCAGCAAAATGGTGGTAAAGCAGGACGGTCGTATGCGCGTGTACGCCTGCACGCTGGTCGACGACGACCTGCGGTACGATCAGGGCACTAACCTGCGCTCGGCGCTGTCACAGCGCGTCATGCTGGCGCATCACCGCTGCTACAGCTGCTTTGCGTATGGCTCGTCCTGCAGCGAGCGCTAAACATGCACTTCTGTGCTGCAACTCAAGCAGGGAAAAAATCGATCGGGTCACCCGAACTTAGCCTTGCTGCAACTCAAGCAGGGAAAAAGTCGATCGGCTTAGTCGTCGTCACCGTCGCCACGTCCTTATCCTGAAAGCGGAATAGCTTCACGCGCTGAACCAGCTTGCGCTCGAGACCGGCATCGCCCAACTCGCTGGAGACCACTTCGACTGCAGTCACGGTGCCGTTTGACGCAATGGTCAGGCTCAGCACGAGCTTGCCCTGCAGCGTCGGATCCTTGCGAAGCGCACGGTTATACAGCGCGAAGATCGCGCCCTTGTTCTTCTCAAACACGAGCTCAATCTCTTCACGACTGCGCGACGGCGCACTGCCGCCTTTCGCCACTTTAGGTCCGCCACCACCGATGCCTGCGACAGGGCTCGCCACACGCGTCGTATCGCGACCGGCCAGTGACCCGCCGCCGGTATTCCGGCTCATGGCTGCGGTGTTGATACCACCACTGCCCTTGCCTGCTTTCGAGGCAATGACCGAACGCTCGGTACGCTTGGCGGCACCGGCCGCCTTGTTGAGGCTGGTGTCGCCCATGACATTACTGATCGTGCTCGAGTCACGCAGGTCTGCCAGCTGTTCTGCAAAGGGCAGCAGGCCAGCCTTGGCGGCCTTCTCGCGCGCCTTCTGCGGCTGCGGCTGAACTATGGGCTCGGGCTTCGGCTGCTGCACCTGCTGCGGCTTCGGCACGGTCTCCTGCGGTTTAGGCTGCGGCTTGACCTCCGGGGGCGGTGGCGGTTTCGGCTTGTCGAGCAGCAGCTTGGCAAAACGCTGCGGCACTTCTTCCACGGCCGCCGGGTCCGGTTCGGGCACCGGCATAAAGGGCAGCAGCAGGCCAAACACCACCACGGCGATCAGGCACTGCTTGACGATCTGCGCGAAGCGATCGTCCTGCTCCTGAGCCATTTCCCATGGCAGCTGATATGTGCGGTATGTCGCTAACATGTTGTTTACCTCACACTCGCCAGCAATTCTTCGGTCGTCGCCTCAGGCGCCGACTGCATCACGGCGAGCGATATCCGCCCGTAATCCGCGGCCGTGCAACTTGCCATCACTTTCTTCAGCAGGTTATACGGCAGCTCGCGATCACCCATGATGGTGACCTCGCGGTCTTCGATACTGGCGTTTTCCGTTTTCCGCAAACGTTTTTCCGTTTGCAGCCGGAGCGCGTTCTCCAGCCCGTCGATCACCACGCCGTCCTGTGCAATTACATCCTGCATGTCTGCTACGACCTTGCCCTGCACGAGAATATGCTCGTCCGTGATCATCACGACCACGTTCTCACGCGCTTTTTCTTCAGCGTAGGACTCGGGCAGCTGCAGATCCTTTGCGTTCGGCAAAGTCTCTACTTCCTGCGAGTTCACCAGCAAAAAGAACACCAGGATCGTAAAGATATCCATGAGCGAGATCAGGTTGAGCCCGCCCACAGCTTTACGCTTATGGTGTTTTTCCATTCGTGCGGCTTTGCGCGACAACATGGCCAAACTCCTTAACGCGACGCCCGTGCAATCACGGGTGCGTCGCCGATCGAGATCTCGGGGAACAACTCGGCGCGTTTGAATTCGCCGGGCTCCGTTACCCGATAGGTACGCACAGCATCCATGACCTGAATCATCACTTCGTAGTCGATATCGGACTCCAGCAGCAGAGTGGCCGATAATTCGTCCGGGAAGTTGCCTTTGACGCGCTTGAGATAATCAGTCAGGCCGGCGAGATCGTGACGGTCAGTACCGTCAGGCCCCGGGACCTTCGCAAACACCTTCAGCACGCCGGCATTCTGGTCACCTACCTCGATCATGTCGTCGCGAACGATGACTTCGAGGGAGAACTCGGGCTCTTGCTGTTTGGTGACGGACTCCGCCGTCGGCAGATTGAGCTCGATGACTGCCATGCGCGAGAACACCGCCGTGATCAGCAGAAACGGCACGAGGATGACCATCAGATTCATGAAGGTCGTGATGTTCAACTCGGCCGGCTCATGCTGCCGGCGTTTTCGCCAGCGACTTCTCATGCCGGCTTGCCCTGAGCAGGCTGCTGCTTGGCACCGCGCACGTCAAAGACCGTGTTGAGGAACTTCACAGAAGCCATTTCGAGGCTGTCCATCAATTCCGTGGTCTTCGTCTGCAGCAGCGTGTGCAGCAGCAACAGCGGGATCGCAACCATCAGGCCGAAGGCCGTCGTGTTCATCGCGACTGAGATACTGGCTGACAGCAGGTCAGCTTTCTCCGCCGGGTTGGCACCCGACACTGCAGTAAACGCACGAATCAGACCAATAATGGTGCCCAGCAGACCCAGCAGGGTCGCGATATTGGCGAAGGTCGCAAGGTAGTGTGTGCGCTTCTCGAGACGCGGCATGACTTCCATCAGGCTCTCTTCCATCGCCTTCTCGATGTCATCACGACGATTGGCAGTGGCACTGCGCTTCAGGCCGTAGCCCAGAACGGTTGCAACCGCTGCCTTCGATTTGCTCGTCATGCTGACAGCTTCATTGAACTTGCCGGCACGCAGGTACGGCACCACCTGCTTCCACAGGCTCTTGCTGGTCAGCGTCGCACGCGTGAGATACACCCAGCGCTCAATCGCAATCGCGGCACCCAGTGCAAAAACAATAACGATCGGGTACATAAACACCCCGCCGTCCTGAAAAAAACTAATAACGCTGCTGTAGATTTCCATGGCTCTCGCCTCCTAAACAAAAACAACTTGCTAAAACAAAAACTATTCACTCACCCCGTACAGCTGATCGAAGTACCGCACCTGCCGCTGAAACACTTCACGGTCAAT
>JABDLC010000106.1 GCA_013001905.1 Gammaproteobacteria bacterium | reverse complement strand
CCCCCCCCTTCCGGCGTTGTGCCGACCTAGAAGGCTGGCTTAGTCACCCGACTTGGCGAATTCCGGATAGGCCTCCAGACCGCATTCGCCGATATCAACACCCTCGTACTCCTCTTCCTCGCTGACACGGACACCCATGATCGCTTTCAGCGCCAGCCAGACGATCAGGCTGGTCACGAAGACCCAGGCGAAAATCGCGCCGATTCCCAGCAGCTGTGAACCGAAGTTCGCATCGGTATTGGTCAGCGGCACGGCAAGCAGGCCCCAGATGCCAACGACGCCGTGCACCGAGATGGCGCCCACAGGATCGTCGATCTTGAAGGTGCGATCCATGAATACGATCGACGGCACCACGAGCAGACCACCGACAATACCGATCATCGTTGCCGCCATCGGCGACGGCGTCAGTGGCTCAGCGGTGATGGCAACGAGACCCGCGAGCGCACCATTAAGTGCCATCGTGAGGTCAGCTTTGCCGAACCAGGCGCGAGCCAGCAGCAACGCTGCAACCAGACCACCGGCAGCAGCCATGTTCGTGTTAACGAACACTAACGCCACTGCATTGGCTTCTTCGACGTTCGACAGTTTCAACTCGGAACCGCCGTTGAACCCGAACCAACCGAGCCAGAGAATCAGCATGCCCAGAGTCGCGAGGGGCAGATTGCAACCGGGGATGGCCTTCACGCTGCCATCTTTACCGTATTTGCCCTTGCGAGCGCCCAGTACCAGCACACCGGCGAGCGCCGCAGCTGCACCACACATATGCACGACACCTGAACCCGCGAAGTCCGAGAAGCCCGCAGCGTCCAACCAGCCGCCACCCCATTTCCAGTAGCCCTGCATCGGGTAAATGAACCCGGTGAGCACCACGGCAAAGGTGAAGAAGGTCCACAGCTTCATACGCTCAGCAACCGCACCCGACACAATCGACATGGCGGTTGCAACGAACACCACCTGGAAGAAAAAGTCGGAGAGCCCCGAGTAGTAGGTATCACCACCACTCGCGATGACGTCAGCCGCGGTATTGTCGGTACGACCCAACACAGAGAATTGGCCAAGCCAGCCCTCAATCATGGCTTCGCCCGGGTACATCAGGTTGTAGCCAACCAGCATGTACATGATGCATGCGATTGAATACAGACCGACGTTCTTGGTCAGAATCTCGGCCGTGTTTTTGGCGCGCACCAACCCTGATTCAAGCATTGTGAAGCCTGCTGCCATCCACATAACGAGGGCACCACAGACGAGAAAATAAAAGGTATCCAGCGCGTAGCTGAGTTCAATTACCTGTTCCACTTTTCTACTCCTTACTTATACAGTGGAATCAGATCGCTTCCGCGCCGGTTTCACCGGTGCGGATACGAATGACTTCTTCCATATTGCTGACAAACACCTTGCCGTCACCGATTTTTCCGGTACGCGCAGTGTTCACGATGGCCTCAATGACCTGATCCACGATGTCGTCGCCGACAGCGAGCTCGATCTTGGTCTTGGGCAGAAAATCGACGACGTACTCGGCGCCTCGATAGAGTTCGGTATGGCCGCGCTGACGACCGAAACCTTTCACCTCAGTCGCCGTAATGCCTTGCACACCGATGTCAGCTACAGCCTGACGGACATCATCGAGCTTGAAAGGCTTGATGATCGCGGTGATTAGTTTCATGTGAGTTCTCCGTAAAAGGGTGCGGGCGGCGGCCGTAGGGGGGTCGGTCCGCCGCCCGCGGTTGTGGTTATTGTTGTTTTATTCTGCGACTGCGAATGACTTCGTAATGCCGAAGATCAGACGACTGTTGGAGTCAGAACCAATCAGCAGGCCGTCATCACTGTCGATATAGGAAATCGTGAAATCGAACAGATCCTGCACGCTGCTGCCATAACCCACTTCGATGTAGTCGGAATCGACACCGTCAAAAAGGTCATCGCCGAGCGAACCGAATGTTGCATACAGGCCTTCGTACTCAGCCGTGACCGACCAGAAGTCGTAATCAACTTCCGGGCCGCCAAAGTTGTCATACTCACCTTTCGCATAATCGACGCTGAACCACTTCCAGGCGCCGCCCAGATTGAATTCGGCGTAATCGTCATCAGCGTCATCCGTGTAGGTGTAAAGCGTGTAGCCAACGCTGTAACTAAAGTCGCCGATCTCATTACCCCAGCCGCCATAGAAATCGACTTCGATGCCGTCAGAGCCGTCGAAGTCCACCGACGAGCCCCAGGTGCCAAGGTAAAAACCCTGTTCCCAGGTCGCATCCAGCCCGCCCTGGGCTGCTGCTTTACCGTCCGACGACGGGATCCCTCTGAATACGTATTCAGAAACGATGCCGGCATTCGCTTCCAGCTCGACCGCGAGGGCCGGGGCTGCTGCGCCGCTGAGCGCCAATGTTGCTGCAATTAGTTGTTTGTTCACTTTTAAGGCCTTTATGTTTGTTGCTAAGAAATTGTGCGGATGTCACCATCAAGCACGCTTGCATGGTTCCTTAAGCGAAATGCGTGCCAACTTTTTTAAGCGTCTAATAATCAAGCAGTTAGCTTTTTGACAGCGATATCAGTCGCACCAAAAAAGGGCAACGCATCAGGGCCGTGCATCATGATGGGGCAGCCTGTGACCCCGGAATTAACCGAACAAGACGGACGAGGCGAACGTGGACAAACACACTCTTGATGATCTGGCGGGCAAACTGGCCGACGCCGTTCCGGGCGATCTCGATGGCCTGCGCACTGATCTGGAAAATAATTTTCGCGGCCTGCTGAGCGCGGGCCTGGACAAGCTTGATCTTGTCACCCGCGAAGAGTTCGATGTGCAGCGCAAGGTGCTGGAACGCACGCGCGCGAAACTGGACCGGCTGGAGCGCGAGATTGCGCAACTGCAGTCGGGCAGCGACTGACGAATTTCATTGACGCCATGCCGGCGGTCGCCGGCAATGCTGAGACAACGTTATGCAACCGGTGACCGTGCGTTGTCGCGCACCCGAAGGCGCCCGCGCGCCCGAAGTATTTGTTGAGGTTCATGTCGGGCCCGGGCTGCCCGGTTTGTCCATCGTCGGGTTGGTCGAGACTGCCGTTAAAGAGAGTCGCGACCGGGTTCGTGCCGCACTTCAGAACACCGGCTTCAGCATGCCCGACCGACGGATCGTGGTCAGCCTCGCGCCGGCTGACCTGCCCAAATCAGGTAGCCGCTATGATCTCGCGATTGCCATCGGTATTTTGTGCGCGTCGGATCAGCTGCCGGCTGATCGTCTCAACGGCTGCGAATTTATAGGTGAACTGGGTCTGTCCGGCGAGTTGCGCCCGGTACCCGGTATTTTGCCGGTGGTGATGCGCGCCGCGGCTGCCGAACACAACGCGGTGATACCGTCGGCAGCGGCGGCAGATGCAGCGTTGCTCGGATCACCGCGAGTGATGCTGGCAGACAACCTGAGCGACGCCTGCGCCTACCTGCAGGGTATGCGCGAGCTGCCCGTCGCGCCCCCAAGCACGAGCAGCACCATCACTACCGGGCCCGATCTTGCCGATGTAGCCGGCCAGTCGCTGGCGCGGCGGGCACTCGAGATCGCGGCCAGCGGTGCTCACCACCTGTTGCTCAGCGGCCCGCCGGGCACCGGCAAAAGCATGCTCGCCGCGCGCCTGCCCGGCATCCTGCCGCCGCTCGAACAACTCAGCGCACTGGAGACCGCCGCGCTGTATTCGGTCAAAGGTATTCCCGCTGATCACTGGCCGCAGTGCACTCCCTTCCGCGCGCCGCACCACAGTGCCTCGGCCACCGCACTCGCCGGCGGTGGCAGCACACCGGCACCGGGCGAGATTTCACTGGCACATAACGGCGTACTGTTTCTCGACGAGCTGCCCGAGTTCAGTCGCAGTGCGCTCGAAATACTTCGCGAACCGTTGGAGACCGGCAGCATTTCCATCGCACGGGCGCGCAGCACTGTGACCTTTCCGGCGCGAGTCCAGTTAATTGCTGCGATGAACCCGTGCCCCTGTGGTTACCGGAGCGACCCGGTGCATGAGTGCCGTTGCACCCCGGATCAGATTCGCCGCTACCGTGCCCGCATCTCCGGGCCCCTGATTGATCGCATCGATCTGGCAGTAGAGCTGGCTCGCGAACAACACAACGACCTGTTTCAGCCGTCTGACAGTGAGCCATCTGCGACGGTCCGCAATCGCGTGCTCGCCGCCAGACAACGAGCCTCAGACCGGGCGCACAAAGCCAATGCCCAGCTGGACGCACAAGAACTGCAGCTGCATTGCCGGCCGGACCCGGCAGGCCGGGCACTGCTGCGGGATGCCGCACAAAAGCTCGGATTATCACGTCGCGCGTGCAACCGGGCGTTGCGTGTCGCCCGCACCATTGCCGATCTCGCCGATGAACCTACCATCAACGCGAATCACATGGCCGAGGCACTAAACCTGCGCCCGACACTGCACAATGTCGATGCCTAGTGCATCAACGTATAATTAAAGTATGGACTACACCCTGCAGCAGCGCGGTCGTGCATCGATCGACTTTCTGGCCGATGTGCGCAGCCGCAGTGACCGGCTTGAAGCCATTGCAGACGAGCGGGCGATAGCCGACGGCCTGGATACCGAAACACTGCCGGACGACCCGGACGCATTGCAGAAGCACGTCGCGCCGCGACTGGAAGCGATTCCTGAATTTCGCCTGCTGAAACTCTGTCGCGACTGGACACTGGAGCAGCACGGCCTCGTGGCGATCGCGGCATTCGAGGAGATACGCGACGCCGTCAGCCCGCAACTGGATGCGCTGCAGTCACAACCGAATCGAGTCAGCTATGCTGATGATCCGCCCGACCCCGACTACTGGCATGGCGTGGAATTTCACAAATCAGCCGGCGGATGGGACGGTCACGACTACATGGGTTTCGTACACGGCGAGCTGATTCATCGCCGCATGGTTAACCCCAACTTCTTTGGGCTTATCTACGCCACTCGTAAGAGCGTTGCGGAAGCCGCACCGCTGACAGCGCCGGAACGTATTCTCGAAATCGGCTGCTGCAGCGGACAATACACGCAGGGTGTTGCCGAAGTGTTTCCTGATGCTGAACTCTGGGCCTGCGACCTGAGCCCTCGGCAGCTTGAGCAGGCGCAACGCTACGCCAATGAGCACGGCCTGAACTGGCGACTCTTTCAGGCGGACGGCGCGGCAACCGGGCAGCCCGACGACCATTTCGACCTGGTCACGAGCTATGCCATGTTTCATGAAATTCCAACTGCCGCGGCGCGCGATGTACTGCAGGAATGTCTGCGCGTTACGAAGCCGGGCGGCTACACCGTGATCGGTGACGTCAAGGCCTATCACGCCTACGACAATTACAGTCGCTGGAAGAACGACTACTGGAATCAGGTCCATGGCGGCGACCCGCACTGGCGCGAGTATGCTGTCACCGATCTGGCCGCCCTGGCGCTGGAAGCCGGTTTCAGCGAAGCCAGCTGGCAAGGGCTCGGTGAGCATCACTACCCTTATGTGCTGATTGCACGCAAAGCCGGGTAACGCAGGAGTGCTGAATGGATGAGCAACTGAAGAATCTGCAACCTGCCGACCTGGACAGGCTCGGCAAAGCGCTGATCACGCTGGCGCAGGAGCTGTGGGTCGTCAAAGACAGGCAGCGGGTACTTGAGGCCGCGCTCGCCGAGAAAGGCATCACGACCAGCGAATTGCTAGACGGCTGGGAGCCGGATGCTGCGCTCAGCGCCACACTTGAGAAAGACCGCGCTGCCTTGATTGATTCACTGCTGAACGCGCTCGAACAACGCTGAACCAGATTGTGGGCACAAAAAAGCCCGCCTGAGCGGGCTCTTGCAAAACATTGCTTGCCCCGGTCACTGAACCTGTTCGATGAGGTAATCCACCGCTGCGATCACTTCCTCGTCTGACAGCGTCATCGCACCGCCTTTCGCCGGCATCATGCCTTTATCGCCCATAAAGCCGTTGATGGCGTTACTGTTTAAAACATCACGACCTTTCGCAATACGCGCATTCCAGTCAGCTGCATCACCCGTTTTCGGCGCACCGGCAATGCCGCCGCCATGACAAGCGAGGCAGGCCTGGTTGTAGACCTGCGGGCCGGTCAGTGCAACTTTCGCTGTGGGAGCCTCCACCACGGCAACGACCGCCGGGTCGGCTGCAATCTCGCCGTCTTTTACGACTGAACCAAATGGTTTGATGCGCTTCTCGACCGCATTCTGATAGCGGGCATCGACGCGCTGCATGCGCTCCATGTTGTCATTGCTGACGTCGCGGGCGATCACGAAAATGCCCACGGCGATACCAATCAGCACGCCAATCGTCAGAAGAATAAGGTCAATGTTTTTTTGGTCGTCGCTGCTCACGGCACCGATACTCCAGCAAATACTAAATTCGAAATTGTTGCCCGCCTGCAATCAGGCGTCAGAAGCACGTCAGGTCGGCGGCAAGTATACGGATAAACATGCCGCGCTTAAAGCCGCCGCAGTACTCACTCAGCGCGATTGGCCCGGCCGCAGGGGCGACGAAAAATCCTGTATTCCCGCCAACTTACGTAATCCGGCCAGATCATCGATGACGGCGTGTGAGTTGTCCGGCCGGCTGATATGCCCGCGCTCATCAAGCTGGGTGAAGCTACGGCTCACTGTCTCTTTCTTCAGCCCGAGAAAATCCGCAATATCCTGCCGCGACATCGGCAGATTGATGCGTGACAACACCGGCGCATCGTCATCGACATTCAACACGACTTTCTGCCGATTGCGCAGGTACAGCAAAAACACTGCGACACGCTCAACAGCGGTACGCTGCCCGATGCTGTAGACCAGATCCATCGAATTCTCGAGCACCCGGTAAACCATGTTCAGAAAGGCTTTGCCCGCTTCCGCGTCTTCTTCGAGGCGTGACTCGAGTACGGCACGCGGGCGCGACACGACCCGTGCATCTGTCACGGCCTGCACTGCAAAAAAGTAGCGGTCTGTGGTCAGTCCAATGAAGTTGTCCGGAAACAGAAAGCTCATCACCTGCCGGCGGCCATCATTGCCGATGCGGGTCACCATCAGCGTGCCCTCGACGATGTTATAGACGCTCTCTGCTTCGGCCCCGGCGTGAACGAGCATATCGCCCGCTTTCAGCGACCGCTCCGGAGCGCCCTCAAAAATATTGAGAAAAGTATCTTTTGTTGTCGCGTCGAATAGCATTAAACAGATTCTGCCGGTATTATCCCCATGCTTTAAAGGCTGGGATGCCTGGTCACGAGATTGAATTATAGTCGCAAGCTTGTGCGCCGGGGCACGGACGCCCAACTTTACGCAGTTTTTTTGCGTAGTTCATGAATCCCGGGCGCCCGTAGCTCAGCTGGATAGAGCGCTGCCCTCCGACGGCAGAGGTCGTAGGTTCGACTCCTACCGGGCGCGCCATTCGCGACCAACCCTAGTCGACATCCTTATAGCCGTGCACGCTATCAAGGTGTAACTCAAACGGCCCGTCTTTCTTGTCGTAGATATACAGTCCGAACTCTGTGATGCCGGCGGGATCCAGCGGAGGATCGTCCAGCACGTAACCCCGGTACTGCGGATAAAAGCGGGTAAACGGAATATCCACCGTTTCCCATTCACCGGCACCTGTGTCGAATTCTGCCCAGTAACTGATCGGCCGGCCGCGCCAGCGGGCATTGGTCTGTAATTGCCACGTGTAACGACGACCGTCTGCTTTCAGGCGCAGCCGGATGCCGTCATAAGCCGACAGGTCCAGTTCAAACGGCTGCGTCCGTATGGAACTGAATCCGCCGCCATTGGTGTTCGTGCTGCCGGCGAAAACGAGCTGCTCTTGCTGCTTCTCAAAACCACCCTCGCTCCGACCGCCCATGACGTTGTCGTTTTGCACGTACCAGCCCGGATCGGGCGCGTCCGCACTGAAGTCAGTGATCAGGAGTTGCCCCGCTGAATCAGGCTCCGATGCTTGCGGTGGTCTGCTGTTAAGGCTCATCAGCAATACTCCGAGTGCCAATAGCCACCATAGCAGGCGGCTTTTAAGAATGTACATGATACGGCTCCCCACCTTCGGTTTCGCTTCATTAAAGCAAAAAAAAGCCCGCTGCATTAGCGGGCTTTTTTATACGGGCGAATGCCCGGAAACATGCTGAACTGCTAGTTCATCGCATCCTTCATTTCGTCAGCTTTATTTGCAGCCTCATCCGCCGCGCTATCAGCGGCATCGGCAGCATCATCAAGCATGCTGGACGTCGCGTCCGACGCATCATCGGCCATGCCGCTGAGCTTGTCGCCGGCATCATCAGCCATATCAGATGCAGCATCCATCGCGTCGTCGGCCGCATCCATCGTAGCGTCAGCGGCGTCGCTTGCTGCATCGCCCACAGAATCAGCAGCGTCTGACACTGCATCACCGGCTGAATCCATCGCACCGCCGATGCTGTCCATCATGCCGTCAGCCGCCTCTTCCATGCTGTCGCCGGAATCCTGTGCACAACCGGTGATCAATCCACCGGCAAACAGTACCGACAACACAATTACTAAACGTTTCATACCCAATCCCCTTCTCGTGTAATGGTTATGTACCGGAGTGTACCAGCCCGATACCTGTCGCACGCAAATCTCTTAGTGCGTCACAATTTTGTCGAGTGAACCGGCCTGCTTGACCCAGTCTGTTACCTGCTTCTCGGACGGCAGAGCACGGACCAGCTTCTTCTCTGCATTGACGCTTGCCATCTTTTCAGTGAGATTGGCCGCGTTGCGCTGCGCCAGTTCGGGCACGGAATCTACGCCCGCACACTCCAGCAACTCGGAATACTCACCGCCGATGCCCTTGATCCGCATCAGGTCAGCGTGATTGACGAACTTCAGGATCTGCCCGTCCGAAATACCGGATGCGCCCGCAATTTCAGATCGACCCTTTTTGGTTGCGCCTTTCTCCAGCAGGCTTTCGCAGCTCTTGATGCCCGCTTTTTCCAGCTTTTCGGTGATTGCCGGACCAACGCCCTCAATCGTTTCCAGTTTACTCATAACCCATTTCTCCTCATTTCGAGCGGTCTTTTTTACGATCGTTTTTTACCATCGTCTATGCGATCGCTATTGTTTTGTGAAAAAAACGCTGCTACGCCTGACTTTCAAGCCAGCGCAGTGTTCTATGCAGCCGTTGTATTGGCAGCTGCACGCAATGCCTGAAGCAGTGTCAGCGGTTTTTCAGCGCGTCGCGAATTTCTATCAACAGCTTCTCTTCATTAGAAGGTTCCGGCGGCTTCGCAGGCGCCTCTTCCTCTTCTTTTTTGAGATTGTTCATGAATCGTATCGCCATAAAGATGGCAAACGCGACGATAACGAAATCAAGCACCGTGTTGATGAAG
>JABDLC010000099.1 GCA_013001905.1 Gammaproteobacteria bacterium | reverse complement strand
GTCGTCACCGCCGCCACCGGAGCCGGCATTGGCCGGCGCGCCGAGGCCGCTGTCGCGAGTCCAGGCACTGCCCGGCGGGCCGCCACCGTCTGCACCCGGCATGCCGGCCGGGCCGGTCTCTTCGCCGCCGGTGGCCGGTTGCTCAGCCAGTAACACCCGGCTGAACAGCCGTTGCGGCTGACCGGCGATGCCTTCACCTTTAAAGCCATAGTTGCCAGACGGATCATCGGAGCGGGCCGGAAAAAACTGTCCGCCACGAAAACCGCGGCCGTTGGCATTAAACGAACCGCCGTTGAGGTTGAGCGAGTTGCGCGTGTTGATCGCCGTGATGCCGCCCCAGCGGCCGTTCCAGCGATCCGAAACGATTTCGCCCAGCAGCGCGACATTGCTGAACTGCGGTACTTTTATCACCTGATAACGGCGGAAGCCGAGTGTCGCGGTGGTGTTGTTGGAATTGACGTACGCATTGAGCAGACCGTTCCCGGCACCGGTACCCTCAATCGGAATGCTGCCGCCGCTGATTCCGCCGGTGGCGACAACGAATTCGTAGGCGCCCGCGATGTACTCATCATTGTCGAGCGAGCCGGCCTGAACCAGGCCGCCCGAGCCGTCGCCATAATCGCCGGTCGGGTCATGATTGTCGGCGGTATTGATCGCGGCGCCTGTCATTTGCACGATCAGCAGCACGTCGCCTGCCGCGATCGTTGAACTGACCGAAGAATGCAGATTGGTGGCTTGCGGGCCCAGCGTAGTGTCGACGGGTATCGATGTTGCGCCCGCAGCTACATTGGTTTCTGCGATGGTCGGATCAGGAGCCGCAAGATAGACGTTGACCCGGGTCTGTGGCGCGCTGATGCTTACGGCGCCGTTAGCGCCCGTGGAGCAGACCGGGGCGGCGATTGCGGGTGTTGCCGCGACGACACTTAACAAAAGGAATGTGCACTTTGCCAATACAGAAAAACGCGGCAACACAACGGACACGATCGCACGGACAGAGCGCAACATAGACATCTCACTACACAACAACAAACCCGGCGACATTATCGGCCCGATACTTGCGAATAGCAAAAATAGACGGGCAAAAAAACCCCGCTGCGGCGGGGTTTCGGGCGCGGCTGCAATAAAACCGAACGTTACAGCAGATGTTCGACGTCGGCTCGTTCCTGACGCAGTTCCTGCTCCGTGGCATCCATCAGGCCCTGGCTGAACTCATCGATGTCGAGTCCCTGCACGATGCTGTACTCACCGGTCTTACAGGTGCACGGATACGAGTAGATGATGCCCGGCTCGATGCCGTAACTGCCGTCGGACGGAATCGCCATGCTGGTGTACTCACCGTCCGGTGTGCCCAGTGCCCAGTCACGCACATGGTCAATCGCACTCGACGCGGCGGATGCTGCACTCGACAATCCACGCGCTTTGATAATCGCCGCGCCACGCTGCTGCACGGTGCTGATGAAGTCACCCCGCAGCCAGCCGTCGTCGGCAACGCCCAGGGCAGGCTGGCCGGTGATCGTACAGTGACTGACATCCGGGTACTGAGTGGCGGAGTGGTTGCCCCAGATAATCACGCCTTTGACGTCCGTGGTGTGGGAGCCTGTCTTCTCGGCCAGTTGCGCCAGCGCACGGTTGTGATCGAGTCGCGTCATCGCCGTGAAGTTGCCGGGGTTCAGGTCGGGCGCGTTCTGCTGTGCGATCAGCGCGTTGGTGTTGGCGGGATTGCCGACCACCAGCACCTTCACGTCACGGCTGGCGTGATCATTCAGTGCTTTGCCCTGCACAGAAAATATCTGCGCATTGGCTTCGAGCAGGTCTTTGCGTTCCATGCCCGGGCCGCGCGGCCGAGCACCGACGAGCAGTGCGTAATCAGCATCCTTAAACGCGACGTCCGGGTCATCGCTGCACACGACACCGGCGAGTGTCGGGAATGCGCAGTCATCCAGTTCCATGGCCACACCTTTCAGCGCGTCCAGAGCCGGGGGGATTTCCAGCAGTTGCAAAATGACCGGCTGGTCGGCGCCCAGCATCTGGCCGGAGGCGATACGAAAACAAAGTTGGTAACCGATCTGGCCGGCAGCGCCGGTGATGGCTACGCGTACAGGTGCGCGAGACATAGTTCTTCCTAAATTGATGGAGCGTTTATGCTTAGAATTCTGCTTCCGGCCGGGATGGTGAGTCGCCCTGCCGAAAAAGGGCGCAGATTTTAGCACTGCTTTTGTATCCGGGCATTGAGCTTTCACACCCCGGGAACCGTGATCCACAAAGATTTTAATGACAGCGTTGACAATCACAGCACGCCAGACTGACTTCCGGCCCACGCCCTGGGCCGCAGGCGCCCATGCTCAGTCGATACTGGCCAGCGCACAGCCGCGCCGCTGGCGGGTGCAGCGGGCTGCCGAGGCCTACCGGGCCCAAGCCGAGGAGTTGCTGATCGACTGCGGTGCGGGGGTGCGTCTGCTGGGTCATTTCAATGCGCCGGCCGACACCCGCGCGAATCATCAGCCGCATCTGGTGGTGACTCTGCACGGCTGGGAAGGCAGCTCCGACTCGATTTACAACCTGACGCTGGGCCCGCGGCTGCAGCAGAACGGCTTCGCCACGCTGCGCCTGAATTTCCGCGATCACGGTGAATCGCATCATCTCAACGAAGAGTTGTTTCATTCGTGCCGGATCGACGAAGTGGTCGGCGCATTCAAATGGATCGGTCAGCAGTATCCGCAACACCGGGTGTCTGTCGTCGGGTACTCACTCGGCGGAAACTTTGCCCTGCGGGTTGCGAATCGCGCAGCGCGTGAAGGGATTGCGCTGGACCGGGTCGTCGCGATTTGCCCTGTGCTCGACCCGGCGGAGACGATGATGGCACTCGACAGCGGCTCTGCCATCTACGAAAAATACTTCATTCGCAAATGGCGGCGCTCGCTGGTCCGCAAGCACGCGGCGTTTCCGCACCTGTATTCGTTCGATGATCTTGCGGCGTTTACCAATCTCAGGCAGATGACCGACTACTTTGTGACCCGGCATACCGAATTCGATGATCTGCACACCTATCTGGACGGCTACGCCATCACCCACGGGCGGCTCGATAATATTGAGGTGCCTACCATCATGCTGCTGGCTGATGATGACCCGGTGATTCCGGTGCAGGGGCTGCGTAACGTGCGATTGCCCGACGCTGTGGAACTCTATCGCAGCCCTCGCGGCGGCCACTGCGGGTTTTTGCAGGGCTGGAGATTACGCAGCTGGGTCGACGGCTTCACGCTGACACAGCTGCAGACCGGTTAGTTGTGTATGCCGTTCAGAAATAAACCTGCTATGACCATAGCGGGAAAGTCTAAACCTTGTCCGGCGCAGGCTTTACCATTGGCGCCGTGAATGCGACGCCGAAAAATGCGAGCTACAAGCAACGCCTGACGGCGCTGACTGACGCGGGCGGAGCGACATTGCTGGCAGGCGGCCTGCGCGGCGTCGAAAAAGAAAGCCTGCGGATTACCGGCGACGGTCTCGTCAGTCGCACGCCGCATCCGGCTGCGCTGGGTTCCGCTCTGACGCACAAGTACATCACCACCGATTACTCGGAAGCGCTGCCGGAGTTTGTCACCACGCCGGAACTGACGTCATGGGCGGTCACGCAACTGATGTGTGATCTGCATCAGTACACCTACCCGCGCATCGGCGACGAGATGCTCTGGCCGCTGAGCATGCCGTGCCGTCTGCGCAGCGAAGACGATATCCCCATCGCCCAATACGGCAGCAGCAATGTCGGGCGGATGAAAAGCATTTACCGGGAAGGGCTTGGCAACCGTTACGGTCGCTACATGCAGGCCATTGCCGGCATTCATTACAACTATTCGCTGCCCGAAGCCTTTTGGCCCGCATGGGCCGACATTGTCGGGCGCCAAAACGATCAGCAGCTCAAGTCCGATTACTACCTTGGTGTCGTGCGCAATGTGCGGCGTATCGACTGGCTGATCTTGTATCTGTATGGCGCATCGCCGGCGCTGTGTAAAAGTTTTATGCCGGACGGTGATGGTGAACTGGGCGAGCTCGACAGTGGTACCTGGTACGGCCGCTACGCGACATCGCTGCGCATGAGTGATCTCGGTTATCAGAATTCGAATCAGGCCTCATTGCATGTGTGTGCCAATAGCCTCGATCAGTATGTGCACGATCTCAGCAGAGCAACGGCGACACTGAATCCGGAATACCAGCGCATCGGCGTCAAGGTGAATGGTGAATACCTGCAGCTCAACGCCAATCAGTTGCAGATCGAGAATGAGTTCTACAGCTCGATCCGCCCGAAACGCGTCATTCGCCCGGGCGAGCGGCCCACGGCGGCGCTGCAGCGGGGCGGTATCGAATATGTGGAGCTGCGGGCGCTTGATCTGAGCCCGTTCGACCCGATTGGAATCAGTAATCTGCAGCAGCTGTTTCTCGAGGCCTACCTGATTTATTGCCTGGTCAATCCGAGCCCCGGCATCGACGACACCGAACGCTGGGGCAACAAGGCGAATCATCTCGACGTTGCGCGCCGGGGCCGCGATCCTGACCTGAAACTGGTGCGCGGCAATAAAGAAATCACGTTGCAGGCTTGGGCGCGCCGTATCGTCGATGACATTCAGCCGATCTGCGCCATGCTCGATGAAGGGTCGGCCGACAACGACGGTGCCTACATGGCGGCTCACGCGCAGGCAGCTGAAGCGGTTAATGACGCTGAGCAAACCTGGTCCGGCCGTTTGCTCGGTGTGCAGCGCGAGTCGCGTCAGTCATTCGCTGACTTTGGTCTCGGCCTGGCCGGCAATTACCGCGAGTATTTTCTCGGCCTCGGTGATGATTTCAATCAACACCTCGGCGAACTGCAGCAGGAGAGTGTGGCGTCGCTGGCACGTCAGCAGGAGATCGAGACCGCCGATACGCTGAGCCTCGACGAGTACCTCGCCCGTTATTTCGCCTGAAACTCAGGCGCCGGCCGCGGCCAGTGCCGCGGTGGCCATCGTCTTAAAGTCTTTCGTTGTGTCGGCAAGGTCGTCGACGGGGATTTCCGCGCCGGCGGCCACCAGCTTTTTGCCGATCATGAATTCTTTCGGGCTGTTCACCGCATCCACGGCGACGATCTTGCCCTGCTGCAGGTAAAAGGCAGCGAATGACCGCGTGGCCGGGTCGCCGCGCACCACGAACTGCTCATGCACATCACTTAAACCCGCGATCTGCATTTTTACATCGTACTGATCAGACCAGAACCACGGCACCTGATTGTAGGGTGTCGGGTTGCCGGTGATAGTTGCGGCGGCTGTCTTACCCTGCTCAATGGCGTTGTGTACCGATTCCAGCCGTAGATGCCTGCCAAGCAGGCCGTTCGGGTGTTTGCTGCAATCACCGATGGCCAGTATGTCGGGGTCAGTCGTCTGGCAGTACTCGTCCACGACGATGCCATCGGAACAGGTCAGGCCCGCGGCTTCCGCAAGTTCGACATTCGGCAGGATACCGATACCGATCACGACCATATTCGCCGGTGCGGTGAAACCGTCGGCGCACGTCACCGATACGCAGTGACCGCCTTCGCCATTGATCTCCTGCACCCGGCGGCCGAGCTCAAGGTGCACGCCTTCTTCGGTGTGCATGTCCTGAAAAAACTGTGAGATCTCGCGTGCAACAACCCGGTTCATGACGCGCTCTTCGGTTTCGAGCACGGTCACGTCGAGACCACGTTTGGTGCCAACCGCCGCCACTTCCAAACCAATATAGCCGCCGCCGACGATCACCAGCTTTTTACCCACGGCGAACTCTTCCTGCATCGCCTGCACGTCGGCGATGCTGCGCAGATAGTGCACACCATCGAGATCATTACCGGGAATCGGCAGTTCGCGCACGCGGCTGCCGGTGGC
>JABDLC010000005.1 GCA_013001905.1 Gammaproteobacteria bacterium | reverse complement strand
ACGCGGGCAACATACGGAGAGGCGAGAGCGCCGTAGAGTTTCATCGGGAATCCTCAGTTTATTCTTGTTCGAAGAAAGCTGAGGAGACCTTAACTGATCGCACCGCCGGATGTGAACCACCACGTGGCCCCGGTCAGAAACGGTAGGTGCCCCGGATGCCCCAGTGGCGGGGCGGCGGGGCAATGCTGAAGCCCTCGGGCGGGAAAATGCCGAGGTTCGGGCTGAATCGTTCGGCCGTCGCCAGCACACCCGTGCCGGCGGACCAGCTCTTGATGGTGTCGTCATCCAGTGCATTGTTGATGTACAGGATCGCGTCCCAGCGATCACTCTGCACCCCGGCGCGGACATTGAAGACCGTGTATGACTTAAGCATGCGGTCGTTAAATTCATCAATAAAGCGTTCGTCTTCGAATTGCGCGTCGATTTCTAACAGGCCGGTCATGCCGTCGTCACCGAAGGGCGGGTACCAGCCGCCGACGAGCACGACCGAGTGTTTCGGTATGTCCTCCAGGCTGTTGCCGTTCAGTTCGATCTGGCAGACCCCGGCAACCGGCAGGCAGTTGCCGGCGCGTGCGACGCTGTTGTTGGAGTTGGTGGTGTAGGACAGCGTGTTGTATTTGCCATCAAGGTACGAGTATCCGAGCTGCAGGCGGGTATTGTCCGTCGGTACCCAGATCGCCTCGAGCTCGAGCCCTTTGACTTCTGCGTTACCGGCATTTTCCAGATTGGACGCTAGGAAGCCGTTGACCAGTTGCTGGACCGGCACCTGCTTGTCATCGTACTTCTGGAAAAACACAGCGCCGTTTAACTGCAGGCTGCGATCAAACAGCGTGGTTTTGCCGCCCAGTTCGAAGGCGGTCAGTTTTTCCTCATCGAATTTCAATTCGTTGAGGTTGCCGTCCGGCATTACGCCCTGGTCCATCCAACTGCCGGAGGCGACCGTGGCAATGCCGCCCGGCTTGACGCCGCGGCTGATCGAGAAGTACGTCAGCAGATCTTCGAGCGGAGTCCACTCGATGACCGCCTTGGGTGTGAAGTAGTAGCCGGATTTGCTGTCGGTAACCGGGATCTTCACGATCTGGCTGAGACCATCCGGTGTCGGCACAATCGCGAGGTCCGGCGTGGTTGGAAACGCGCAGATAAATGCATTGCCACAGCCGGAGCCCAGCACATCCATTTGCTCGCGTGCGTATCGCGCTTCCACGCCCAGACGCCACTGCTCGGCGATGTCCCAGTCAAGCGTGCCGTATAACGAGCGGCTGTTGGTATCCCGGCCAACGTTGTTCGGCAAAACAATCGTGGTCGGGACGACTGAGTTGAAGTAACCCTCCGGCGTGCTGCCAGGCCACGGCGGCAGCGCCAGTACGCTCACGCCGGTCTCGACCTGGTCCACCTTCTCGTCCCAATACAGTGCGCCCACCGCATACTGCACCGGACCGTCGACGTTCGAGGAGTAACGCAACTCCTGGCTGAATACCCGGGTCTCGGTATCGAAGTCCACGAAGCTACCGCCACGCCCGATGTCCTCGGTGAAATCGGCGTTCGGCCGCACATCGAAATCCGCGTCGAATTCCTGCCCGGTGTCGGCGCGCGAATAGCCGGTGTAACTCGTGATCGTGCCGCGATTGAGTTCCCAGTCGAGTTTGAGGGACGTGTTCAGTACTTCTGCGAATCCGCCTTCGTAGGGTTTGCGTTCCGCCGGTATGTCGCCGGCTTCCGGCCGGGGTGTGAGAAAGGACACGCGGCCAGCCGCGTCCGGCGGGCTGCCGCCAAACAGGCCGACAAAGGGTTCGTTCGCGGTGTCCGCCGGGTTCGTGCAGGGGCCGGTGAGCGGTATGCAAAGGAACGTGTTTGCAGCGTCGTAGAAGGTGGCCTGCTGATCGTATTCATCATCCGAATACGCAACCCGGCCGCGAGCGGTCAAGCGGCCGTCGTTATCCCATTGCGCAACCAGGCTCACGCCGTGACCATGGCCGCCGCCCAGATCGGCGCCGGTAAACCCTTCCTGATAATAGCCGTCTTCATTCCATTTCAGTGCGTTCAGCCGCAGCCCGAAGGCCTCGGTGACCGGCCCGCCAATGGCGGCGCGTAAATAGCGGCGCCCGTATTCGCCGACATCGACACCGGCCTCGGCTTCGAGTTCGTCGCCGGGTCCGCGGGTCGTGTACGAGATCGCACCGGCAAATGCCGCCCGGCCATACAGTGCGCTTTGCGGGCCCTTAACCACTTCGACCTGTTCGATGTCGAGCAGTCGCGGATTAATCAGTAGCGAGCCACCGGGTGTGCTGACCGATTCGGTGGTGAGGTCGATGCCGTCGACCAGTGCGGCGCTGTTGGGCCGGCCGCGCGATGGAGACAACCCGCGTATCACGAGCCGTTGATCGTTTAGCCCGAACCCTCTGTCCAGCGTGACGCCGGGCGTGTAGCGGGTGATGTCTTTGAGGTCACGCAGGCCGAGTCGCTCCAGCTGCGCGGTGTCGATCGCGGTCACGCTCATCGGCACCTCCTGCAGAATCTCGGCACGCTTACGCGCCGTCACCACGACTTCTTCAATTTCGGCGAGTGCGGGGCTGACACCCAGCGCAGCAAAGCCGCATCCGGCCGCCCATGGAATCCATGAACGAACTGCAAGCCAACCTGGTCGAATCTTGCTGACCATTGTTTTCCCCCTCAATGTAACGATACAGTGCACTTAAAACGCATTCAACGCAACTCAGCGCACCAGAATGTGGCATTTAGCCCCTGTTAAGGCTAGTATCTAAGCGATTCCGAGGTAAAAAGTAACCTGACAGTAGACATTGAGGTCAGTTTGAGTGGGTGAAGCGGCAAAAGTCGTACGGCAGGAGCGTCGGGTTCGCACCGAAGCGGCGATGCTCGATGCCTTCGAAACCGTGTTGGTGCGGGAAGGTGCGGACAACGTCACGGTGCAGGCCGTGGCCGACGAAGCGGGTGTCGCCAAGACACTCATCTACCGCTACTTCGATGACATTGGCGGGCTCATTAAGACCTGGGGCCGCGAGCGCACGCTGTTCGTGCCGCTCGACGAATTGTTTCCCGACCCGCAGGCATCGGCAGCCGCGTTACACAATGACCCGTTCGGCTTCGCCAAGAATCAGATTTTGAAACAGGCGCAGCACATGCGTAATCACCCGGCCTATGTCGAGTTGTGTCTCGCCGAGTTGTCCGGGTCCGGCCCGGTGGTTGATGCGCTGATGGAATTGCGGCTGCAACGTAATGAAGATGAATCCAAAGCGCTGGGCGTCACGCTGGACGGCAGCACCGTGCCGCTGCTGTTGCCTCTGTTGCTGTTGCCTGCCGCGATTACCTATCTCGCGATGCGGGCGCGCAAGTCACCGGTGTATGCCGGCGGCATCCGGCTCGACAGCGACGAGGGCTGGGCGCAGATCATGGGGGCGGTTGAGCAAACGCTCGATCTCCTGAGTGCGGCCGCAAAGCTCGCGGAGCTGACCAACGCAGATCCGCAGCAACTGGCGGCCAACTTTATGCAGGGGGAACGAGAATGAGCGACCACAACTACAAAGACATTTACCTGAAATCAGCCGAGGCCTACAAGAATCAGGATGTCGACCTTATGCTGTCGTACGCCAGCGATGACTTCTCCTGGTACAACATTGAGGCCGACGGGCCGAAGCTGCTGTCCGATACCAAAGAGAAAGCCAAGATGGGCATGCAGTACATCATCAACGACCCGAATTACCTGTCGGGGCATGTCGATTTCGCCAAAGCCTTCGGCAACATCGTCGTCGTGGTCGAGACAGATCAGATCCTGAAGGAGGGCGAACAGGTGAAGCAACGGCGGATGAGTGTCTACCAGTGCAAAGACGGCAAGCTGAATCGCTGTATCAGTCTGCCCGTCGACGAAAACGCGTAGCCGGAGTCAGCCATGAAAATTGCGATTGTTGCGGCATCCGGCCAGACCGGCACACAGTTGATTGAGCAGGCGCTGGCGGCAGGGCATGAAGTCATCGGTCTTGCGCGAACGCCTGAGAATATTAAGAGCAATGACCCGCGCGTCACCAAGCGGCACGGCGATGCCTTCGATGAGCAGTCTATTGTTGACGGGCTTGAGGGCGCGGATGCGGTCATTACGTCGGTGGGCAAGCGCGACCTGTTTGATAAGCGCTACAAACTCTCGACGATTGCACACGCAGCCGTGCTGAAGGGCATGGCGAAACACGGTATCCGCCGCCTGGTAGTGATTTCGTCGACGGGCGCGGCACAGATCAAACGCGACGGGATTCGGCGCAATATCTATCTGTTCCTGCGCCGCAAGTACTACGCTGACATGTACCAGATGGAGCTTCAGGTGCTCGACAATGATTACGATGTTACTGTGGTGCGCGCGCCGTTTCTGGTCGACGGTGAGGCCGACGGCGATTATTTCGTAGAAGAGCGGGAACACTATCCGGTGGGTATCAACATCACTCGCGCGAACCTCGCGCAATTTCTGGTGAATGAGACGATGACGAAGGAATGGAACCGGCGCGTAATCGCAGTGGTCGGTAATGCAGACTGACACACCCGCTACACGCTTCGGCCCGGTACTGCTCGCGCCCGGAATCAGCAAACTTAACGCCTGGACCTTTTTATTCGCGGCTTTTGCCAGCATCGCGCTGAACACCTTTCTCAGCGTCATCATGCCGTATGTGCTGAATACCAATATTGGTCTGCCAACAGGCGAGCAGGGGCGGGTCGCCGGCGATCTTGTGTTTTACGGCGAGCTCGTGCTGATTTCAATCAGCGGCCTGCTGGGCGCGTGGTCGGATCAGTACGGGCGCCGGGTGGTGCTGGTGTGCGGCCTGCTGATACTCGGCCTCGGCTATCTTGCGCTCGGTTATGCGAGCACCGTCACGCAACTCGTCGCGATCCGGATGTTCGCGACGATCGGTATCGCGGCCGTGACGGTAATGATCACGACCATACAGGTCGATTATCCGCGCGCCGAGTCGCTCGGCAAGATGGTGGCATTCGCCGGCATGTCGATCGGTGTGGGTGCGATCATCGTCGGTGTGGTGTTCGCGCGCCTGCCTGACTGGTATGCAGGAATGGGTTACGCGCCACTCGAAGCCAGTCGTCTGACCATGATTACGATGACGGGTTGCTGCGTGGTCGCGGCGCTGGTCCTTCGTATCGGGCTGGTCGGCGGACCGCCGCCGCAGGTGCGCGAGAAAGAGCCGCTGAAATTATTGCTCGCACAGGGTATTAAGGCGGCCAGGATCAATCCGAAACTCGTGCTTGCCTACGGCTGCGCGTTCATAGGCCGCGCCGATCTGGTGGTGGTGGGCACCTTCTATACGCTGTGGCTGACGCAGGCCGGTATTGCCGACGGCATGTCTGCCGATGAAGCAGCCAAGATGGCCGGCGGCATGTTTGCGGTGGTCATGACGTCTGCATTGTTATGGGCGCCCGTGCTCGGTTGGCTGAACGACCGTCTGGATCGCACCTTAACTATGAGCATCGCACTGCTGCTGGGGCTCATCGGCTACTGCGGGATGGGCATCCTGGGTGATCCGCTCGGGCAGTGGCTCATGCCGGCGAGCATCGTGCTGGGCATCGGTCAGATGAGCGTCACGCTCGCGAGTAATACGCTGATCGGGCAGGAGGCGCCCGCGCAGTTTCGCGGCGCGGTCGTCGGCACATTTTCGATATTCGGCGCCGCCGGCATTCTGTTCGTAACGAGTGTCGGCGGACGCATGTACGACGGCATCGCACCCGCCGCGCCCTTCATCATGATCGGGCTGCTCAACGGCATATTGGCGCTGTGGGGCTGGTGGCTCTGGCGGCGGACTCGCTGAGCGCCGCATGACACGGCGCTGAACCACACGTAATATTTAAGGCCTGTGTTTTTCCTTTGGTTTTGAAGGGGCGATCGTCATGGGGCGATTTTTCGGGCTGCTGTACGGCGGCATCTGTTATGTGATCACGCTGTTCACGCTGGTCTACATGTTTTTCTTTCTCACCAACGTGTGGGTACTGAAAGGCGTGGATGACGGTGAGGTCATCCCGATTCCGCAGGCGGTGATGATCAATATCGGCCTCATTCTGTTGTTCGGGCTGCAGCATTCCATCATGGCGCGTCCGGGGTTCAAAAAAATCTGGACCCGTGTTATTCCGAAGACCTATGAGCGCAGTACTTATGTGCTGGCGTCATCGCTGGTGCTCGCGTTTGTATTCTGGCAGTGGCAACCGATTCAGGTCTGGTTGTGGGGCACGTCATCGGCGCTCGGCTATTCGATCCTTTACGGGCTTTTCATGCTCGGGACTATTATTGTGCTCGCATCGACGTTCATGACGGATCACTTTGATCTGTTCGGCGTGCGTCAGGTCTGGCTGAACCTGTGGGGCCGGCCGTATACCCATCAGCCTTTTCAGGCGCGCTGGTTTTATCGCTTCATGCGCCATCCGCTGTACTTCGGCTTGCTGCTGATGCTGTGGTCAACGCCGCGCATGTCCTACGGGCACGCGCTCTTCTCGCTGGGCATGACGATGTACATTCTGATTGGCGTGCGTTACGAAGAGCGTGATCTGGCGAACGCGCTCGGCGACGATTACCGCGACTACCAGAAGCAGGTGCCGATGCTGGTGCCAATGCCCGGTAAGTCCTATCCGGGTAAGTCCTACTCCGGGCCGAAGCCCGACTAGGACAACTGCAGCATCAGGCCTTCGGCGCGGGTTCGATGAGCTGTTTGCTGCCCGGGTAGGGAAAGTCTTTCCAGACTTTGATCTTGTTGTCCTCAATGAGGAAGTAGCCGGCGACCCGGAAGCGCATGCGCGGTGTCTTGCTGCCCGGATACGGAAAAAAGTCATCGATACGGTCGTTGATCACAATCTGGCCGACGGCGAACTGCCGTAAATTGACCCACTCCACTTTGTCGAGGCCTTCGAACATGTTTGCGTTGTGCTTGTGGAAAGCCTCGGCACCCACGATGTCTTTCATGCCGGGAGTGATCTGGTAAATGATGTCGTCAGTCACGTATTTATTGAGTACGTCAGCGTCACGGGTGGAGTAATCCGCCACAAAATTGCTGACCAGCTCAGCGTTGGCTTTTTCGAGCGCCAGCTGTTCTTCCTCGCTCAGCACCGGGCGGTCGCCGGTGTGGCCGCCGGCAATCGCATCCTGAATGCCCAGCATGGCGAGCATGCCCGCACCTGCCACGAGGTCGCGGCGGGAAAAGAGTGAGTCGTTGTTGTTGTGGTCGGCCATCGAGGCGCTCCTTATTTTTAACCTGCTGGCGTCATTGTCCACCAAAGCCGCCGGTCGCTGCGCACGTCGCGCCGTGTGTCTGCCAGACGGACTGTCGCTGCGGGCGGGAGCGGCTATAGTGATGACTGTTTCGGGCATGAGGGAAGGGCGCGGCGATGAGTGCATCGGATTTCGATCCCCAATCAATTTCCAGACGTGCAGTGCTGTTGTCCGGCGCGGCAGCCGCCGCACTGGCCAGTGCGAAAGCAGGCGAGGGCGCGCGGGTCTCGGGCAATACAGCGGCGGCAGCTGCCGGGCTGCAACCGCCGTACGACTCCATCCGTGACTTTGTCGCGGCACTGAATGCACGCGGCATCCTCGAGCGCTTCGACGGCGTCAATCAGGATCGCTTCGACGCGACCGCGATTGTGTACGCGTTGATGGACAACTTCGGTAAGCGTGCAGCGCCTGCGGTGGTGTTCACTGATTTGCGTGCCAATGGCCGTGCGTATCCCGGCCCGGTCGTTGCTAATCTGCAGGGCAACGTAATTACCGAGGCGATGCTGATGGGCACGCCCGTGCATCCGGATGACCCGCATCAAACCTACCGCGATGCCACCGACAAGATGCTCGGCGTGCTGAAAGAAAACGGTGGCGAGTGGCCGCAGTTAACGCCGGCCAGCGTCGCGCCCGCAGACGCGCCGTGCAAGCAGAACGTACAGCGTGGTGACGATGTCGATGTGACGGCATTTCCGTTCATTCTGGGCAACCCGGGCGATGCGGGGCCGTACATTAATACGGCGTCGGTCTACACGCGCGACCCGAAGCTCGGGGTCAATCTTGGTACTTACCGGTGCCAGGTTAAAGGGCCCCGCAAGATCATGGTGAATTTCGAGGGCGGCCAGACCGGCATCAGGATGGTGAAGGCCGCCAAACGCCGCGGCGAAAAAAGCATTCCGGTGACGCTGGTGATCGGTCAGGACCCGATCACGTGGATGGTCAGCAGCTCACGCATACCCTCGCGCCTCGGCAAGAAAGATCCGATCGACGAGCTCGCGGTGGCCGGCGGGTTGCGTGGCAAGGCGATTGAGGTCGTGAAGACCGAGAGCGGCGTGTTTGATGTGCCGGCGCACTCTGAAATCGTGATCGAAGGTACGGTCGATATCTACAACATGGAAGAAGAAGGGCCGTACCACGAGATGTACGGTTACATGGGCATCAAGAAAGAGAAAAACTACGTGATGACGGTCGACACGGTCACGCATCGTAACGACCCGTGGGTGATGAACAGTTTCACCGGTGTCGTCACGGAGTACATCACGGCGCCGCAACGCGCGGAAAACATTTACCGGCTGCAAAAGCAGTTCCCGCAAGTCGTGGATTACGACTCACCGCATGATTCGCAGGGCATCGTCTACATCAGCATCAAAAAAGACGAGCCGGGTCAGGCCTTCAAAGTGGCGCATAACTCGGCCATGTTTAATCCGCTGGCGCGCGTGACCGTCGTTGTCGATGACGATATCGATGTGCTCGATTCGACTGCCGTCAGATTCGCGATCGGTTCGCGCTGGCAGCCGGCGACAGCCACTAAGATGTTTGAGAACCGCATGGCGTTTCCGCTGGATCCGGCATCGCCGGATCGTAAGACGTCGAGTAAAGTGATTATTGATGCGACCCGGCAATGGCCGGAAGAGGGCGGGCCGCCGTTCTATCAGGAGCTGAATCGCACCGTGTTTGAACGCGCCGAGCCCGATGCGATGGCACGCGTGATGCAGCGCTGGCCCGGCAAGCTCAACCCGGGGTAACAGTTACATATCGAGCACGACGCGGTAGCGCGCCTTGCCGCTGCGCAGATGGTCGAGCGCCGCGTTCACGTCACTGAGCGGGTAGTGTTCCGTTTGCGGCGCGATGTCGTGTCGCGCCGCGAACTCCAGCATGTCGGCAATGGTGGCCGGGCTGCCGACCGGCGAACCGGAGAGGGTCAGTTGCGTGCCGATCAGCTGCATCGCGCTGATATTCATCGGCTCGAGTGCCCCGCCGACAAAGTGCAGCCGCCCGCGCGGTGACAGCGTGCCGAGATACGCGCTCCAGTTGAGCGTGACGTTCACGGTCGATAACAACAAATCAAACTTGCCTTTCGCATCAGCGAGTGCGCTCGCATCCGTCGAATCCAGCGTGTCGGTCGCACCCAGTGCCAACAGTTCGTCCCGTTTATCCGGTTTGGAGGTGAAAGCCGTGACCTCACAGCCCCAGGCTTTACAAAACTGCAGCGCAAGATGGCCGAGACCCCCGATGCCGATCACGCCAACGCGATGCCAGGGCTTCACGTCGAACTGCACCAGCGGGTTGTACACCGTAATGCCGCCGCAGAAGAG
>JABDLC010000039.1 GCA_013001905.1 Gammaproteobacteria bacterium | reverse complement strand
GTGGGCGGAGGTATGTCGTCCTATGCCGTTAATTACGGTTCCGGCGCCTACGGTTTGTCGGCGGAATCGCTGACGGGTTTCGATATCGTGCTCGCCAACGGTGAGTTGCTGTCGACGGGTTCCGGCGGTGGCGTCAACAGTTCCGCATTTTTCCGTTTTTATGGCCCTGACCTGACCGGTATTTTCGCAGGTGACTCCGGGGCGCTGGGAGTCAAGGCGCGTGTCAGCATGCGGCTGATTAAAAACCCTGAGGGTTTCGCCGCGTGTTCATTCGGTTTCCCGGATGGCGAGAGCGCGCTAAAAGCACAGATGGAGGTAGCCGCGCTGGGTGTCGTCGCACACAGCTTTGGTCTTGATCCGCGGCAGCAGAAAACAGCACTCACGCGCATGGAATCAACGAGCACGCTGGAAGCAGCGCGCTCCATCATGCGCTCGGCGCGCAGCCCGATCGACGGGTTGTTGCAACTCGCCAAGATGGGCATGGCAGGGCGAAATTTCCTGAAAAATGCCTCGTATTCGGCACACTTCAGCTGCGAGGGCGTCACTGACGAAGAGGCGAGAGCGAAGGTCGCTGCTGTTCGTGCGGTGGCGCAGAAGTACGGTGCGGAAGTCGCCAACTCGATTCCACTGTTTTTCCGCGCAGAGCCGTTTATGGACCTGCTGCCAATACTCGGGCCCAACGGTGAGCGCTGGAAGCCTACCCACAGCATCGTGCCGTTCTCGAAGCTGCTGCAGCACCATGCGGATTTTGAAGC
The DNA here is from genome assembly GCA_013001905.1 of Gammaproteobacteria bacterium. Taxonomy (GTDB): domain Bacteria; phylum Pseudomonadota; class Gammaproteobacteria; order Steroidobacterales. The sequence continues at coordinate 37,249 of JABDLC010000039.1, read as the reverse complement.
CCTGGTGGATGAGTACCGTGAGCGCATGGATAAACGCGGTGTGCAGTTGACGCGAATGCTCATGGCATTCAGCAGCAATGCTTTTATTTACGAGCCAACATTCCTCTGGAACGACTCACAGACGATTTATCATCAGAAAATGTACCCCGAGCAGCTTTTGCCGTCCGTGCCGACTCACCCGGACAACCCGGAGGGCAGGGCACTGGTGAAAGAGATCAAGGGCCGGATTCAGCAGATCTGTACGAAAAATGGTGCGTGTCACCTGCAGATTGGTAAGGATTATCCTTATCTGGAAACGCGCAAACCTGAAACACTGGGTCTGATTCGTCAGCTCAAGTCATCACTTGATCCAAACGGTCTCATGAACCCGGGCGCGCTGGGGCTGGATGACTGAGTCGCAAAGTCAGGTCGTGACGACTGCGTTGACCGGTTAGTTCAGTCGATCCGGCGCAACGATTCCCTGCAACACAATCTGCGCATTGTCATCCGCATCAAGCAATGTATCTGTTTGCACGCTGATGCGTTGCAGGTCCTGCGACAACTGCAGAATCTGCCGCGTATAACGTGCAGCCTGTTGCGCTGACATCTTTCTGACCGATGCGCTGGCGGCTGATTCATGAGGTTGTGGCTGCGCGGTGCTCATGGCCTCACGCAACTGCTTAAACTCACGACGCAGTGGCCGCGGCAATTCGCTTATGCCGATGTCTTCCAGTTCATGGCTCCACGCATCAATCAGCCGTTGTTTGACCGGGTCTGGGCCGACGCAGCGACGGACAGCAGCGAGAAAGCGATCGGAAATCTGACGCATGAGACACTCTTTATTGTTGTTGTTATTGGCATCGTCTAGCTCAGCCATTATGTAAAATCAGCAGCTTAAATCAAGCACTACCTCCAGCCCTTACCGGGCGGGGGTTGTGACTATAATACCCGCGCCTCGCTCAGTGTGAAGCGGAATTTTTTGCCACCGGATTACAGGACACCATGACAGACTCGACTGAATCGACCGGTCTCGATTTCATCCGCCAGCGCATTGTGAGCTGGCTGCGGACGGCGCCTGACGGTGCTCAGGTCGTCACCCGGTTTCCGCCCGAGCCGAATGGTTTTTTGCATGTCGGCCACGCCAAGGCGATCTGCCTGAATTTCGGTATCAGCGAAGAGTACGGTGGCCCGTGTTTCCTGCGTTTTGATGACACCAATCCGCTCAAAGAGGATCAGGCCTACGCGGACGCCATCATGGAGGATGTGCGCTGGCTGGGGTTTGACTGGGGCGAGCGGCTGACACACGCGTCGGATTATTACCAGGACTTCTACGATTGTGCACTGCAGTTGATCCATACAGGCAAGGCCTATGTCGACAGCCTGTCTCCGGATGAGATACGTGAGTTCCGCGGAACACTGACCGAGCCCGGCAAAGAAAGCCCGTACCGGGAACGGAGTGTCGAAGAAAACCTGGATTTGTTCACTGCAATGAAGCGCGGTGATTTTGCGGACGGCGAGTTGTGTTTGCGTGCCAAAATTGACATGGCTTCACCGAACATCAATCTGCGCGATCCGATTTTATACCGAATCCGAAAAGCGACGCATCAGCGTACCGGTGATGAGTGGTGCATTTACCCGATGTACGACTTTGCGCATCCTATTTCCGACGCGTTGGAAGGTGTAACCCATTCGCTGTGCACGCTTGAGTTTGAGGATCACCGGCCGTTGTATGACTGGGTGATTGAACAGCTCGATTTTACGTCCCGGCCGCGACAGATCGAGTTTTCACGATTGAATCTTGCGTACACCGTGACGAGTAAACGCAAGCTGGCGACGCTGGTCGATGAAGGCATCGTGTCGGGCTGGGATGATCCGCGAATGCCCACAATCGCCGGGATGCGCCGGCGCGGCTATACCCCCGGCGCCATCCGCGACTTCTGCCGCCGCGTGGGCATCACCAAGAAAGAGAACATCATTCAGATGGGTGTGCTGGAAAACTCAGTCCGAGAGGACCTCGGCGAAGTTGCCCCGCGGGTGATGGCGGTGCTGGATCCGCTCAAAGTCACGTTAACCAACTGGCCGGGCGATAAGGTCGAGATGGTCACGGCTCAGAATCATCCCGCCAAGCCGGAGATGGGTGACAGGGAGCTGCCGCTGACGCGTGAAATCTATGTTGAGCGCAGCGACTTCATGGAAGAGCCGCCGCGCAAATTCTTCCGACTGCGCCCTGGTGGCGAAGTGCGTTTACGTTACGGATACATTATCCGCTGCGACGAGATAGTCAAAGACGAGTCAGGGAACGTCATTGAGCTGTTGTGTTCTTTCGACCCGGAGACTCGCAGTGGCAGCGACAATCAGCGCAAGGTAAAGGGGACTATACACTGGGTATCGGCAACCGAATCTGTGCCAGCGGAAGTGCGCTTGTATGATCGTCTGTTCAACGTGCCGCGACCCGATGCCGACAGCTCCGGCAAGGATTTTCGTGAGCACCTCAACCCTGATTCGCTCACGGTGCTGACCGGCGCGCGCGTGGAGTCTTCACTGACCGATGCCGGGCCGGCTGCAGTGCAGTTTGAGCGTACCGGGTATTTCGTGATCGACAGTAAGGATTCGGCGCCCGGAAAGCTGGTTTTTAATCGCGTTGTGACGTTGCGCGATTCCTGGGCCAAGCTCGAGAAGCAGCAGTTGGGCGCAGGTTAAAACAGCATTGCTCGCGTTGCTACGCGGCTTGTTTCGCAGTCTCGTCCGCTTTGGCCTGATGCCGGGTCCAGCTGCGTGCCCAGTATATAAACGGTGTGTCGATGGCGGCAATCGCCACCTTGAAGCCGTATTTGACCAGACCGAGCTGCAAAGCCGTCTCCAGCTCGACCACTCCCCACCAGACAACGAAGCTGTAAACCAGCGTGTCGAAGGCCTGAGAGCACAGTGTCGACAGGTTATTACGCAACCAGAGGTGTTTGCCGTTGGTCGCGCGCTTGATGCGATGGAACAGCCAGACATCAAAACTTTGTGCCAGCAGATAGGCGAACAACGAACCAAACACGAAACGGGGCGTAAAGTTCAGTATGTTTTCGAATGATTCCTGAATGGTGCGCGAGAAGGCCGCGGTTTCCGGTGCGGTGGACGGTTCAAACAGGAGCGCAACACTGAGCATCAGCACAATGATGCAGCTGACACCGAAACCGATCAGCACCGCCTTGGTAGCCTCCGCGCGCCCGTAGCGTTCGCTCATCAGGTCGGTCGCAAAGAAGATGCTCGAATAGAAAATGACGCCCAAGGTCGTCTGGAAGCCGAGAATCATGGTCAGCTTCGGGCCCTGCAGATTCGCCAGCAGGATCGACAGTACGATGCAGCCCAGCAGCCCCTCCTTGCCGAACAGCCGGTACATGACCACAGTCAGCCCTAGGTCAAGAAACAGCGTGCAGATCCACAGCAGGTCCTGCTGAGTGGCGAAAAAGGCCTGCACTGACTCCGGGAACATAGTGACCTAGATATTGACCTAAAGGGGCCGATTACTCAGGCGGTCTGCGCGCGCTCCGGCCCCTCGCGGCGGCGCTCGCGCCGCGCGCGCAAGTGACCGGAGATATTGGCCTGGAGCATCAGCATCGCCGGTGTCAGCAGCAGCGTCAGGAAGGTCGCGAACAACAGGCCGCCGGCTATACCGGTCGCCATCTGCTGCCACCATTGGGTACCCGGGCCACCGATGTAAAACTCGCGTTTAAAGATGTCCACGTTGAGCGCTAATGCCATCGGCATCAGGCCCAGCACCGTCGTGATGGTTGTGAGCATCACCGGCCGCATGCGCTGAGCGCAGGCTCGCATGATGGCCTCCCGGGCGTTCGGGAATTCTTTTCGCACCTGATTGTAGGTATCGATAAGCACAATATTGTTGTTCACCACGATGCCGGCGAGCGCAATGGTGCCGATACCGCTGTTGACCAGGCTGAACGGCTGGCCCGTAACCAGCAGCGCCAGCAATACGCCACCGGTGGAGAACACCACGGCGCTGAGTATCAGCAGTGCCTGGAAAATGCTGTTGAACTGCGTGACCAGAATCATGGCCATCAGTGCCAACGCCAGCCCGAAAGCTTTCATTAGAAAGCCCATGGCTTCCTCCTGTTCCGCAGCGCTGCCCTTGATGCGCATCTCCACGCTCGGGTCCAGATTCAGCGCGGGCACTTTGGCCATCAGTGCGTCAATGGTCGGCTGCACCAGATAGCCGTCTTCAAGGTCTGACTGCACCAGCATGGTGCGCCGCATGTCCGTGCGCATGATCGTCTGCGTCGCATTGCCCGCTTCGCGCGTTACAAAGGTGCCGATCGGCACGTTGCCCTGCTGTGTGGGCACACGCAGCTCGCTCAGTTGGTCAAGGCTGCGGTTATCCTGCGGGAAACGCACGCGGATATCGATTTCGGTATCCGCATCATCCGGTCTGAATTCGCCGACCTTGATGCCATTGGTCACCAGCTGAATGACCGTGCCAACCAGAGTTACGTCTGCCCCGAACCGGGCGGCTTCCGTGCGATCAACCTTGAGCTTCCATTCGATTCCGGGCATCGGCGCGGTGTCTTCTGCGTTAATGACGCCGGGGATGGTTTCCAGCGCTTCGCGCAAACGGATAGCTGCATCGCGCAGCGCTTCACCATTGACGGACGACAGCTCGATATCGACCTTCTTGCCTTCCTGTTCGCCTTCCTGCCGCGTGCGGGTCTCAACCACAATGCCGCCGATGTCAGCGGTCCGCTCGCGAATCTCCGCAAGGATTTCAGAGGCCGGCCGTCGTTCGCGCCAGTTGGCGAAATTGATGCGCACTGAACCGATCATATCCGGCGCGCCGCCGCGACCGGTGTCGCCGCTTTTCACGTAGGCGAAGCGAACCCCGTCGATGCCGTAGATGCGTTCTTCAACCTGGCGCACCAACCGGTCTTTCTCCGCCACAGACAGATCACCGCGCGCGCGAATGTCGACGCTGGCGGTACTCGGTTCGACTTTCGGGAACATCTCAACGCCGGCACCCATTGTGAAATAAGCAATAAACAGTGAGATCAGCACCAGGGTCATGATGACCAGCGTCCGTGTCGGGCCCGCGATCGCTGCTTTCAGTACACCGAGGTATTTGCCGGTAAAGCCGCCGATCGAATCCAGATCACCGTTCTCCGCGGCCAGCAGGTCGCGTCGAATCTTGTCGTTGAACAGGCCCGGCTTGCCAAAGGTGGAGCCCAGGGTTGGCACAAAGATCAGCGCCATCAGCAGCGAGGCGGTGAGGATATAGATGAGCGTCAGCGGCATCAGTTTCAGGAATTTACCTGTGAAGCCGGGCCACATAATCAGTGGCAGGAAAGCGACCAGTGTCGTGGCCGTTGACGCAATGATCGGCCATGCCATGCGCTGTGCGGCTTCGGTATAAGCGCGCCGCCGATGCGCACCTTCGGCCATGCGCCTGTCTGCGAGTTCGGTCACCACAATAGCGCCGTCCACCAGCATGCCCACTGCAATGATCATCGAGAAGTGCACAACCATGTTCATCGTGGCGCCGGTCAGGTTCATAATGAAGAACGCAGCGCAGAACGAACCCGGAATCGCCACGCCCACGAGCAGCGCATTGCGTATACCCAACACACCGATCAGCACGATAAAGACCAGTGAAACGGCAGTGATGACGTTGTTCATCAGCGCCGCCATGTTCTTCTTAATGTAGAACGACTTGTCGGCGGAGTAAGTGAGGCTGACGCCGGGCGGCCAGCTTTCAGCCGAGCGATTAACGATTGCTTTTACATTGTCGATGGTCTCGAGCGCGTTGGATTTGCCGCGTTTCACCACTTCAATGCCCACGGCCGGCTGGCCGTTAATGCGGGCATAGCCTTCCGGCTCTTTGAAAGTGCGGCGCACCGTCGCAATATCCTGAAAGCGCACGACGCGATCACCGTCGACTTTGATGGGTAAGCTCAGCACATCTTCAGGGTTCTGGATGACAGCCGGCACTTTAATCGCGAAGCGCCCCTGATCGCCCTGCAGGGAACCGGCCGCAACGAGCCGGTTGTTGGCTTCGACGAAATTAAGGACGTCGTTGGGTGCGAGGCTGTAACTTTCCAGAAGCAACGGGTCGATAATGACTTCAAGCACTTCCTCGCGGACGCCGACCACGTTGACCTCAAGCACGCCGGGAAGGCCGGAGATCTCATCGCGGAGCGTGCGCGCCAGCCGGTTGAGCGTGCGTTCGGGCGCATCGCCACCCAGCAGCATCACGAGCATCGGATTAAAGCGGGAAAACTTAACCTGCATGACGCGGGGTTCTTCCGCCGACGGGGGCAGCTTCGCCCGGGCCAGGTCGACTTTCTCGCGCACGTCGGCCAGTGCCTTGTTGACGTCTGCATCGGCTTCGAATTCTAGTGTTACGGTGGCCCGGTTTTCGGAGCCGGAGCCGAGCATTTCTTTGATGCCCTCGACTGCCTGCAGCTCCTGTTCCAGCGGCCGCACCAGCAGTCGCTCGGAGTCTTCGGGCGAAACGCCCTCGAGGAATACCTCGACGAAGATGTACGGAACGTCCACCTCCGGTTCGGATTCCTTCGGGATATTCTGATACGAGGTAATGCCCGCAATGATGATGATCAGCAGGCCGATCAGTACAGTGCGGCTGCGACTGTTTGCCGCTTCGATAATGTTATTCATTGCGGCGTTTCGGCGGCGAGTGCGGTTTCCCGTGGCTGCGGATTCAGTATTTCCACCGGTTGCCCGGTGCGCACAAAGCCCTGACCGACCGTAATGACGGTGGCGGCATCGCCAAGACCGGAAACCCAGACGCCCGAACTCGTCGACTTCTCAATCGTCACGGGCACAAATTTGGCGAGCGAGGCGTTGTCCACCGTCATCACACCAATCTCGCCCTCTGAATTCAGTGACAACATGGCCGGTGACATCGGGAACGCAAGCACTTCGCCGCCATTGAGGGCCATCTGGGCGGTGACACCCGCGGGCAATTCGCCGTTGCTGTTGTCGATTTCAAGCTCCACGCCGAACGTGCGCGTCGATTCGTCTGCCACCGGTGACACGTAGCGAACAAAGCCCCGTGCTTCCTGACCGGTGATGAGCTTTGCTACTGCCTTATCGCCGACGGAAATAAAGGCCACGTCTTTTTCAGCCAGACTACCGGTGACAATCAATGTCAGGTTGTCGACAAACGTTGCGACCTGATCCCCGGAGCGCACGAAGTCTCCGTTTTCTACGTCACGGGTCTCGATAAAGCCATCGAACGGTGCGCGGATGATGCGATTGTTGAGGTCGATGCGGGCACGCAGCAGCTCGGCGCGCGCGTTTTCCAGTTTGGCCAGCGTCGCAGCGATCTCAGTTTCTGACACGTAGCCTTCGGCTTGCAGTGACTCCTGAGCTCTGTAGGCGGTTTCATGCTCGCGCACACTGGCTTCCGCCTGGCGCAGTCTGGCCTGCCGGTCGCGCAGGTCCAGTGTCAGAATCGGGTCACCTTTGCGCAGCAGTTTGCCCCGCGCCGCGTTGATGGCCTCCACACGGCCTTCAGTTTCCGCAGCCAGGCTGATACGTCGTGCAGGTGCGGTGCGCCCGTAGACGTCGACCGTCCGCTCAATCAGTTCGGCTGACAAGCGCTCAACCTGCACGGGCACCGTGCCGGATTCGGTGGCACTGGTTGCCGCGACCTGCGAGGCCTCGTCCTTAAGTTCCGGTTTTTGAAAAATGCCGCTGACCATCCACAGGGCCAGCACGCCCAGTACCGCCGCCGCCAGAATCCAGGGCTTTTTCGATACGGTTGCTCTGATGTTCATGTGTCTCCCTTCACCGGTAATTCGAGTACCGATATTTTTATTCAGCCGTTGGCGGCCCAGTTGCGGTTATCGAGCATCCCGTCTGACTGATTGTCATCATCAGTCAACATGTGCCGGTTCGACTCAATGTATTCGGCTGCCGCGTTGGCAATTACCGCGCCAAAACCCGCAACAAATGCAGCGCCTGCCGATTTGTTGTCCCCCGCGTTTTGTCGCTCATGTTTTTCGATATTGCGCACGGTCTCACGCAGTTGTTCGACCCGGTCGTCCAGTACTTCAACCAGGCGGTTTTCATCGACAAGATCGGAGAAATAAATCATGGCCAGAAACTCAGAGCGCAGTTTGTGTTGCGGCTCTGTGCGATTCAGTGCCTCAACAAACGCCTTCTCACCCGCTGGCGTAATTCGATACACCTTGCGATCGGGTTTGCCGACCTGTGGAATTTCCTCGCACTCCACCAGCCCGGTGGCGGCCAGATCGGCCAGCGCGGGATAAATCGACCCGTAGCCGGCCGGGAAGAAATGCTTGAAAGAGGTCTCAAAGGTCTTCTTTAAGTCATACCCGCATGCTTCCCGCACGCTGAGCAGCCCAAGGCAAAGAGTTTTAACGTCCATAGTCACCAAGCTTGTTGCAGTACAACAGCGTATAAATCACGCCGATATATATCAGTCTGAAGGCGAAGTAGGGTAAGCGATGCGTTTAGCTGCTTCTACCGACCGGATCACCCCCGCGAACCCGCAAACAGCCGTGCTGGCTGGCTTTGCGCCAGTGCACAAGGCGCTAAGTTGCGGATTGACAACGATATCGGGGCGAGATGACGGATTGGCGTCAGGCCGGTAACAGGATGTAACGAATTGTAACGGAGCGATATAGAGGCGTTTCAGAGCACGCCTGAAAAGGTCGACAGCGCAAAACTCTGGGTCAGTTCAAAGCGATCATGACTCTCGTGCTGACCTGAGGCGTCATTGTTGCAGACCCGGTTGCGACCTTCTTCTTTTGCGGCGTAGCAGGCCGCATCTGCGGCTTTCAGCATGCTCTCCACAGTATGTTCGCCGACCAGTCCGTAGGCGACACCGATGCTGGCATTCACTGAATAGTAGCGGCCGTCATGTTCAATATGGGTGTTGGTGATCTCGTCACGTATGCGTTCGGCAATTTCCAGCGCACGTGGTTGCGGACAACCTTCGAGGATGGCGGCGAATTCGTCGCCACCGACGCGCGCTGCCGTATCGGAGCCGCGCGTGTTCCGTCGCAGAATCTCCGCGACTGCCCGCAGAATTTTGTCCCCGGCGGCATGGCCGCCCGTGTCATTGACGGCCTTAAACAAATCCAGATCGAGGAAGATCACAGAGAACACATCATCGGCGCGGTTGAGGTCCGTCGTGATGGCTCGCAGCCGGCGCTCAAATTCACCGTGATTGACCAGATTCACCAGCGAGTCATGTGTCGCGCGATGATGCAGCTCACGCGTCAGGTCGGCGTTTTTCAGCTGCGCTTCCAGCAGGCCGACGACATTGCTGCGAGACTCACTGGCGGTGCGCATCAGCGTCAGCGTGAACAGCACAATCAGCATGGACATCGCGAAGCTGTGTTCGTGTCCTGAGAGTGCGATCTGCAGTGCGAAGGGCCCGAGTGCGGGGATCACAAAGGCCTGAAATGCAGCGGGTACCGGCGCGTAAGTTGTGACGGCGCCTGCGCTGATCCCGCCGAGTATTAACGCAAGGTATGCCTGATGCAGAATTGATTCCGCCGGAAACAGGAACAAGCCCAGACTGCCCCACACGCAGCCTGCAGCGAAGGTGGCGCCCACGTAACCGCGTTTCCAGCGTTGAATCATCAATGCGGTGCACGGGCTGCTCTGGTATTGCTGCTGCATCATCAGTCGCAGCAGCGTCAGCGTGGAAATAGAGCCGAGCCACAGGATGAGGCCTTGTGGCGGCGCGATCTGCCACAGCAGTGCTACGGTCACGAAGGCGCAGAACGTGCTGGCTGCCAGCGCGCCAATCAGGTTCCGGAAACCCATGCGCAGTTGCTGGCCGTCGGTCCAGGCCGGACCGCTGGCCAGAGTGCCAAGCGTCGAGCTGGCGGACAGAGGCTCTATGTGCGCGTTCAGCTGGCTAAGCTCGCTGTCAGCGGGTCGATCTGTTGATCGCGTAGGCGCCATGGTGGTCCGGGCAAAAGCTCGTTCGTTTGGATGATGCGGCCACTATGGCAGCGCTGTCACCGGCAAACTGTGACGGGTGCCTCGTTTTATCGTCAAGCAGGCGGGCGCTGGTCAGTGGCGGGGCCGGCAGCCGGATTGTCGGCCGGATCCCCGGGCGGTGCGCGATCATCGTCGAGGACGATGCGCCAGGCGGGCGACTCCAGATCATCAAATTGCCCCGCGCGCACTGCCCAGAAAAACGCTGCTACGGCGAACAGCAGCAACAAGAGTCCGAGCGGTATCAGGATGAAAATTATATTCATGAGCCCGGATCGTCGCCGCTGTCTCTGCGGTGCAGTCGCAGCGCGTTCAACATGACCAGTAGTGAACTGGCTGACATTCCGACGGCCGCCATCCACGGAGCGATACTGCCGGTTACCGCAAGCGGAATTGCCAGCAGGTTGTAGCCGAGTGCCCAGCAAAGATTCTGCTGCACAATGCGCATCGTTTTGCGGGCAACGATAAAGGCCCGGTCCAGACCCTCCAGTTGTTCGCCCAGCCAGACGCAATCGGCAGAGTGCTGCGCGACCGAGGTGCCGCTCCCCATGGCGATGGAGACGTCGGCACCTGCCAGCACAGGCGAGTCATTGATCCCGTCACCCACCGCGGCGACGCTGGCACCTCCGGCCTGCAGTTCGCGGACCAGCTGCAATTTGTGTTCCGGCAACAGTGCGGCACGGTGGTCAATGTGCCCCAGTTGAGCAGCCAGTGCAGCAACAGGTCCCGGCTGATCGCCGCTCGCAATCATGGGTGCAATGCGCATTGCAGTCAGGCGATCGATGACGTCCTTTGCGCCGGCTCGTAGTGTTTCGCCGATGACGAAGCGTGCGTGCAGCCCCGTGTTATTGCCGAGAAATATTTCCCGGCTGTCGCTATCGGTTGCGCATGATGCGTCCGGGTTCGTCTCACTGCGCAGGCTCAGCGCATGCACAAATTCGCGATTGCCGATCCGCCACGTTGCGCCGCCCACCGCGCCCTGCAGGCCGCCGCCCGGCACCTGCACGATATCGGTCGCCCGGATGCCGGATGCGAAAGGGCGGAAGGCGCGCGCAATCGGGTGGGCGGATGCCGACTCGAGTGCTGCGGCAATCTGCAGCGCCTGAGTCGCGCTGTAATGGCCCCGCGTATCCGTGTCAGCGATGTACAGATGGTTGTCGGTCAGCGTACCCGTCTTGTCGAACAGAATGCGGGTGATACCGGCGAGACGTTGCAGTGAACCCGCCCGGCGCACCAGAAAACCGTCCCGGGCAAGGCGGCTGGTTGCCACCGTAAATGCCGCGGGTGTTGCCAGCGCCAGGGCGCAAGGACAGGTGACGACCAGCACACTGAGCACAATCTCAAACGCACGTTCCGGCGCCAGTTGCCACCATACCCAGCCGGTGATGGCTGCAATGCTGAGCACAGCAGTCACGAATACGGAAGCGATGCGATCGGTCAGTTCCACCAGTTGCGGGCGGTCTCGTCCGGCCTGAGTGACCAAACGACCGATCTGTGCGAGTACGGTGTCGGGCCCGGTTTTCGCAACACGGATAATGACTGCATCGCCGGCATTCACCGTACCGGCGTTAATTGCATCATGTTGCTCGCGCCGCACGGGCATCGATTCGCCGGTGAGCATCGACTCATCCACGCTTGCTGTTTCGCTGGCCAGTAGGCCGTCGGCTGGAAAGGCAATTCCCGCAGGAACCAACACCCGGTCACCCGGTTCCAGTTCCATTACACCGACTTCCTCCTGCTCCGGCCCTCCGCTGTGTTCCCCGGTTAGTCGCAGAGCTGTGGTCGGCAGCTGTTGCGCTAACGCATGGGTAGCGTCGAGTGCGCGATAACGGCCGGCGGCTTCGAGGTAACGGGTGCCCGACAAAAAGAACACGAACATGGTGGCGGAATCGAAATAGACTTCGCCACTGCCGGCGAACGTATTCCAGACGCTGGCCGCCCACGCACCACCGATCGCTAACGCGACCGGCAGGTCCATCCCGGGACGCATCGACTGAAGGTTGCGCCATGCGCCCTGAAAAAACGGCGCGCCCGAGTAAACAACGATGGGCGTGGCCACCAGCAGACTGATCAGGCGCAGAAAGTACGCAATCTGCGCGTCCATGCCCTGAAACGCACCGGCGTACATTGCGACTGCGTAGCTCGTGACCTGCATCATGCCGAGTCCTGCGACCAGCAGCCGGCGCAATGCCAGTCGCCGTTCCTGCTCCGCCTCGTTGCGGGTGCCGGCATCTGTAAATGGCTGGGGTGTAAACCCCAGTGCAGCGATCTGCTCCAGTAACTCGGCAATGCCGGTTTGTGCGGGGTTCCAGCGCAGTTCTGCGCGTGTCGTCAGTGGATTTATTTCTATTGATGTCACGCCCGGTGTTTGCCTGAGACGCGTTTCGATGGTCCATGTGCAATTGGCGCAGTGGACACCGTGAACGAGCAGGTCGGCGATACAGGTGCCGTCATCCAGTTCCCGCACGTACTCGCGCGCGACTGCGGGCCGCGCGTACGCGGACCAGTCGCGATTGCTAACGTCAGTTTTCGTGCGGTCCAGCATTCGCAGCGGCTCCTTTAGCGGCGCTCGGGTGCTTCGATGCGCACCGGCGCCTTGTCGATAATGTCCGGAGGATTGCGCACGGCTATGAACAACAACACGAAGCTGGATACGACAGAAAAGCCGAGGATGCCGAACACGACCCACATGGCGGGCTGCTGATGCCAGCGATTGTCGACGACGGTGGCAGGATTTTGTGTGGTGCTCATGTTGTTCTCCTTAATTCAGCGCGGTAGCGGCAGGAAGAAACGCGATGTTGATTCAACGCTAATTTCCGGGTTGTCGGCTGCAGTCGCTGTAAATGTAATTGCATGGCCGCCACCACGAGATTGCGACGGCTCAACCTGCACGCGCGCAGCAATGGTGGTCAGTTCGCCTGCCGGTGCAGCGAAACGGCTGGTCTCATTGTCGACCGAGAGGCCGGGCAGACCGGTGACCGTCAGCACGACATCAAAATCAGTCTTTGTTTTGTTGGTGAGCTTCAGCGAGTACACGTTTTCAACCTGGCCGCTCGCAAGCTCGCGGTACAGCGCATTGCGGTCCCGCAGCACGTCGAGGCGTAGTTCAGCGCGGTTCAAAAGTGCGCCCGCGAGGCCGACTATTAATATGAGCAGCAAGGTGCCGTAGATCACGGTCCGGGGCCGCAGGACACGACTCTTGCCGCCCTCCAGCGCATTCTCGGTGGTGTAGCGCACGAGTCCGCGCGCGTAGCCCATCTTGTCCATGACGCCGTCGCACGCATCGACGCAGGCAGCACAGGCGATGCACTCATATTGCAGGCCTTCCCGAATATCGATACCGGTGGGGCACACCTGCACACACAGCGTGCAGTCGATACAGTCGCCCAGGCCGCGCTCTTCGCGTGCTTCACTGCGGCGACGACTGCCGCGCGGTTCGCCGCGCGCTGTGTCGTACGACACGACCAGTGTGTCGTCGTCAAACATGGCGCTTTGAAAACGCGCGTAAGGGCACATGTATTTACAGACCTGCTCACGCATGATGCCGGCGTTGCCGTACGTGGCGAAGCTGTAAAACAACACCCAGAATGTTTCCCACGGGCCTGTGGTCAGGGTCACGACCTCACGTGCCAGCTCGAGTATGGGCGTGAAATAGCCCACGAAGGTAAAGCCCGTCCAGAGTGAAAAGGTGATCCAGAGAAACTGTTTCGCACCTTTGCGCAACACTTTCTCGCGATTCCACGGCGCTTTGTCCAGCTTGACGCGCCGGGAACGGTTGCCCTCTGTGATCCGTTCCATCCAGACGTACGCGTTGGTCCAGACCGTTTGCGGGCATGCGTAGCCGCACCACAGTCGACCGGCGAGCGCGGTAAAAAAGAACAGCGCGACACCCGCGATGATCAGCAGCCACGCCATGTAGAAGAAATCCTGCGGCCAGAAGGTCAGGCCGAAAATGTAGAAGCGGCGTGCAGGCAGGTCGAACAGAATGGCCTGACGGTCATCCCACATCAGCCAGGGTGTCAGGTAGTAGACGCCCAGCAGAATGACCGTCGAGTAGTGACGCAACCGGTCGAAGAGGCCATCGACTTCACGCGCGTGGATCTTCGCCGCCGACTCATAGAGCGATTGTTCTGACTGCGGAGACTGTGTTGTTGACGATTGTCCGTCCATGGTGGTCATCAGTGGTGCGAGTCGCGTGGCGTACCGTCACGACGGCGCGAGGTGCGCACAAGAAAAACCGAGATCACGCTCGAAATTGCGCAGATACCCCAGAAGAAAAAGAAACCGATGGCGTAGCCGGCCTCGATGGAGAAATCATTCATCGGGGTCGTGATGGCATCGAGTGCGAGCGGGTCGACCTGCCCGAAAAACAGGCCGGTAGCGATACAGGCGGCGATAAAGGATGGCCATAGTATGGCTGCCAGGTTTTGCGCATGCCGCGACCAGCGTCGCCAGGCGCGCGGCGCATCTTCCGGAATACCCTGCTTGTTTTCGCCGATGCCAGTTGTCATACCGGTTACTCCCGGTGAATCAGTCAGTGCCCTTGCTCAGGCTGAGTACATAGGCCGCCGCCAATCGGGCGCGGTCTTCGCCGATCACATCGAGTTGGGCCGGCATCTGATTGTTAATGCCGTTCATGATGATCGCTGCGATGCGCTCCTTCGTGCCGCCGTGCAGCCAGATGTCATCGGTCAGGTTGGGTGCACCGAGTGCCTGATTGCCTTCACCGTTAATGCCATGGCAGCCGATGCAGCCGGAGCTCATGAACCGGGCTTTGCCGGCCGCGGCTGACGGGTCGTCGGGGTTGTCAGCGAGCAGCCAGTCGGCAATTTCGTTGGCCCCGTCTGCACCTGTCACAGCACCGAAAGGCGCCATGATGCCGTTCCTGCCATTGCGGATGGTTTGCAGCACGGCGGCACCGCTGCCGCCGTAGAGCCAGTCGTTATCCGTCAGGTTCGGGTAACTGATGGCGCCGCGGGCGTCCGCGCCATGACACGCAGCACAGAAGTTGTCATAGGTGTTTTTGCCGATGCGCACGGCGTCCGGGTTGTTCGCGAGGTCCTCGATCGACGCATCGCCGAACGCGGCATAGACCGCGCCGAATTTGGCGTCGCTGGCTGCAACCTCTTCCACGTACTGGCCTTCCTGAGTCCAGCCCAGTGTGCCCGTGAAGTTGCCGAAGCCGGGGTACAACACGAGGTAAATAACGGTGAAGATCAGCGTCAGATAAAAGGTGTTGAGCCACCACTTGGGTAACGGGTTGTTGTTTTCCTTCAGATCAACGTCCCACACGTGGCCGGTCGATTCATCGCCTTCGACCTGATCGTCAGTGCGCATGTGCATGGTCCACCAGATCAGCCAGCCGCAACCAGCCAGATTGATCACGATGAGCACGATCACAAAAATGCTCCATCCCTGACTCATGATTGCGTCACTCATCATGATCGATCTCCTTTGTGTTCTTGCAGGTCGTCGTCTTCGAGCGGCAGGCCGGCTGCATCGTCGAAGTCCGCCTTGCGACGGGCGCTCCAGGCCCACCAGACGATTCCCGCGAAGGCGAGAAACATAAACAGTGTGTAGAGCCCTCTGAGTAATCCTGCATCCATGTCATTGACCCCGGTTCTTGATAAGTACGCCCAGGTTTTGCAGATACGCCACCAGCGCATCGAGTTCGGTTTTGCCTTCTACTTCAGCCTGCGCGCCAGCGATGTCAGCATCGCTGTAGGGCACGCCCAGCATTTGCATGGTGCTCAGCTTGGCCGGCGTTGCGCTGGCATCAATCAGCGCGTCTTCCAGCCACGGGTAGGCAGGCATATTGGATTCCGGCACCAGGTCACGCGGGTTAATGAGGTGCACGCGATGCCAGTCATCCGAGTAGCGCCCGCCGACACGCGCCAGGTCAGGGCCGGTGCGTTTGGAACCGAACAGATGGGGGTGGTTCCAGACGGTTTCACCCGCTTCCGAGTAGGGGCCGTAGCGCTCGGTTTCGGCACGGAAAGGACGGACCATCTGCGAGTGACAGTTGTTGCAGCCCTCGCGAATGTAGACATCCCGGCCTTCAAGCTGCAGCGCTGTGTACGGCTGCAGGCCCTCAATCGGCTCGGATGCGGTGCGGGACACCATGAGCGGAATGATCTCGGCAAGTCCGCCGAAGCTGATGGCTATCACGATCAGGATAGCCATGAGGCCGACATTTTTTTCAACAATATCGTGTTTCATGTCCGCGTCTCCTTACGCCGGGTCCGGAACCGGGACAGGTTCGACGGATTTTGCTTCGGCCATCGTCTTCCAGACGTTGTAGGCCATGATGAAGGTGCCGGCGAGGAACAAAGTGCCGCCGGCGAGGCGGATCGCGTAAAACGGATACGTGGCCTTGAGACTTTCTACAAACGTGTAAGTCAACGTGCCGTCGGCATTCACAGCGCGCCACATCAGCCCCTGCATTACCCCCGCCATCCACATCGCGGCAATATAGAGAACGGTACCGATGGTTGACGTCCAGAAGTGGATGTCGATGAGCTTCGTGCTGTACATCGCGTCACGGCCGAGCACCCGCGGCAGCAGCGAGTAAATACAGCCCATCGAGATCATGGCGACCCAACCGAGCGCGCCGGAGTGCACGTGACCTATCGTCCAGTCGGTGTAGTGCGACAGCGCATTGACCGTCTTGATGGACATCATCGGGCCTTCGAACGTCGACATGCCGTAGAAAGACAGGCTAACGATCATGAACTTCAGAATCGGGTCGGTACGCAGCTTATGCCATGCGCCTGACAACGTCATGATGCCGTTGATCATTCCGCCCCAGCTGGGTGCAAATAACACCAGCGAAAACACCATGCCCAGTGACTGTGCCCAGTCAGGCAGGGTGGTGTAGTGCAGGTGGTGAGGCCCGGCCCACATGTACACAGAGATCAGCGCCCAGAAGTGCACGACCGACAGCCGGTATGAAAACACGGGGCGGCCCGCCTGTTTGGGCACGAAGTAATACATCATGCCGAGGAAGCCCGCGGTCAGGAAGAAGCCCACCGCGTTGTGCCCGTACCACCACTGCACCATCGCATCGACAACGCCCGAGTACAGAGAATAGGATTTGGTGGCACTCACGGGAATGGCGAGTGAATTAACAATGTGCAGTACCGCAACCGTCAGAATGAATGCACCGAAAAACCAGTTCGCCACGTAAATATGTTTGACCTTGCGCTTCATAATGGTGCCGAAGAACACTACGGCGTAGGCAACCCACACGACGGTGATCAGCAAATCGATCGGCCATTCCAGTTCCGCGTATTCTTTAGAGGAGGTCATCCCGAGCGGCAGCGTGATGGCCGCGAGCACAATCACCAGATTCCAGCCCCAGAAGGTGAATGCGGCGAGACGATCGCCGAACAACCGGGCATGGCAGGTGCGCTGCACCACGTAGTAGGACGTCGCAAACAGCGCCGAGCCGCCGAACGCGAATATCACAGCGTTGGTATGCAGAGGGCGCAGCCGGCCGAATGACAGCCAGGGCAGGTCGAAGCCGAGTTGCGGCCACATTAACTGAGCGGCAATAAATACGCCGACCGTCATGCCGACGATGCCCCAGACCACCGTCATGATGGCGAACTGGCGCACGACGTCGTCGTTGTAAGTGAGTGCTTTATCCATCCTTGTCCCCGGGGCGCCTGCGATGGGCAGGTGCCCGTGCCTTGTCAATTCAACTGGTGAGTCCGGGGAGGGATTGTCCTCTGCAGGCCTGCCATCGCCCATAGGTAGTTGTGCCTACGGATGCCTGAAGCGTGACGTGGTCGGGCAGGCGCAGGGCTTGTACGTACTCGGTTTCATCCCGCCGAATTGCTAGAATCCAGCCTGTTGGTGAACCCTTGGCCATTGCGTGATGTCACAGGGATTACCCGGAGAAACAATTCAATCCGAATTAGGAGCAAATATGAGAGATCGTCACCTGAGTCGCAGAAGTTTCTTGCGCAATCTGGCTATCGCAGCACCTGCGAGCTCACTGATCGTAGCCGCGCCGTCGCTGGCGCAGGATTTGCCGCCACTGGCTACCGACGATCCGCAGGCGGCCGCGCTGATGTACGTCGAAGATGCGTCGGCATCGACAGCGCCGAACTTTAAACCCGGCAGCAACTGCGCCAATTGTGCATTGATCCAGGGCAACGACGGTGACGCCTATCGCCCGTGTGCCATCTTCCCGGGTAAATCGGTTGCTTCAGCCGGCTGGTGTTCTGCCTGGGCAGCGAAACCCTGAAGATAGTCGGTGTTGCCGGCTTTAAAAACGCCGGCAAGACCACGCTTGTCGTTGAGCTCATTAAGGAGCTGCGGCAGCGAGGGGTGCGTGTGGCGACGATTAAGCACGCGCACCACGACTTCGATATCGATCATCCCGGCAAGGATAGCTACCAGCACCGGGCAGCCGGGGCTGAAGAGGTGATTGTGGCTTCGTCGCGTCGCTGGGCACAGATACGAGAACTCGGCACAGAAGATGAGCCGCCGTTTGATGCGCTGCTGGCCCGGCTGGGCGAGGTCGATCTGGTGCTCGTTGAGGGTTATAAGCACGGTACTCATCCGAAGCTGGAACTGCGTCGCGCGGGCTACGATCATTCGGAACTGGCCAATGATGACCCGGCCATCGTCGCGATCGTTGCTGATTACGCCATCGCGGACGCCCCGGTACCGGTGTTGCCCCGCGATAACGTGCCCGCTATCGTCGATTTTGTTCTGCAGCGTGGTTAAGAATTCTTGCGTTTTTCGTTGAACGCTTTCATGAATTCCTCGTCCACGAAATCCACTCCCTGTGCTTTCGCTTCTTTAATGATCCCTTTCAGCGCAACATTAATAAATGCTTTCGGGACATCGACGAGCAGTTTGCAGGCGTCTTCCGTGAATCGAACCTCGGGATCCAGCTTATTCGCCGAGTAATAGATCGCCTGATGCTCCAGACCCGGCGGGCTCGGAATATGTACGGGAAAGGGTTTGTTGTGTGAGGAAAAGAAAAAGCGCCGTTCCTTGTCATTGTGACGAAACCCGTACGAGATCGGCATATTCGGGAACTGTTTCTGGTTCAGCAGTTTTTGCTCGAAGCTTTGTTTCAGTAGTACATTTTTGACCTTCAGACAGAGAAAGCTCTCTGCGGCGATCGGGTCAGTTTCACGATGCGGGTGATATTTGAATTCGCCGTCCAGTTCACACTCGAAGACCTGAAAGGCCTCATTGATCAGCAGCGGGAAATCCGGGTCATCCCGGTACTCGGGTGACGTTGAGCGCACCATTTCGAACGGGATGTCCTGCATCTTGTCCTGCGGTTCCAGGCCCGGGTATCCCAGCCCCACAATGCTTTTTAGCCACGATTTTTTGAATTCAACGAAGTGCAGCGCTGCTTTGGTGCGACCGGCCCGCAGATTCGTCGCGGTGTTGGAGCCCGCGCGCGACACCACCATCATCGACGGCTCCTCGATCAGATCGAAGGGGAACGACAGCGAGTGCGGGCCGATGGATGTGACGCCTTCCTCATTCACCGTAGTGATCAGTGCAAACGGCATCGGGAAAAACGCGACGGATTGGTAGAAATTGTCTTTCGGGTGCAGGCGTTTCCATGCTTCACCTCGCACCCGGCTGGGCCGGCGCAGGCCGTCAAAAACTGAAAACAGATTAAATAATGGATTCACAGCGGGATTCCTGAAACAGACCCGCACAGCCTAAGCGCACTGCAGCTCCCGCAAAATAGTTGTTTTCCCGTATGCGTCGCGCTCCAGGCTTTTTCGCGTGATCTATAATAGTCATAGGGTCGTTTAAGGCCGGGTCGGGCGGGGTTGCATTGCCGTGCAGAGCAAATTGGGCAGATTGTTACTACTGATGGTATTGGGCACTCCCTCAATGCTCTCGGCTGCCGAGGTCATCCTGGACGGCACCACGGCGACGGGCATCCGCAATCTCGAGGTGCAGGGAACGCTGTACGACGTCGAGTTCATCCGCACTACGTTTAATGATCTTCAGGCCGATGGCAAAGCGCCGTTTGTCGATAATCAGGCCGGGGCGCGCATTGCCAGGGCGCTGGTCGCGGAAGTGCTTGACGCTTCGCTGGCCGTCGACGCCGGCCCGAATGCCGCAGAAGCGAGTCCGGGCTGGCGCTTGCCTCGTGAAATATACGGCACTACCACTCCCTACTGGTTGGGCGGCTCTGTTGACTATGGGACAAACCAGAAGTGGACGGACTCGGCCAATAATGGCGCGGGCCCGCTGGATGCAATCTCGCATTTCATTGCCTTTAACGAGGTGAATCCGCTGGCTGTTGACGCGGACCTTGATCCGTGGACGACCGACGATATCGTGGAACCGGATTCCACCAATTCACTTTACCTCGCGGTGCTGGGGCAAAGCATGGCAGCAGGCGACCCCGTCGACTTCTTCGTCACTGACATTGATGCTGCGGCCTTCAGTTTTGGTGAGGGCCAGGCTGCCAATATTGCGCAGTCGCCGTTGTATGGCGATTACGACGGCGATGGCGTCAACGATGCGGCGTTCGTGTTTCGCACCGAGGACACGGGCATCCGCTGTGGCGATACGCAGGCGCTGTTGCGTGGTCAGCGCAACAACCTTGAGCCTTTTATGGCGCAGGTACCGCTGGTGACGAGCAACTGCAGCCAGATTCCTGTCTGGGCACCCGGCACAGTGATTGTTTCCGAAACCTTTCCGTTCTATGTGGTCGATGACTTCGGCAACGACAACGATGTGTTCGCTCTCAATTTGCTCGGAAGCGGCAACGGTGTGCTCATTCATGAGCCGAACTACTGGCCGAATATAGCGCTTGACCAGTTTTACAACGCGTTGTCCGGCGTGACGTCCGAGCGTTACAGCGGTGAGATTACAGCGCACAAACTGAAAGGCGTCGCCGTTTTGTATCTGCACATTGGGCTGGGCGACCATGTGTATTACTCGGCGGATGAAGTCGTCGTAATGAGGCAGTTTCTGTACACCGGCGGCACCATCGTGTTTGCGGCCGTATCGCACTACAACACGTACAACTTCGGTACCTGGAATGGCTTTTTAGAGTCACTGGGTTCGTCGATGTCCGTGGCAGCATTGGGGCAGAACCCGAATCAGGGTGCGCATTTCGCGTCATATGTCGCGGCGCATCCGCAGACCACCGGTGTCATTGATTTTACGGTGGGCAACGGCAACCACTGGCTGGGGGGTACGACACTCATACAGGACGGCAGCTACAGGCTGTTGGCCTTTGAGAGCTTCGCGCCCAAGATGGCGCTAATTGATGTTGACCCGTGGAGCGCAGCGAACGAAGTTGATCCGGACACCGATACCAACGTGGTGGTTGCGGTGCTTGGCAGCAGTGAGGCAGCCGGTGACCCTGCTGACCTTGACGTGACACGCATCAATGACTCAACGGTGCAGCTCGGCACCGGTGAGGCACTGATCACCGGAGCGCCGCAGTACGGCGACTTTGACGGTGACGCTCTGCAGGATGCCGCCTTTACCTTTGACGTGCAGGCGGCAGGCATCGTGTGCGAAGACACGCACGTGGATCTGATCGGCGGCACTCTGGATGGCGAAGCGTTCAGCGGCATCGGTTCACTTGTAACGCCGGACTGCGAATCCTCCGAGTGTCATCCCTGACAGCTATTAACGGTTACTGGTAATCGCGGAGTTTCGGCAGCACGTGCTCGCCGATCAGTTGCAGGCTGTCCATCGGGTTATCAAACAACCGCAGCGAGAGCTCTGTGAGGCCCGCATCCGCAAACGCTTTGTAGCGCTCAATTTCGCCGTCGATGGCATCGATTCCACCCCATGAGGACATGCCATCGAGCAATTTTGTCGCGGTTGCTTCGGGCACGTTCGGGATGATGCCGTCGCGCTTCCAGAACGGCTGCAGAAAGTTGTCCCAGTTGTCGATAATCATCTGGGTCTCTTCATCGCTGTCGACATGGGGTCGAATATCGTGGGCGTACTTGCCTGCAATCGCGCCGCGCCAGATCAGTTCGTTTTTACCCTCGATCCGTGACTGCTCCGGGTCTTTCTTGATGTGCCAGGCCCAGAAGTTGTTAATCCGGAAGTTGTCGCGAGGCCATTCGCGTTTGGCGAATCCCCGCTCCAGGTTCTCGTGAGCGACCGGCATCATCTCGGGTGTGTAGTCCGACAGGAAGACGCCGTCGGCAATGCGCGCGCCGGCGCGGATCATCATTGGGCCACTGCAGCAGCCGTAAATAAAAAACGGCTCGTCCGACTGGTCGAATTTATTCTGGAACGGCCGCGTGATCTGAAAGATTTCGCCGTCGTAATTGAATGTCATCTTGCCGCTGCGGAACAGATTAAGAATCTCGATGGTCTCAATCAGTCCGCGGACCCGGCGTTCAGGGTAGCGGGCCAGCGTGACCGGGTCTTTGAACGGCCAGATTGGTGCATCTTTGTCGATTCGCCAACCGATGGCGCCGAGTACGCCGCCGCCGCCGCTGATGGAAACCAGCGCCCGGCCTTTGGAGTACTGATTGAGCGTATGCGTGGCATTCGCCATTTTCAGCGGGTGTAATTCCCACGGCGTTACGGCCATCACGCCGAGTTTTATTCGTGAGGTCGCTGCGGCGGCGGGCATAAGCGCCATGTAGCAGTCGTAGTCCTGATGGTAGTTAGACGTCCAGATTGCGCGGACGCCCAGCTTTTCGGCTTCGACAGCCAGCTCGGCAACCTGTGCCGGGCTGACATTGCACTCGAGAATAATGTCGATATCCATACTGCTGGTTCCGGTATGCGCATCACGGGATGAATGCGTGCCGCGGCTATTGTAGGTTAGGCCTGTGATTTCATCCATTGCCCAGATTGTTGTTGGTGTTGCTGACCTGACCCCGGTGCGCCGTCTCTGGTGTCAGCACTTCGGTTTGGAAACAGTGGCCGAGCGTCACGGTAGCGACCCTGTACTGGAAAACATATGGGGACTGCCTGAGGGCGGCATCAGCGGGCAGCTGTTGTTGCGCAGCCCCGGCGAGCAAACCGGGTGGCTGCACTTTGTCGAGTTCACAACACCGGCACGGCCCGTGCGTGAGAACGCGGCGACTACCGCACTGTGTCCGAAAAACATCGATATCAACTGCATCGATATGCCGCGGCGTGTCGCGGAGCTGAAGGCCGCCGGTTTCAGTTTTCGTTCTGAAGTCAGTGAGTACCAGATCGACGGGTTGACCGTACGCGAAGTTCAGATGCCGGCACACGATGCGATTAATGTCGTACTGATCGAAGTGCCCGAGTGGGATATGGAGATGACCGGCGCCGGTTTCAGCGGCGTCACATCGTTTGTGGCCACAGTGAGCGATCTAGCTGCCGAAGCCCGTTTTTTTTCCGCGCTGTTCAGTCATGAGGAATTGTTGCAGCACCGGATCACGGGGCCCGAGATCGAAGCGGTGGTCGGGTTGCCGCCGGGCTCGGCACTCGACATGCGGGTGCTTGGTGATCCCGTCAATCTTTACGGTCGCGTTGAGCTGGTCGCGTACACCGGCATTGATGGCGACAACCTGTATCCGGGCGCCATACCGCCCGCAACCGGCAGCCTGGCGGTGCGTTTTGCTGTGGCCGGTTTCGCGGACTGGCAGCGACGGGCGGAGCGCATGCAGCTGGATGTGACGCATCACGGTGATGTTGAATTGCTGTTCGGTCGGGTCACGCTCGCGACGGTACGGTCACCGACAGGGCTGATGGTAGACGTATTTGCGCCTGTATAGCGCGATTAACAGAGCCCGTCGCGCTGTTTCACACAGGCGCTGCCGCTCGGTTACAATCCCCGCACTGACAGAGGCTGCGACACTTCGCGGCCTCTTTGTATATGCGCGCAAACTATGACCGAATCGTCCATTACTGCAGGTAGCAGCAAAGACCGTCTGATTCTCCTGAGCGGGTTGATCACCTATGGCATCGGTCAGTCGTTGCTGTACGTGATTTTTGCGCCGCTTGGGCAGTCGATGGGCATGCCCGCGTGGCAGATCGGCACCATTATCTCGATTTCCAATTTAGCGATCTTGTTTGCCGCGCCGTTTTGGGGCCGGCGCAGTGATTCGCTCGGTCGCCGTGCGGTGTTTGTGCTCGGGCTGATTGGTTATGCGGTGGGCTATGCCGGGCTGGCCTTCGGGCTGCAGGCCGGCGCCGCCGGCACGATCGTTGCGCTGCCGCTGTTCTTTACTTTGGTCGCAGCGCGTCTGATTTATGGCGGGCTGGCCGGCGGGATGTTGCCGGCAGCGCAGGCTTATATCGCGGATACATCCACCGAGGAAGAGCGTCCGAAGCGCATGGCTCTGATTGCTTCATCCGGCGGTCTGGGCACGATCATCGGGCCGATTTACGCCGGTGGTTTGGCAAGTCTGGATCCGTTGCTACCGATGTACATTGCGGCGGCCCTGGCGCTCGGCGTTGCCGTCTGGGCGCAGTTCAGTCTGGTTGAACCCGACCGCCTGCGTGAGCAGGGTGCTCCCACGGGAACCTGGCGTATTTTCGGTATCATTTTCCCGTATCTGCTGGGCTGGGCGGTTGTGTTTTTTGTGTTCACGGCAATACAAACCATCGCCGTGTTCATGATTCAGGATCAGCTCGGTATCACGGGTCAGGACGAGCAGATCCGTATCGTCTTTTTGGCGTTTCTGCAGATGGCAGTGGTGACTGTCGTGGTGCAGATCGTTGTGATGCAATTTATATCGATGCAGCCGCGCACGTTGTTACGCGTGTGCTTCATTCTGTTCGGCGTCATCACCTTCCTCATGGTTTACGTCAGCACGGTAGCGCAGTTGTACCTGACGTTTATCGGGATGGGATTTGCGGTCAGCCTTGCGATGCCGAGCCTGACCACAGCGGCCAGCCTCAGTATTGGCGCCGAAGATCAGGGTGCAGCCGCAGGCCTGTTGGCCGCTGCGCCGACCTTCGGCATGGTGTTAGGGCCGATGAGCATGTCGGTGCTGTACGAATTCGATACGGTACTGCCGCTGCAGGTGAGCGCGGTGATGCTCGTGCTGACCGGTATCTATTTTTGGTTTGTCAGCACGCCGCTGGTTACACGCACGGCGTCAGCCTAAGCACGTTATCGCGTCAATCAGCGCCTAGCGGTGCGATCCTGAGCACCGTATCCGCCTGCAGGTTTTCGCTGTCGGCGCCGGCAATCGCCCAGCAATTCGCGCGCATCAGCGGTTTGATTTTGAACGACTGTTGTCCGGGCAGAATTTGCACGGTCATCTCCCCGTTTGCCGTTGTTTCCGCGTATGACTTGGCAAAAAAAGTAAGCCCGGCCTTTTTGTGATGTGAGTCGATCAGTCTTGCAGTTGCATACCGTTCCTGCGGCAGGCCACGCAAACGCCGTATGCCCGGCACGACAAAAAAACGCATGCCGACAGCGACGGCGATCGGGTTGCCGGGGAGGCCAAACACCACGCGGCCGTCCGGCAGTCGCGCAAACAGTGCCGGTTTGCCCGGGCGGATCGCAACTTTGTGAAACAAAATATCCGCACCGAGTTGTTCAAGTGCGGCAGGTACGAAATCCATGCGTCCCGCCGAAACACCACCGGTCGTGATGATGATGTCGTTACCTGTAAGTGACTCGATCTTTTCGATGAGCCGGGTGGCGTCGTCGCCGGTACGGTACACGCCGTCGAGGTCGGCGCCGAAGCTCGCGACCGCACTTTGCAGATAGGGGCCGTTGGCGTCATTGATCATGCCCGGCGACAGCTTTGGGCTGTCGCTGAGTTCGTTGCCGGTGGTAATCACCGCGGCGCGCGGTTTGCCGTGAACCTCGACGTGGCTGATGCCCGTCGCGGCGAGCCCCATCACCCGTTCGGCTGTCACCAGTTGGCCGGTGGCAAGTAGTTGATCGCCCGCCGCAAAGTCTTCACCCGCCATGCGCAGGTTGCGACCTGCGGCGACATGCTGGTCAAGTGTGATGGAGACCGGCCTGCCATCTGTTGCGCGGTGGATCTCCACTTGTTCAACGGGGATAACCGCATCGCAGCCGTCCGGCACCGGCGCGCCCGTCATGATTTCGCAGCAACCGCCGGGGCCCACATGCAGATCGCTGCCGGCTTCACCCGCGGTCAGCAGGTCAGTGACCTCCAGTTCAACCGTCGCGCCAGCGGCCGGGCTGTCCACCGAGCGCAATGCAAACCCGTCCATGGCCGAATTACTGAACGGCGGCACCGCCTGCTCCGTAAAGAGATCGCTTGCTGCAACGCGACCGAGCGCATCCGCTAACGGCTGCGTGGTGGCGGGGAGCGGTGTTAGCGTCTCCAGTACGCTTGAGAGCGCCTGTTCATATGTAATCATTGATAAAAATCATTATCTGCCGGGGTGCAGGTCACTACTCTGAACAGTATGCCTACACGCCACTTTTATCGCATTCTGAATCACTTATGAACAATACACAGGACGCCCGCAGTGTGCCCGTCAGTGCCGTGATTATCAGTGTCGCGGATCTCGACCAGTCACTCGAATTCTATGCCGGAATTCTCGGCCTCGATGTGACTGACAGCGGGACTCTGGCGGGCGCTGATTTCGAGTCGTACTGGCAGGTGCCGGCAGGTACCACGGCGCGCTACAGCTTTCTCGCATCCGGTGCCGATCCCGTCGGCCGGATACAGCTGCTGCAGTTCAGCGGTGACCAGCGCAAACAAATTCGTAAGGCGGGTGTGAAACGCGCGATTGGTCTGTTCAATCTGAATATCTATACCAGCGACGTGAAGCGCGACTATGAGCAGCTGTCTGCGCAGGGATACGAGTTCTGGAGTGAGCCGAATCACATTAACTTCGGCCCCGCTGTCGGCGAGGCAATGGAGTTCGCGTTTGAGGGCCCCGACGGCGTGGTGATCAATCTCGTGGAGCTGCTCAGTAAAGATGAAGAATCTATGATTGGTCATCTGTGGCACTTCGTGAACGGCTACGGGCGCACGCCGACCGGCTTTACGCCGGTGGCAACGACTGCGCATACCGTTGCCGATATCGATAAGGCGCTGGCGTTTTATTTCGGTCCGCTGGGTATGACGACGTTTTCGGATGGGGTGATCGAGAACGAAGCCGCCAATCGCATGGCGAATTTGCCTGCAGATGCCCGCACGCGGAGTGTACTGGTGCAGGGTAGTCATGAGTACGGCAAGATCGCGCTGGCTGCACCGATGAATTACGAGGTCGCGAGTCTGGTGCCCGATGCTGTCGCGCCGAACATCGGCTACATCGCACAAGCGTTTGAAGTTGAGGATTTGCAGGCGATCGCGGCTGCCTGTGCGGAGCAGGGCGCTGAGGTATTTACGGCGCCGGTTGAAATCGCGTTGCCCGGTCGCGGCGTTTGCATGGCAATGATCGTGCGTAATCCCGGCAGCGGTGCGCTGCAGGAACTGTTTCAGGTCAGGAGTTAACGATGAGATTAGCTGTCATTCTTTGGGGCATCCCGCAGGCCATGCGTACCTGCGCGGCCATTTTCCCGAAATTTAAAGAGCGTTTGAAAGAGCGTGACTGCATCGCTCAGTTTCAGACCAAGGACAAGCCCAAGGGTCGCTGGATACAGCTGAAAAACGGCAAGATTTCCACCGGTGCCGGTATCCATGAAAACCCTGACTTCACGATTTTCTTCAAGAATTCAAAGATCGCGGCGGATTTCCTGACCCCGCCGTTTGATCAGCTTGAGCGCATTCATGCGGCGAAGAATTTTCAGATTACGATGGACGGGCCGGACAGCCTGATCGTCTGGTTCATGCACCTCGTCGCCAGTATGGAGACGTATACCTGGACCATCGGCACTGACATGGGCAACGGTGTAACGCGTTACACCAACGGCACGAATGGCGGGCCGATCTTTGTCTATGTCAAAGACGGCAAGATTCTTCGCACGACGCCGATGGATCTCGGCGCGGACGACCCGGAAGGTTATACGATCGAAGCCCGCGGCAAGACCTTCCAGCCGCCCCGGCGCACTACGCTGGCCGCGCACGGCGCCTGTCAGAAGTCGATGGTGTATTCGAAGAGCCGCATCCTCAAGCCGATGAAGCGAGTTGACTTTGACCCGCACGGCGAGCGCAACATTCAGAATCGTGGCAAGTCAGAGTTTGTGGAAATTGAGTGGGACGAAGCGCTCGATATCGTCGTCGGTGAAATCAAGCGCTGTAAGAAGGCCGGCCCCGGCGCGATCGCGGTCGCCAACGGCTCGCATCACCAGTGGGGCAACCTGGGCCACTACCTGTCAGCGTTTAACCGTTTCTGGAACCTGATCGGCGTTACGAAGCTGATGCATACACCGGACAGCTGGGAAGGCTGGTTCTGGGGCGCGCAGCATCACTGGGGCAACAGCATGCGTCTGGGTGCGGCAGAGCCCTACGGAACAGTCGAGGACTGCCTTAAAGAAGCCGACATGATGGTGTTCTGGTCGAGCGACCCGGATGCTTCCTACGGCTTTGAAGGCACCGAGCGGCGGCGCTGGGCCAAAGAGCTCGGCATCAAGATGGTGCACATCGACCCGTACCTGAACCACACCGCTGCGCATCTGGGCGGCAAATGGATATCACCGAAACCCGGTACTGACACCGCGTTTGCGCAGGCGCTCACCTGGGTCTGGATTACCGAAGGCACCTACGACAAAGAGTTTGTGGCGAATCGCACCACGGGTTTTGATGAATGGAAAGCCCACGTGCTGGGCGAAGACGACGGCATACCGAAGACGCCGGAGTGGCAGGAAGCGGAGACCGGTATCCCGGCGCGTGACTGCCGGGCGCTCGCGCGTGAGTGGGCCAGCAAGAAAACCTACCTCGGTGCCGGGGGCTGGGGTTGCGGTCTGGGCGGCGCCTGTCGTGGCCCGACGGGTGCGCAGTGGGCCCGGATGATGACCATACTCGCGGCCATGCAGGGCATCGGCAGCCCCGGCTCCAACCTCGGTAATCTGCAATTCGGTGCGCCGGTCGACATGAGTTTTTACTTCCCCGGCTATGCCGAGGGCAGCATGTCCGGCGATCTGGCGTACAGCGCGCAGTCGACCAATAACTATCAGCGTATGCCGCACATCGTGACGATGAACTCTGTCAAGCAGGTGATTCCGCGCATGTGGTTACCCGAGGCCATCATGGGTAAGCCGAAGCTCGGTTACGTGACGGCCGTTGATTCTGTCGTCGGCCAGTTTTTTCCGATCGGCTACCCCTCACCCGGACATGTGCCGGTCGAGATGATTTACAAATACGGCAGTTCGTCGTTCGGTACGCAGGTCGATTCCAATCGCTGGGCCAACATGTATCAGCACGACAACCTGAAATTTGTCGTCAACCAGTCGATCTGGATGGAAGGCGAAACGAAGTTTGCTGATGTCATTTTGCCGGCCTGCACGGTATTTGAGCGCTGGGATCTGGGTGAGTGGTACAACGTCGGCCCGGGCTATGTGCATCACATGTACTCGATGAATAACCATCGCGTGGTCTCAATGCAGCACAAATGCATTGAGCCGCTGGGTGAGTCGAAGTCCGATTACGATATTTTCCTCTCGATTGCCGAGCGCCTTGACCTGGGTGCGGTGTATTCCGAGGGTGGCAACTCAGAGTTCGAGTGGGCGAGACGAGCGTACGAGTCTTCGGATTGCGCAAAGGATATGTCGTGGCGCGAATTCCTGAAGAAGGGCTATTACGTCGTGAAGCCGGAGCCGGAGGGTTCACGCGCACCGACCGGATTGCGCTGGTTCTACGAGGGGCGCAAAAAAGACGTGCCGGAGCCTTATCCGCTGCCGTCCGACTACATCGAAAAATACGCAGAGGGTCTGCAGACTCCGTCGGGCAAGTACGAGTTTGTGCCGACCACATTGAAGCGTTTCGATGACCCGGAGCGTCCGCCTGTGAATCGCTACATGAAAACCTTTGAGAACGCAGAGAACGAACCGGAGATCGCGGCAAAGTATTCACTGCAGCTGCTGACTCCGCATTCGCGCTATCCGTTCCATCTGATGGGTGATGACGAGGGTTGCTATCTGCGCGATATTCGCGAGCATCGGGTCAAAGTGGGTGACCACTATTACCTCACCGCACGTCTCAGCCGTGAGGATGCTGAGGCACGTGGCATTGAGGACGATGACTTGATTCGTCTGTGGAATGACCGGGGCTCCGTGGTCTGCGCGGCGCAGGTTACTGACCGGCTGCGCCCGGGTGTCGTGAGCGCGCCCACGGCTTCCGCCGAGTAT
Organism: Gammaproteobacteria bacterium; assembly: GCA_013001905.1. GTDB lineage: Bacteria > Pseudomonadota > Gammaproteobacteria > Steroidobacterales. The sequence goes on along the minus strand of JABDLC010000039.1, from coordinate 7,101 downwards.
CGCCCTGCCGGCGAGCCCGGCAAGTCAACCGATCTGGGCGGCTGCGTCAATGTGCTCAACACCAGCAAGCCGATTACCACCAAGAGTCACGGTATCCGGCCGAACACCACACTCATTGAAGTCGAAAAATGGTCCGGTGTGGATACCTGGAAGCCGGTTCAACCGAGCTCGGAGGAGGCTGCGTAATGTCGAAGAAATGGAACATGATCGTCGACGTCGAGCGCTGCAATAACTGTCGCGGATGCTTTCTGGCGGTTAAGGACGAGCACACGGGTAACGATTTTCCGGGCTATGCAGCGCCGCAGCCTGCAATGGGTCATAACTGGCTCGAAATTGAGCGTCACGAACGGGGCAGCTATCCGATTATGGATGCGCACTTCAGGCCGGTGATGTGCAATCACTGTGATGATGCGCCGTGCATGAAGGCGGCAGAAAACGGGGCCGTGAAGAAACGTGACGATGGCCTTGTGATCATCGACCCTGAAAAGGCGAAAGGGCAGAAACAAATTGTCGATGCCTGCCCGTATGGTGCTATCTCATGGAATGAAGAGCTGCAGCTGCCGCAGGCATGGATTTTTGACGCGCACCTGTTCGATGAAGGGTGGGAACAAACGCGTGAAGAGCAGTCCTGTGCGATGGATGTATTCCGGTCTGTCAAAGTTGACGACAGCGAGATGCAGCGCATCGTTGCTGATGAGGGACTAGAGGTGCTGCAGCCGGAGCTCGGCACAAAGCCCAGGGTGTATTACAAAAACATGCACTTTTTTAACCGGTGTTTCGTCAGCGGGTCTGTGGTCGCGCAATTGAACGGAGTCGAGGAATGTGTGGCGGATGCTGAAGTAATCGTCAGGAAAGACGGTAGCGAAGTGGCGCGTAGCACGACCGACACCTTCGGTGAGTTCAAGGTCGACAAGCTGGTTCCGGGCAGCGGCGCGTATGCAGTTGAGGTCAGCGGGCAGGGTGGTCGCTGCAGTCAGGCATTTGAGCTTGGGGACGACAGCGTTTATCTGGGTGTATTGCAACTCGGCAGCTGAAAATTCTCGTCGCGCGGGCAACGGGGCCCGCAGCTTTAGACTTCATCCAAAGTCGCCGCAAAAGCCCCTATTTGCCTTGGTTTCCGCTAAAATGCGCCGCAGCAATCGGGTTAGGTTGTGGTGGATAAAACAAACGGACAGACACTGGCGGGGGCTCGTGGGTCGTCGGTCACCTTGCGGGTGGTCGATGGCGGCTTGTCGACTCCGCAAAAAACGTCTTCCATTCATTCAGCTGAACTCACAGTCGTGCCACGCACCGGCGGGTGCAGCGAAATCAGTCGTGCGATTGATCGTGTCAACGCTTTGTCGACTACCGTTAAAGATATCCATCGCATCGTGCGTGGCGGCAAACTTCCTGAACTGAATCATGCGCGTTATGTGATCGACGCCATCATTGATGACTTTACTGATGAGCTTGATGCTTTGTTCTGGGCGTTAACGGCTAACGGCCGTATGTATCATCTGTGCCGACGGTCAGTCGGCTGTGTGATATGGGCGCTGGCCATGGGCCGGGCGTTGCAGCTGGATCGTAAATCCCTGCACGAGCTGATGCTGGGTGCGCTGCTGCTTGATATCGGCAAGTTACGCGTACCGGTAGTCATACTGGTCAAGGCTGGCGGCCTGAGCGATACCGAACACCGGTTCGCACGACGTCATGTCAGTGAAGGTGTGCGCATTGTTGAGGCGATCAATCATCGTCATCCGGGAGAGTTGTCCGCTGAAATCGTCGAAATGGTGCGCTCACACCATGAGCGTGTCGACGGCAGTGGGTATCCGTGCCGTTTGCAGCGTGACGAAATCTCTCTGTATGCACAGATCGCCGCCATTATCGACAGCTACGACGCATTGTCTGTGAGTCGCTACTATGCAGACGGTGTCAGTGGTGATGCGGCACTCGTCACCCTGCGTCGGCAGCACGAAAAATTTGATCCTGATCTGCTGGAGTTGTTTTGCAACGCCATCGGCGACTACCCGACCGGTACCTGGGTCGAGTTCAGTGACGGCAGCACCGGCGTTGTTTGCGGCCAGGATGCCGATGAGGGTACCGCTCGGGTCGCGTTGATCGCAGATGAGCAACAGCAGCCCTTTCTTGAAGTACGCTGGCTGAGTTTGCATCAGCACAACGCGGTGCGCGTGTTGCCGCCTGCCGAGCGCCCCGCGCATGCGGGCGCCATGGAGCGCAGTCTGCAGTCAGCGATTTACGCCTTCCGACCCCGGCGATTCTAGGCGTATTCTGCGCCTCGGTTACACTGACTCCCGGAGGCAGGGATTTGCGAGTCAGTCAGATAGCGCGTGATGAGCAGGCGTTTCAGCAGCCGGTTGACGAACAGGCGCTGCGCGCAGCGTTGCAGCGCGAGCTTTCAAAGCAACAGGTCACCAGTGTTACAGAACTGCCCTCCGGCATGTTTAACAACGCCTACCGTGTCAGCACGGATCGTGGCGCTTATGCGCTGAAAATTGCGCCGGTGGCAGGCGCTGAAGTTTTCTACAACGAACGCTTTCTGATGCAGCGTGAGCGGGCAATGGCTACCAGCCTCACGTCCTGCAGTGCACTGGTGCCCCGATACCTGTCATTTTTTACGGTTGATGACCGCGAGGCGTTTCTGCAGCCCTGGGTAGAGGGGGAGCTCTGGCATGAGATCAGCGGCACTTTGTCAGATGCAGAAAACGACAGGCTGTGGCGGCAACTGGGCGAGTTCGCGCGGCGGCTGCACAGCTGCAGCGGCTCCGGCTTCGGTTATCCGGGGCCATTTTCTCAGCACGATCGCTGGTCAGCGTTTATTGCTGACAATGTCGCCGGCATGGCTGAAGACAGCAGACGGCTCAATGTGATGACCCGTGATATCGAGGTTTATCAACGTCATATCGAGGCGTTTGCCGAGACGCTGAATCAGGTCAGTACGCCGAAGCTGTTGCACGGCGATCTCTGGCCGCGCAACGTCATCGTTCGAAGGTCAGAGGGAAGCATAAGCATCGTCGCCGTCATCGACGGTGAACGCGCGTTTTGGGGCGACCCGCTGAGCGATTGGGTATTGCTGTTGTATGGTGTGCCGCAAGCATTTTGGGAGGGCTATGGCGAGAACCTTCTCAATGACGCGTGCCCCGTGCGCAGTGTTGTATACCGGGGTATGTATGCGCTGCTGAATATACTTGAGACGGTGCGTTTTGCGGAGTCTCCGGCCGCGCCCCGCCAACGTCTCGCCGCCGTGAATCATGAGTTAAATAATCTGAGCTAGAAGCGCATGGTCAAAGACGTCAATTGCCCCTATTGCGGCGAGTCGATCTCAGTGGTCGTCGATGAACAGGAGGCCGGCCATCAGTACATCGAGGATTGCCAGGTGTGCTGCCGACCGATTGTCTTCAATATTGCTGTTGGCGGTGACGGTGCGTTGATCGTGTCTGTCCATAACGAGAACGAAACCTTCTGACCGATGAAGACTGTGTTTACAACCGTAACGTCTGCCGAAGCGCATCTCGTTGTGCATCTTCTGGCGCGCCACAATATCGCTGCCGATATATCCGGTGAAGCGCTGCAGGGTGCGCTGGGCGAGCTGCCGGTGTTCGGTAACGTCAGGGTAAAAGTTGCAGCCGCGGATGAGGCGCGGGCCAAACAGTTGATTGCCGAATGGGAACAAACGTCCGATTCATCGAACGAGTGGCGCTGCAATGCGTGTGCGGAGACCAATCCCGGTTCGTTCGAGTTCTGCTGGCAGTGCGGTGCAAGCGCGGCTACGTGAGCGCGAAATAAATCGTAATCGCGCCGACCGTCCACGCGTACCAGGCAAAAATATGAAAGCGCTGTGTTTTGAGCAGCCAGACAAATGCGATGAGAGCGGCGAGGCCGCTCAGCAGGGCGGCAACGGAGCCGGCCATGATGGTGTTGAACAGCGCGGGGTCGATACTGGTCAGCTCCGGCAGCAGCAGAACTCCGGCGCCTGCCATGGCGATCATGCCCAACATGAATGAAAACTCGGCCGCTGCCAACGGGTGCAGCCCGAGCGCCAGCCCTGCGGCAACGGTCGAGCCGCTGCGTGAGATGCCGGGCAGAATCGCAAACGCCTGCACACAGCCGATGATGAGCGCTGCGCCCCAGCCCGGCGCTTCAGCACCTTCGTGCTTGTTCGTATAGCGGGTGCTCCAGACCAGAAAGCCGGTGACAATGAGGCAGATGCCCACGCCCAGCAGCGAATCAAACTGCTCCTCGATCAGGTCACGCAACAACAGGGCAACAATGACTGCCGGCAGGGTGCCGACAATTAGCTTGCCCGTGTATTCCAGCGCATCGCGTCGCGCAGTGAACACACCCGTTGCCAGTTGCATCACACGCTGTCGATAGAAAATGAGAATGGCAAACAGCGTAGCGACATGTACCGCGACCTCGAACAGTATGCCCTGACCGAAGGAGGTGCCGAGTACTTCCTGTGCGAGCACCAGATGCCCGGAACTCGACACCGGCAGGAACTCGGTGAGTCCCTGCACAATGCCCAGAATGATGGAGTCGATGGCGTCTTTCATGAGCGGCGCATCTTACCCTATTTGGCTGAAGGCAATGCGTACGCGGTCACGTAGTCGGAGACATTCGGGTATTGCCAGACATGCCCGCCGGACACCGCCACGACGTACTGCTTGCCATCAATGGCATAGGTCATCGGTGTTGCGTTGGCAGATGTCGGTAAAGCGGTTTTCCACAACTCTTCACCGTTGGCCACATCGAACGCACGGAATTTTTCGTCCGACGTAGCACCGATAAAGATGAGGCCGGAGCCTGTCACAATCGGGCCGCCCGCAGCTCCCGGGGTGCCCCAGGGGATCGGCAGTTGCAGACCGAAGGGCAGTTCGAAAGGCACGAGTTTTTCGAGTGTGCCGAGCGGCACTTCCCAGCGTATTGCACCGTTGCTCATGTCGATCGCGACCAGCTTGCCCCACGGCGGTGCCGTACAGGGAATATTCCAGGGCGATAGTAGCGGCTGCCGGGTAACCGCATAGCCCCAGCCATCGATAACCGGAGCCGGCGGGCCAAAATTGCTCGACGATGCGGGGTCGTAATCAGCTTCAGCAGTAATCTTGGTCAGCCAGAAAATATTCGATACGTTCGTAATGAGCAGATTGTTGCGGCGATCGTAAGCGCCGCCGGCCCAGTTATTAATTGAAGTGACCGTGATCGAGCCTTTGGTGCTGTGCGGAGTGAACACCGGGCCGTGATTATGCGATTCGATCAGTTCACGGCACTTGCCCCGGTCCCACGGTGTCAGGCCCCACGCGTCGTCGGGGTAAATGCCGTTCGCTGCGAGCGGTGGTGGCGCGACCGGGAAAGGCTGCGTGGGCGACAGCTCGTCGTCGAATTCAGTGGCAGTTGGCACCGCACGTTCTTCGACGGCAAACACGGGCTCACCGGTGTCACGGTCAAAGGTAAAGGTCAGCCCCTGTTTCGTCAGCTGAATAACGCTCGGCACCGTGCGCCCGTCTTTTTCAATGTCGACCGCAATCGGCTGCGCAGGTGTGTCCCAGTCCCATACGTCATGATGAATGTTCTGAAAGTGCCACACGACTTCGCCGGTCGTGGCGCGTAATGCTACCGTGGAGTTCGCGTAGCGATTGTCGCCCGGGCGGTTCCCGCCGAAAAAATCAGGTGTGGCAGATGATGTGGGCACGAACACCAGTCCGCGCTCCGGGTCTGCGGACAACGGCGCCCAGGCGCTCGCTGCGCCGACCGACTGCAGCGCCTCTGCAGTCCAGGTGCCGTGCTGCGGGTCCGCCGGGTCCCGCGGTACGGGATCAAATGACCACAGATGCTCCCCGCTGCTTGCCGCGAAGCCGCGGATGGCCCCGCTGGGCCCCGTGGTTGATTTGTTTTTTGTGAATGTCGCCGAGCCGATAACAATGACATCATCAACAATCACCGGCGCTGAAAAGTATTTGATGTCGCCACGCTTCATTGCCGGGCTTTCGGCTTTGATGATGTCTTTCGTTTGCACGTAGCCGCCGTCGCCAAAATCGGCACACAGTTCGCCGCTGCGGGCATCCAGCGCCATGATGCGCAAATCAATGGTGCCCGATACGATGCGGTGTCTGCAGGCATCGTTTGGCCCGGCGGCGAGGTTCTCCCAGTAGGTGACGCCGCGGCAGTTATACAGCGGTAATCCTTTCGCTTTGGGGTCATGGGACCAGCGCTCGGCGCCGCTCACAGGGTCGAGAGCGATCACCTTATTCCACGGCGTGCACAGGACCAGGCTTTGGCCTGCGGCTTCGGGCGTCAGGACGGGCGTTGCCTGAAATTGTCCCGCGGCCGCGAGCGGCCCGCGTTTATCCATCTCGCCCGTGCGCACCTGCCACGCGATCTCCAGATCACCGACATTGTCTTTATTGATCTGTGCCAACGGCGAATAGCGTGAGCCGCCGATGTCGCCACCCGTGTGTTGCCAGTCACTGGCTGCTGCTGAACAACCGACGAGCACAGAAAGGATTGCGAGTAGTGTGCGCATCATCTCCAGCCGGCTACCGGTGGCTACTTACTGACTGTCGATTGCCAGCAGATACTCTTTCAGCGAGGTGCCGGGCTTACCCATCATCGTCTGAAAGGTGTCAGTTTTGATGCCGGGAGTGTTCCCGTTCGCAATCTCTGCAAACAGGTAGGCGACCGCATCGGAGTGCCAGTCATTGCGATGGAACGGCCGGATCGCCTCCTGAAAGGCATCAGCGTCACAGTCGTCGTATTCAACCTTCTGGCCGATGACCTCGCCGATGACATTAGCGACATCCTGAAAGGTCATAACCGGGTCGGGGCCCGTAATGTCGTAGTACTTGCCGTAGTGCTGAGTTGAGTCTGCATCCGTCAGGACTTTGGCAATGAACTCGCCGGCATTGGCCGTGTCGGTCAGTGCGACTGTGCCGTCGCCCATTGGCATCGAAAGTTTGCCGGTTTTGCGTGCAGCGTCGAGCGAGCTGCGGAAGTTCTGCATGAAGAAGCTCGGTCGCACGAAAGTCCAGTTCATGCCGGATGCCATGATGGCGTCTTCGGATGCGATATGCGCCAGTGGAATAGGGCTGGTCGTGCCGCGCACGGCCT
>JABDLC010000029.1 GCA_013001905.1 Gammaproteobacteria bacterium | reverse complement strand
GCTGTGACCGCGCGGTCACCAGATGTGACAAAGCCGTGAAGTGATCCTGCTGATAAAAGTGGAACAACACTTCACCGTAGTGCGGGTCCTGCACGACGATACCGTCCTGCGCGTCAGCCAGGGCGCTGACATTGCACAGCAGCAGTAACGCAGCCGTTGCGGCGGCGAGTGCGGACGATGGTGTGTGGAAACGGATCATCAGGAGTTAGCCGGAGCTGTCAGTCCCACTCCCGGACCACAAATTCCGGCTGCAACTTGGCGGCCTTGTCAGAAATACGCAGTTCGACGAACTTCGCACCGATCGCCTTATCAAAGCTCAACGTGGCGCCGCGACGGTAATCACGATCATGCGGGCCGGCACCGGTGAAAACTGCAACCAGCTCGTGCTCACCGACCTTGAGGTTGCCGCGATACAACTGGTGCACGCCACCCCGGTGCAGCGCATCGACTTCACGCTCGGTGTACAGGTAGCTGCTGACGTCTTTGCCGTCGAGCGTCAGTTCGATTGAGTCCAGGCCGAAGTATTCGCCGACATCCATCGAGACAAACACCGCGACCTGCGTGTTCGCCGGGTAAAGCAACTCTTCTTCCAGCACAAACAGCTCACGATTGAGGTCAAGCACAGCTTTTTTCAACGACTGCGTCTGCTCATCCAGTGACGCCATGCTGCCTGCCATCACGACAGCGTCATCACTGATCGCCGGTACGGAGGCACCCAGTGTGCAGGCTGCGACCAGCGCAACCAGCACAAACCTTGCTTTTTGTAGAACCAATTTCATTACACCCATCTTCATCACCTATTCACTTAGCAAAGCCGTCACCTCAGCACGGAGCTGACGTTCGGCTTCACCCTTGAATCCGTTCTGTACAAAACGCACGGTGCCTTCACGATCGATCAACACGGTCACCGGGAGTCGTTTGAGGTCGTAGGTCTTGCTGACTTCGCTGCGGATATCGAGCAGCACCGGGTAACTGAGCCCGGCTTTAGCGGCCAGATGCGCGCCGTGCTCGCCGTCAACGTCAACTGCAAACACGCGCAGCCCGTCGGCCTGATGCTGCCGGCTCAACGTGTCGAGTGTTTGCACGGCGTCGTTGCACTTGCCGCACCACTCCGCCCAGAAATTCAGCACGACCACATCACTGCGGTATTCGGACAGCCGCAAATTCTTGCCAGTGGTGCTGGGGAGTGCGAAATCAGGAGCGGTTACGCCGATGAGTTCGGCGGTGCCTGCGCTGAGTGCGACAGGTAATGATGCGCACACCGTTGCGATCAGCGATCGTCGCAGCAGGGTTCGTATCGTTGCAGCGCGTCGAGTTGTCTGCCCTTTCAGCACCATCGCTCCATCCGCTTTGGTCAGCATTCAGAGCAAGGCGCGAGATGTGTCTTTTGATCGCGCAACGGCAACCCCGCTGTCATAGCGTCGCGTGACGACACCGTAGACCGGAAGTTTTGCGTCCCCGGTTTTCACCGGGTTTGCCCTGGATAAAACGCCCGCCACCGCAATGGCTTCGGGCGCATTGCTATGGTCGCAATTCGGCCCCGGTATTCATGTGACGGGAGTCACGCTTCGGCGCGAGTTATGGCAATAATCCGTGGTTTTCAGCGTCGCCGGAGGCGGCACAGGGAGCGGCCGGATCAGTCGGGTCGGAGGCCCTTGGAAACGGCATATTCGTCGTCAGACAGGACAATCAGCGCCTCGTAATCCGGCAGCTGATCGATGAGCGCCAAACCTTTCTCGCGCCCCATGACAAACACGCTGGTGGACAGCCCGTCGGTCACCGTGGCGCTCGGGCCGATGACGCTCACGCTGCGCACACCGGTAGCGGACGTGCCTTTCGACGGATTCAGAATATGGTGATAGCGCACACCGTCCTCGATGAAAAAGCGCTCGTAGTCGCCGGAGGTGGAGATCGCCTCATCCTGCAACGCCACCCGGGTAAATACGGCATTGGCATTGTTGGGGTCGCGGATGCCGACAACCCACGGCGCGTCCTGACGCTGGCCGAGAATGCGCGTGTCGCCACCCGCTGTCGCCAGCGCATGCTCGATACCGGCGGATTCCAGAAACTCAATTACCTTACCCACCGCGTAGCCTTTCGCAATACCACCAAGGTTAATACGCACGCCGGGCACCGCGAAGGTCACCGTGCGCTCTTCCGGGTTCAGCAGCAAGTGCCGGTAGTTGATCGTCCCAAGGCGGGTTTCGATCTCCAGCGGATCCGGATGGCGCCGGGCGCGATAATCGTAGAGCTGGCCCACACTGTCGTAGGTGATATCGAAGGCACCATCGGTCAGCTCGGCAATCTCCTGTGCTTTTTCCAGCAGCTGAAACAATTCTGCTGAGACTGTTTGCGGGCGCGTTGCTGCGTCACGGTTAACGCGCGAGATCTCTGACGTTTCGATGTAGGTACTCATCGCCTGCTCGATACGGTCGAATTCTGCCATCGCCGTGGCGAGCAGCGCCTCAGCTTCCGCTGCATCCTCCGACCAGAGTTGCACCTCGACTAGGGTGCCCATTTTTTCCTGCACATCGCTGAACCACGCCGCCGCGACCGGCGCGGCCATGGCAGGGAGACAAATCAGCACTACAAGAATTCTGGCAAACAACACAACAATCGTCCGGCGTCAGGTTGACCCGAAGTATATGTCAGGCGGGACTGGGAATGAGATTAGTACCAGAACGAGAAATACAGCTGTATGACGTCTGCATCGAAGCTGTACAGCGGCTCAGCACCGGCCGGCCCGCCGGTCAAGATATCGCGGAAGTCATCGTAGTCGAAATTGATCCGCGCATAACTGAAGTTTGCGGTGCCACGATTAAACATGCCAGGGCTGTTTTTAAACAGGTCATAGCTGACATCGAGCTTGATCGTCTGATTGGTGTGGGTGCTGATCTCTTTATCGCGACCGAGAAAGTTCTGCGCATCTTCAAACGGAAACAGATCGCTGAAAAAATCCGCTTTGCTCTGATCGTAAACCCGCGTACTGACATCGAAGAGCCAGCGATCACGCCAGCGATAGGTAAACCCGATGTTTGCATTCCAGGCGGAAATTCCCCAGTCATCATCGAAAAAGCGCGCACCGCCGTAGAGCGCTGCATCTTTGTTAAGAAAATAACGGGAGCCCAGGGCAAACGCCGAGCTGGTTCGCGTATTGGGGTAGATTTCCTGCTGGAAGCGATAACCGCGCGAGTCGGTCGCGTCGGCGAAACGCACCTGCCGGTAGGGATTATTCAGGTAGCCCTCATCCGTGATGCCCTCGTAATCCAGGTTGACGATCATATTTTTCGTGATCACCTGAGTAATGCCGAGGCGGAAACTTCGTCGTTTAGCCTCTTCGGCAAACAGCGCGTCCGTGACCTGCCCGACTTCATCGTCACCGCGGGCAAAACCCATCCGCACGGTTGTCAGCCCGCCGAACACTTCCTGGCTGATGCCGACGTACGAGGTTTGCGCCGTGAAATCGTTCTCGTCACTGTTGGTGTAGCCCACCGACACGATCGCCTCACCCACGATGACGTCTGCGCCCACCGACACTTCGGTGCGCTCCTCGTTGTAAGGGCTGGCGTAACTGAGCACGTCGATGGACGCACTACTGATTGAGTCTACGTAGTAGTTGGCGGATACCGACACGTCGTTGGTGATCTTCTTGCGCACCAGCAAGGACGGGCCCGTGATCTCGACGCCGCCACCCTCATACGAGTGATACAGCGCATCCGCGCGATCCTCCGGCAATACCTGTGCTTCTGCCGCAATCGCCAGCGCCAGCAAACCCGCTGTCGTGAGCAACAGTGCCGGTACGCGCGGAATGTGACGCAGCAACTTCATCAGTTACACCCGCAACCACCGCCTGAGCTGCCGGACGCACCGCGCGCGCCCTCACGGGCTTCATACACGTGATCCATGTACTTGTCAGAAACCGGATTGCGGTCTGACTTCATGATCTCGGTCGCCAGATTGGCGCGCTCGTAGGGCTTCACCCACGGCTCAATATTGGTGCAACCCGTTGCCACAC
>JABDLC010000024.1 GCA_013001905.1 Gammaproteobacteria bacterium | reverse complement strand
AAGCCCTGATCGGGGCCCAGGTAGTTGAGCAGGTGCATGCTGGCGTAAAACAGCGCGAACAGCCCGGTCATGCGCCGCAAACGGATCACCCACAGCCAGCCGGTCAGCTTGCGCAGCGGCGTCAACGCCAGCGTGAGGAGCAACATTCGCAAACCCCACTGACCCATAAAATCCTGCGTCTCTTCAATCGGGTCGGGGCCCAGCCCGCCGCCGGCAATGTCAAAGGCCAGCAGGTTCATCCAGATGAACGGCGCGAGGCATGCGGTGAACCAGAGCGGCTTGATCAGCCACCTAACTTGTCCGGTACTCGGGAAACTCATACCTGAGTATGGTCAGTAATAGCGACTCAGGTCCATACCCGTGTACAGGCCCGCGACTTCATCCGCATAACCGTTAAACATCAGGGTCGGGATTTTGCTGGCAAAAAAGCCTGCACCAATTGGCCGTTCCCGAGCCTGACTCCAGCGCGGATGATCGACCTCGGGGTTGACGTTCGCGTAAAAGCCATACTCCTGCGGGGCGGAAGCATTCCAGGTGGTGTACGGCTCGGTCTCGGTGAAGCTGATGCGCTCGATCGACTTAATGCTCTTAAAGCCGTATTTCCACGGCACGACCAGGCGCAAGGGTGCGCCGTTCTGATTGGGCAGTTCACGGCCGTAAATGCCGGTTGCCAGTATGGCCAGCGGGTGCATGGCTTCGTCCATGCGCAGGCCTTCGCGGTAGGGCCAGTCGAGCGTGGCGCGCCGTTGCCCCGGCATTTCGCTCGGGCGGACAATCGTTTCGAAGGTCACGTATTTCGCTTTTGACGTGGGCTTAAAGCGTTTGAGCAGATCACCCAAAGGTATACCTGCCCACGGCACGACCATCGACCACGCCTCAACGCACCGAAGCCGGTAAATGCGCTCTTCAACCGGGTGCGGTTTGAGGATGTCTTCGAGCGCAAATGTTCCCGTTACCTCCGCTTCGCCGTCGATGGTGACAGACCAGGGTTTGGGTTTGAACTTCTCAGAGTTTTGCAGCGGATCGCTCTTGCCAAGCCCGAACTCATAAAAGTTGTTGTAGCTGGCGATGTCTTCAAAGGAATTCGGTTCTGCGTCCGTGCTCAACGGGCTTTTCTTAAGTTCGCCCAGCGAAGCGTAGTCTCCCGCGATCGTCGTTTGACCCCACGCGGGTGCGGACAACGCGGCGGTGCTGATGCCCGCAGCCTGCAGCAGTTTGCGGCGATTGAGGTACACCGATTCGGGCGTGATCTCAGAGCTTTTGATCGGTTGCTTACGCACTGCGTTCTCCTGTGGCAATGCCGGGGCGTGGGCGCGGGGTGCTTTTCATTGGGACAATACACCGCGCTGAAAGTTGCTTCACCGTCAGTTGCGGCGGTCGTGCCAGCGTGTGATTCTACGTAGTCTTCGTCCAGCCAGCCTGCCCAGATGCATACTTCTGCCCGCTACCTATGCCGTTTACTGCCATTGCTGGTCTGCATGGCGGTGACCGCATGCGAGCCGCCGCAGCCGGGCGCACGCCCTGTGACCATTGCCGGCACGACCTTCCCCAATACGATGGGTGAGCGACACTGGCTTGGTTTTGCGGAACAGGTTGAAGCAAACACAGGCTTGCCGTTGCGCTTGCTGATCTACGGGCAACTCGGGTCGGAAGACCAACTGGTATCGGGTTTACGCCGCGGCCGCGTGCAGTTCGCTAATCTGTCGGCGATGGCTGCCAGCACGGTGGTGCCGGAAACTGCACTGCTGTACGCGCCGTTCCTGTTCGACAACGAAGCAGAATCGGACTTCGTTTACGATGAATACCTGACGCCGCTGTATCGGGAGTTGCTTGCTGAGAAGGGCCTGCATCTGGTGAGCTGGTACGAGATCGGTTTTATTCACGTGTACGGCAAACAACCCTTGTTGTCACCGGATGATATGCCCGGTCGGCGATTTCGCGTGGGCGCGGGTCCGGCAGCACGGTTGTTCGGTAAAGCGATCGGCGCTGATGTAATCCCGCTGGGTTTTGCCGATGTGGTCGCGTCGTTGCAAACCGGGTTGATCGAATCCGGCGAAAATTCGGTGAGTCTGTATGCACGCACGGGCATCGCCGGCGAGGCGCCGCATTTGACACTCACCGCTCACTCCTTCGGCGTGTCAGTAATTGTTGCGAGCAAAGCGTGGTGGGACGGCTTATCCGCTGCGGAACAGGCGGCTGTGACTGCGGCTTGGCCGTCAGCGCAGGCGGTGCGCGCTGAAGTTCGTGCCGAGTCGGCAGCAGACCTCGCTGCAGGATCGGAGCTGGGCATCACGGTGCATCCGCTCACGCCCGCAGAGCGCGCCCGCTGGCGGGAGATCACGGCACCGGTCACGCAGCAGCTGATCGCCACGATCGGAGGGCGGTCGGCAGAGATACATGAGGTCATTCAGCGCGGTCGCGAGGCGTTCGCGGAGTTAAACTAGGCACATGAGTGACACGGCAACACATTTCGTAAACGGCAACCGCTTTAAGCCGCCGTTCCCGGACGGCCTCGAGCAGGCGGTCTTTGGCATGGGCTGTTTCTGGGGTGCCGAGCGGCGTTTCTGGACCTTACCGGGTGTGTGGTCGACCGCGGCAGGCTACGCGGCCGGGGATACCGTCAACCCGACCTACCAGCAGGTTTGTGCCGGCAACACGGGGCATAACGAAGTCGTCCTCGTGGTGTATGACCCGGCCGTGATCACTTACAAGCGACTCCTGCAGGAGTTCTGGGAATCACATGACCCAACGCAGGGTATGCGACAAGGCAATGATGTCGGCACGCAGTACCGATCGGGCATTTATACCCACAGTGACGCGCAGCTTGAGGCTGCAGAGCAGTCGCGTGAGCATTTTCAGGCAGCACTGAATAAAAAGGGCTTCGGCACGATCACGACCGAGATAAAGCCGGCCGGGCCGTTCTACTATGCTGAGGACTATCATCAGCAGTATCTGGCCAAGAATCCCAATGGCTATTGCGGGCTCGGCGGTACGGGGGTCTGCATGCCGGCCCCGGCGTGAACTGCGTCACAGTCGTCGTTTGGCGCTTCTGACCCCACTCATCTATTAAAGTGTGACTCGTGCACCGCTAATCGCCGTGGCTGCTATCTAACATATTAAGCCTCAGTTCCTATTTGATCAGAGGCGGGTTCGTGGCGGAAAAACGTATCAAGATTGATGTCGGTGATCTCTTGCCCGGCATGTTTGTGGCAAAACTCGACCGACCATGGCTGGAAACACCATTTCTATTTCAGGGTTTCGAGGTGCGGGACGAGTCGGAGCTAGAGCAGCTGCAAGAGCTCTGCAAGCATGTTTTCGTCGACGCCGCACGGAGTGCATTGTCTGAAGCCGAGATTCTCAGCCGTTCCGCCGGCGACAACGCGCCCGAGCCGGCGGCGAAAATCTTCGTAACAAAGCCAAACCTGCCTGATCTCGCGGAAGCGACGATTACCGATCTCAAAGGCGAGATCAACTACACCAACAAAGTCAGCACCCGTGACGAGGCGCCGAAAGCGGCCGCCGCGTACTCCAACGCCGTGCAGATCATGGAAAAGGTGTTGGCTCGCGTGCGCGCAGGACGCGACATTGATGCAGAGACGATCAGCGCGGCGGTAACGCCGATGGTCGACAGCGTGCTGCGGAATCCCGACGCCATGTCATGGCTGATGACTCTGCAGAAGCAGGATGACTACACCTACCATCATTCCATCGCCTGTTCGGTTTGGGCTGTGGTGCTCGGCCGCCATCTCGGCTTCACCCGCGAGGACCTCGACAAACTGGCGGTCGGCGGCATGTTGCTGGATATCGGTAAGACTCGTGTGCCACAGGAACTGCTGGCCAAACCTGAATCACTGTCCGATCCTGAAACGGAAGCGATGCGTAAGCACGTCGACTTCAGCATGGAGCTGGCACTGACATCGGACGCACTCTGTCGTGAAATTCTCGACATGATTGAGAGTCATCACGAGCGCTTCGACGGCTCGGGTTACCCGCGTGGCCTGGAGGATGATGACATCCCGATCTGCGGTCGCATCGCCGGCATTGTGGATTGCTATGACGCCATGGTGACTGAACGGCCTCACGCACCCGCGCGCTCCACTTACGACGCGATCAGGGAGCTGAACAGGCTGGCAGGGAAAGACTTTCAGAAAGAACTGGTCGAACAGTTTGTGCAGGCGCTGGGCATGTTTCCTACCGGCAGTCTCGTCGAGCTGAATACCGGTGAGGTTGGGATTGTTGTAGAGCAGAACAGGGTCCGCCGCCTGCGACCGACCGTGCTTATTTGTCTCGACCGTGACAAGCAGCCGGTAACGAGCTACGAAACGATCGATCTCCGCAAATACCCAAGCAAGACGAGCGAACCCGATGCGGTGTGGATCTCTCACGGTCACGAAGCGGGCGCGTTTGATATTGACCCGCGCGACTACTTTATGTGAGCGGATCGATGTCTTCAATCAACAGGGCCGGCATCCGCTACAGCGATCTCATTCGCAGAATTGACCGGTTGCGACAAGACACCGATACCGCTTCGGTTGCCCTGATCATGGGCAGGATCGACGGCGTCAACACACTGAATGAGCGTTTTGGGTACTCAATCGGTGATCGGGTGCTGGAAACCTTCTATAAGAAATTCGCCGCTATCGCCCGCGAGAATGATCTTGCACTCGAGTTGAGCAGCAATTCATTCGCCTTTGTGCTGCACGCGCCCAGACATGAGAGTCACGTCATGCTCGCGGCCGACAAGATTGGCCGGCTTGCGGCGGAATGGGTGCAGATCGATGAAACCCGGGTGCGCCTCGATATCTGCATGGGGTGTGCGCTGGCCGGGTCGGAGGAAGAGCGTTCTGACGACTTGCTCAGGCAAGCAGAGCAGGCGTTGCAGGACTGCAGGTCCAGCGACAAGTCTGTGATGATATTTGATTCAAAGGCCGGCGATACGCCCGGGCCGTCTTCGCATCCGCTGTTCGATGCGCACAAGGCCATTGAGAATGGTGAGTTTCGGGTGCATTTTCAGCCGCAGTTTGATCTGCGCACGGGGCAATTGTCAGGGGCTGAAGCACTGGTGCGGTGGAGCGGCCCTGACGGATTGATGGCGCCGGGCAGCTTCATGAATGAGCTGGAGCGCGCGCGGTCGATGATTCCGTTGCTGCAGTTTGTGATGAACAACACGTCTCGCGAGGTTGCGCGTTGGGTGCGCCGTTCGCCCAATTTTCATATGGCGATCAATTCAAGTGCGACGGATCTGGAAGATACGGATCTGGTCGACGTGCTGGCCGATGTGCTGCGCATGTGGAGCCTTGACCCGGCACGGTTGACGCTCGAGGTTACCGAAACGAGCCTCATGCGAAACCCGGACCAGAGCGTTGCAACGCTCTCACGGCTGCGGCAATTAGGCATCCGCACATCGATTGATGATTTCGGTACCGGCTATAGCAGCTTGAGCTGGCTGAAAACCCTGCCGGTCGACGAGTTGAAAATTGACCGGTCGTTTGTGCAGACGGTGCTCGAAGACCCGAGAGACCGTGAAATCGTTAAGTCCGTTGTTGATCTGTCCCATGCCATGGGCCTCAAAGTTGTTGCCGAAGGCATCGAGTCAGAAGGCATCATGGAAGTCGTCCGCGACATAGGCTGCGATATCGGGCAGGGTTATTACTTCGGTAAACCATGCGCCAGTGCTGAATTTGAGCGGAACTGGCTGCTCGAGAGCTCGGCAAAGCGAACCGCGGATGCGTCACATGGATAACGTCGTTGCTGCCGTGCTGATGTCACTGCCAATAGGCTTCATGGCGGGCTGGATTCTGGCGAAAACCGTATTTCGTCTGGAGCTGGGTAAACAACAGGCGTCGGCCGATGAGCGACTGAAGCGCACGCGCTCAAAATATCGGGCCTGGCGCGAACGCATTCGTCCTGTGGCCGTGCAGTTTCGACAGCAGCGCAAGATCATCACGGAATTGCGTGACGAACTGCGTCGTCGCGATCTTCAGAAGCAAACGGTTACAAAGCCGAAGCAAACTCAGTCGACTTCGAAAACCGAGCCGACCGGCCGCACTTCCGAATCCCAGCGCTCATCGACCTCGCGCTTGGATACGGTCAGCTGACTTTCATTCAGACGCAGCGACTGCCATTCGCTCGGTGACTGCAGATATTTGGCGTGATGCTTCTCCGTGTACGCCAGAATATCCGCAGGGATTTGCTGCACGCCTTCGAGCAGCTTGTATGAGTCGCAGTGATAGACCATCACGCCGGGCCGGTTGCCCATTTCCATGAACGGCAGCCACTGCCCGACACGCGCCCATGACGTGACACAACTGGCTGAAGTGATGTCGGGGTTCATCACTTCACCAACCCGGCCATTCATCATCCACAGTTCCGCTGCCTGATACTTGTTGTCAGCGGAGTGCACGGGGTATTCCAGCCGTGGCATGACCGAGTCCCGAAAGCTGAATACGCTGATGCGGAAAACGAGATCGTCGCCCATGACGGTGTAGGGCCAGGGAAACGCGAACCGACCCCCGTCAAACGCGTAAAAGCGATGCACCGGATCGTTCAGGATATGCAGCACTTCAACCGTTCTGCCAGTGTAGGGGTTGGTCCATGTGTTCAGGATCTCGCCCGTCTCCGGATCGAGGTAGTACATAAGCTCGCGATGGTAAAAACGCCAGCCTTCATCGGTCTCTTCGACATGACTGGCGCCGATGCCGTAGCTGCGGAACAATAGTTTGTTGCCCTCGCCCGGCACCCATCCCCAGACCTCCCCGGGAAAGCCGCTGATCACATCGGCGCCACTGGTGTCTGCCTGCAATTTGATCAACGCGGTCAGGTTGTCACGCGGGTCATCAAGGTCAAGACTGGCGTGTCCGCCGGCCTGCACGCTGCCGCCGAGCGCAAGCCCTGCCAGACCGGCAGCGCCGGTCAGTGCGTCGCGTCGTGTTACGCGGTGCGGGTGGGCCGGGGGAGTCTGCTGCTTCTTATCCATAGTGATTCGTCTTGTCTGCGCGGTTTATGCCGCTGATTTCAGGAAACTGTCGTGCCCGGCCATCAGGTTCAGCCAGGTCTTGAGGCGGGTGCATTCCGTCGGGATCTCGCTTGCGCCCGGTTCGCTCATGTAGCGGCTGAAGAACGTGGCGAACTGAATATCGAGCATGGAGAACGTGTCGCCGAGCCAGTACGGGCCGTCACTCAGCTGACGCATGCCTTCATGTTCGATAAACAGGAAGCATTCGCGCAGGGTGGCGCGCGCTGCGGCAAGCTTTTCTTCATTGTCACCTGCCTGCATGAATTGCCAGCTGGCGTTACTGAACTGGGTGTCACAGTAATTCATCCAGATGCGCGTCTGCGCCTTCTGCAACGGATCGTCCGGCATCAGCGGGGGTTCAGGGTACACCTCGTCGAGATACTCATTGATGATCGCGGACTCGTACAGGCGGTTGCCGTTGTGAAATAACACCGGCACTTTGCCGTAGGGTGAAATCTCTTTGAAATTTGCCGGCCTGTTGCGCAGGTCGATTTCGATGAGTTCGTAGTCGATGTCTTTTTCGGCCAGCGTCATCCGCGTGCGGCGGGCGAAGGGACACCCGCCATAGCTGTAAAGTTTGATATCGGGCATCGCCCGATTATGCATGAGAAATGCCGGCGCCGATGACCGTCAGGCGATTGGGGTCAGACTATCGCTTCGAGGTTGGGCGCGGAAAATCCGGGATTGGCCCGGTGTCGTGCACGGATGATCGGATTCAGACGCGACGCATGCACAGTGTGTGCGTCCATCGGCATGCCGTTCGCTTTGCTGACGATGGCAATGCGCGGTGCCAGCGGCCACTGACTATCCTGAGCGCAGACGACGCCGATTGAGCCGTCCAGCAACTCAACCCAGGTACCGGTCGGATAAATACCCATCGCGCGAATAAATTCCTGCAGCAGGGCATCATCGAACTTGGTACGGCGCTGGCCGTTCAGGTAGCGGAGTGCCGTATGTGCAGAAATAGCAGGCGCATAGCGGCGATCCTGCGTTATCGCGTCGAAGGTATCGACAATGCCGGCCATGCGTGCGAAGAGCGGAATTTCTGTGCCGCGGCGTTTGTGCGGGTAGCCGCTGCCGTCAAAGCGCTCGTGATGATTGCTTACCATGCCGATCACGCGGGCCGGAACGTTATCGATGATGCGGATCAGCTCAACGGCGTGCCCGACATGCTTACGCACCAGGCCGGTTTCTTCCGGCGAAAGATTTTCTGACTTGGCGAGTATGGGCACGGGCACTTCGATTTTGCCGATATCCATCAGCAGGGCGCCCAGTGACAGTTCGATCAAAGCGTTGCGATCCAGGCCGAGTTTGTCACCGTAAACCGTTGCAATGATCGCGGTCCCGATCGAGCGGCGATACAGATAGCCGTCACTGGCTTCGGTGCGCAACAACCAGACCAGTGCGTCAGGGCAGCGCTTGACACTTTCAACGATCGGTATGAGGCTCGTGTTGAGCGCTACCATCTCCGGCAGCTTGCCATTGCGGACATCGCGAATCATGGTTTTCACAGTCGCGCGGAATGCGATCAGCGCCTGTTTGGCCCACGGCAGTTCTTCCTCGATCGACAATGAACTGACCCGCGGTGCAAGCAGTGTCGCCGGCAGGGGTTCAAACGGGATCACGGCATCAAGCGTTTCCTCGCTGCGGTGCGGGTCCACGTAGACATACGAGCAGTAGCGGCCGATGCGCTCTATCTGGCTTTCATCACGCACGAAAAAGCCGCCCGGCGGGAACGGTGTGTGCAGCCAGAGCCGGTCAAGTGCGGCCACGTACATGCCGGGGCGCAGACGGTCCGCTTTTAGCGCAACCAGATGGTCGTCGAGGGTATTGCTCATATTGTTGTTCTTTTTGTAGAGCTTCGTGTGGAACGCTGTCGTACTGATGTTCTCAAGCGTTTACGAAGTCTGACTTTAACAACGGTGAGGGGTGCTAACTGTGACGTCCATCACACGTGTCTGCCGCGCGGCGACGTTACGTAAAGTGGCGTGAATTAATGCGGTTTAGCTATCGCAACAGGTAGCGTGCGATGGCGGCCCGGTCGGCGGCGGTGAGCTTGCCGGTGTTGTCGTCAATCACAGCGGTCATGCTGCCTCCGGCGAAATCGCCGTCGGGCAGCATGCCAATTTCCAGAAAAAACTCGAGATCGCCCGCCGACCAGCCGCCCTCGCGCAGGCTCGCGGCATCAATCGGTGGTGCGCTGCTGCCCGCGCTGTCTTTCGGGCTGCCGCGGAGGTCTCGCGACAGCTGCAGCTGACCGGCCAGGTTGCGCGGGGTGTGGCATTCGCCGCAGTGGCCCAGGTGACGCACCAGGTAAGCGCCGCGCGCGTGTTCCTCCGGTGCCTCGGG
The DNA here is from genome assembly GCA_013001905.1 of Gammaproteobacteria bacterium. Lineage (GTDB taxonomy): Bacteria > Pseudomonadota > Gammaproteobacteria > Steroidobacterales. The sequence continues at coordinate 34,237 of JABDLC010000024.1, read as the reverse complement.
GTATTCCCACGGGGCGAAGAGTTGCTGCCAAATACCGAGCGACCATCCGCCCGGCACGAACCAGCGCAACTCGTCGGCCGGCACCGACGTGGCAACCGGCGCCAGACTCTCGAGATACGTTTTGATGAGCAGAACATCAGCGTCGCTCATGCCCGCGTAACTCGGATAAGGGAAGGCCGGGTAGTAGCGCGAGCCGTCCGGCGCAATGCCGTGTTTGATCGCGGCAAGAAACTCGTCATCGCTCCAGCCGCCGATGCCGGTCTCTATATCGGGGGTGATGTTGGGCGTGTAGAACGTGCCGAACGGTGTTTCGAGCGGGTAACTGCCGGCGAACGGCGCGCCGTCATTTTCGGTATCCGTGTGACAACTGACACAGCCGGCCGCGGCGGTCAGGTATTCGCCCCGGGCAAGCAGTTCGTCGTCCGCATCGTCGCGCTCTGCTGCGTACGCTTGCACCAGCAGCATGAGAGCCACCAGCGACACGGTGACTGGCGCGCGCTGCTGCTTCACGGAGCGCTATTCGTCTTCGGCTTTGTAGCGTTCGTGACAGCCTTTGCACGCCGCTCCGGCTGCAGCAAAGGCCTTACCCAGCGCAGCGCGGTCATCACCCGCGGCCGCTTCGGCCAGCGCAGCGGCTGTTGCTGCCGATTCACGACTGGCTTCCTGCACGCGCTCGGGTTCTTCCCAGATCAGCGGCAACGCCGATGCGCCCTCGGAACCTGCCGGGAACAGCCCGGCGATCAATGATGCGGATTCGGCCAGCGATCGTGCCAGCACCTGCATCTCGTCGGGCCGATCCACTTCGTTTTTGAAGATCATCGCCATCGCGGCGAAATCGTTGGACATCGACTCCATAACGAAATGGCGGTAACGCACCTCGGGGTTTTTTTGCCCCTCATGAGCGCCGGCACTGACCGGCAGTAGTCCGCTTACAGTGAGCAATCCTGACGCTGCGATAAGTACAACTATTTTTCTCACGATGTGTGTTCCTCGTCTGAATGTTCTTCTGCGCTATGTGAATCATGATCGATCAGCCCGGTCTCGCGGTCGCCGTCCAGAAACCGTCGCACGTCGATTGCGATCCGATCGCCGGCTTCCTGCACGGCCATATGTCCGACACCCGGGTAGCTGAAAAAGTTTATGCTCGGCGCGCCGGAGAGGAGTTCAATCACCTCTTCGTGCTGCTCGAAGACCGCCGTCTGGTTGTCTTCGCCCCATAACAGCAGTACCGGCCTTGAGACCGATCTGAATACCGACTCAATATCGCCGGAGTCGTAATACTTCAGGCGATCGAGCTGGGCTTCGCGCTGGCCTTCAAGGCGCCAGAGCTCGAACCACTGGTCGACCAGCTCAGTCGAGAGTTTACTGTCGTCGCTGAACCCACTGGTCAGCATAAACTCCGGCAGAGCACGCGGCATGATGTACTTAAGTGCATAGGCGGCATCCGGTATTTCGCCGCGGTCACTGTCTTTACGTTCTTTACCTTCGAGGCTGCCCGGGCTCAGCAAAATCAGGTTGTCGATCCGTTCCGGATACTTCGCCGTGTACAGCACTGCCATCGTGCCGCCGAGCGATGTACCGCCGATCGAGAATTTTTCCAGACCGACCGCGTCGATGAACTTCTCGGTAAGCTCCAGCGTTCGTTCAAGCGTGTAATCGCCGGTGGGGTCCGGCCCCGTAAGCCCGTGACTCGTCATATCGAAGCGCACTACACGGTACTTGTCCTTGAGTGCATCAACCCAGGGCTCCCACCCCAGCAGGCTCGCAAAGTTGGCGTGAATCAGCAGCACAGCCGGGCCGTCGCGCGGGCCCTCATCACGGTAGTGCAGCCGCGCGCCGGCGACATTCATGAACCGCGACGCATCGTTTGCATAGCGCGCCTCAAGCTCATCGCGCGGAATGTCGCGATACATCCACAGACCAATCAGCAGCCCGATGACGGCGAGGCCGCCGACGATTCCCGCCACTGCACCCAGAATTTTCAGAAATTTCATCCGCTGCGCCTTATCGATAAATCAGCCGGGTCAAATTACCCTGACTGCGTGTCGATGCAAAGGGCAGACGCATTGGGCTTTGACACTGGGTATTCGCGGCGGGCATTGGAAACGACGCCGGCGCCTGTGTATTGCCCCGATACATGCCGGCCAGCGTGGCTGCGCGGCTTACCCTTATTGACTCTGGGGTAACTCCTCCCGCTACACTCGATAGCCTGTTAATACACCAGGCACCGGAGACCAGCCGCATGTTTATAGCTTTGCGAGATCTGCGTTTTGCGTGGGGACGTTTTCTGCTCATGGCTGTTGTGGTCGCGCTCGTGGCTTTTCTGACGACGATGCTGAGCGGGCTGGCCGCCGGCCTGATTAAGAACAACATCTCCGGCATCATTCAGCTTGATGTCACGCATCTGGCATTTGAGTACAACAACCGGCCCAGCTACCGCAACAGCATGATTTCGCGCGACATGTGGGAGGGTTGGCGCGAGGTTGACGGCGTGCTCGCGGCCGAGCCGCTCGGCCACACCATGTTCAATGCGCGTGAAACCGATAACACGTCGCTGGATGATGTCGTGCTGTGGGGCATTGAGCCCGGCAGCTTTCTCGAGCCGCGGGTCAAATCCGGCTCCGGTCTCGGCATCAAAGACAACGGCGTCATTATTTCGAAGCTACTGGTCGACCGCGGGCTGGAAATCGGTGACACCTTCGTGCTCGACCGCGTACTGACCGAACTGGAAGTGGTCGGCGTGGTTGATGAATTCAATATCGGGCATGTGCCGATCATCTATACGCCGATGCGCAAATGGCAGGAGGCCACCTACGGCCCGCCCGGGGGGCCGCCACCCGGTGAGAAGCTGCCCGACATCCTGTTTGATTACGCCACGCTGATCGCGTTGCAGCTGGCGCCTGACTTCGACCCCGAGCTTTTGTCCGACACTGATATCGACATGGGCACACTCACGGTCGATAAGCAGGCAGCGTATGAAGCATCGACCGGCTACAAAGAAGAAGTGATGACTGTCCAGATGATCCAGATCTTTCTGATTGTGATTTCGGCGGTAGTCATCGGGGCCTTTTTTACCGTCTGGACGATTCAGCGGACTCAGGAGATCGGGCTCGTCAAAGCGCTCGGTGCTTCCAGCTGGTATCTGATGCGCGATGCGCTCGGGCAGGTGGTTATTCTGATGGTGTCCGGTGCGCTCGTCGGCGTCGTGCTGTCTCTGTGGCTCGGCCAATCCTTCATGGAGTCGGGCAACCCGTTTGAACTGCGCACAGGCACCGTTATCAGCACCACGCTCTTACTGATCGTGGCCGGTCTGATTGGCAGTGCATTGTCGGTGCGCCTCATCACACGCGTCGACCCGATGATCGCATTGGGCCGACAGAAATGAGCCTCATCGTTGACAATGTATCGCTGGTGCTCGGTGATGGTGATCAGCAAATTACCGCGCTTGATGAGGTGTCAACTACCGTCAATCAGGGAGAGCTCGTTGCCATCGTCGGGCCCTCCGGTGCCGGTAAATCAAGTTTGCTCGCGGTTTGCGGCGGGCTGCGTAAGCCGACGTCGGGCAGCATCAGCATTGATGGCGAACAGATTTCGACGCTGCCTGCTGCACAGTTAACCCGAATCCGTCGTGACCGGATTGGTTTTGTTTTTCAGCAGTCGAACCTGGTTCCGGCGCTGACTGCCGTTGATCAGCTGTTGTTGCTGGTGCACATGCAGGGCCGTCGCCCTGGCAGCGCGGATCGTGAACGCGCACTCGCGCTGCTGGATGAGGTCGATATGTCTCACCGTGCTGATCGCCGCCCGGATCAGATGTCGGGTGGTGAACGGCAGCGGGTAGGCATTGCGCGGGCGCTGATGACAGAGCCGCGGCTGATGCTGGTCGATGAGCCGACCTCCATGCTTGATCACAACCGCGGTCAGGCCATCGTTGAGTTACTCGCTGCGCGCTGTCGCGAGCACTTGGTTGCGACGCTGATGGTCACCCATGACCACGGTATGCTGGCCGCGGCGTCCCGGGTATTGAATATTAGTGACGGAAAGTTGTCTGAAAGCAGTGCAGGGTAATGGCAACAGGAGAAGACAGGCATGCACACGGTGACACCTAATACGATGTTGAAAGTTCTGCTGACCGCGCTGCTGGTTATCGCGAACGGCACTGGCATGGCGCAGGACGGTCACGAGCATCATGGTCATCAGGGCCATGGCGCGGTGCCGCCGATGGACGCGGACGGCCGCCGTCTCGACCCCGAAGCGCCCAGACACGAGATGAGCGATGAACAGCTGGCAGCATTGCGCGAGAAAATCGCGCTCTACCGTGCGCTGACTGATACCGAGGCGCGCCTGAACATGGCGCTGATGGGCCCCAACTATGAGTGGTATGTCAGCGACCCCGCACTGCAGAGCGATACGGGCGTGCTTATTCTGTCGCACGGTGTTGGCGAGAACAGTGATCGTCTGTTTGTAGAGAAGCTCAAGCCGCTCGCGGAGCAGCGCCCGACCGCAGTTTCCTTTGGTATGGCGATGATGATGTCGTCGCAACTGCAGTCTGCCGTCGACGACCTGACTGAGCGGGGCGCCGAGCGCATCGTGCTGGTGCCAACGTCAATGTCGGAACACAATTCGCTGACGCGGCAGTGGAAGTATATTTTCTCAATGCATGACGAAGCCTCCTATCTGGAAGTTCCGCGGGTCGAATCAGACGCCACGTTCATGATGGCAAACCATCTGGAAGACCATCCGCTGGTGACCGAAATTCTGCTGGACCACACGCTTGAGAAAAGCAAAAACCCGCAAAACGAGGTGGTTATTCTTGTCGGGCACGGGCCGGAAGAGATCGAAGACAATGTTCCGGACATGGTGGTCATGCAGACACATGCTGATCGCATAAAGGCGCAGACTGACTTTGCCGACGTCAAGGCTATTAATCTGCAGGACGATGCCTTTCCGCCCATTCGCAAGTCCAATGTCAAAAAACTGCAGCGTTGGGTAACGGCGGCGAAACGACGGGGGCAGACCGTCATTGTGACGGTCACCGCAACCGCCAGTTTCGGTTTTCAGGAGCATGTACGCGAAGACCTGCGTGGCTACGATTACGTGTTCGTCGACAAGGGGCTGAACGAACACCCGAAGTATCTTCGCTGGGTAGAGGCTGCGGTTGAGGAGCGTCTGTCGCTGGCCGACGCCGGCTGATCAGCGCTCAAGCAGGCCGGCTTTGCGGCCCAGCCAGCGCGCCGCAGCCGCCAGCAGCACCAGTGCCGTCAGGCCGTTTGCCGTGTACATGCAGGCGAGTTTCGCCTGCTTGGCCAGCACTCCCAGCTGAGCCGCGGTGCCGGCCTGATCGGGCCAGGCGCTGACAACGGCGAGCAGGTTCAGGTTTTCAAGATAGTCGAACAGTGTTGCCAGCAGGATCAGCACCAGCAGGTTGCGTGCGACTGCAACGCTGTACCAGTGCGGCGCGGCGTGACGCAGGCCGAACGCGAACACGGCGGCGAGAAACAGCCCGGCAAACAGCGGAAACGCGAAGTCAATGGCCTGAAAGATGTAGTAGCTGCTGAAGGCCTGTTCACTGTATGTCGGCAGCTGCGTGTAGATCCCGGCCGGTGTCAGGTCGTTTTGCATGTCGAACGGCGGGTAGCCGCCGCTCAGGTCGGGAAAGTTCGCGGTAATCATTTGCAGACCCGCCATGCTTCCGCCGAAGCCGACAAACAGCAGCAGCACCTTCCACCACGATTCAGAACACCTGACAATGAATCGGTTGGTGCCGGCTACAGCGGCTTTGAGCATAGTGCCAACTCCTGAAGGCGTGCGGGTGTCGATGGTAACATCGGCCGGGAAATCTCCGGAGACCGCTCGATGAAAAAGAAGGAATACAACAGGCAGCTGCGCGAATTGCAGGTGGAAGTTGTGCGTATGCAGCGCTGGGTCAAACAAACCGGCAAACGTGTCGTGATCGTTTTTGAGGGGCGTGATACGGCGGGCAAGGGCAGCATGATCCGTGCGCTGACCGCACGGGCGAGTGCCCGGGTATTCAAGGTTGTCGCGTTACCCGCGCCGAGTGACCGGCAGCTTACGCAGCTGTATCTGCAGCGCTACATCGAAGTGATGCCGGCGGCGGGCGAAGTCGTTCTGTTTGATCGCAGCTGGTACAACCGGGCGGGCGTAGAGCCCGTGATGGGCTTTTGCACCGAAGAGCAGACCCGGCAGTTTCTTGATAACGCCCCCACCTTTGAGCGCTGGTTGATTGATGACGGCATCATCCTGCTGAAATACTGGCTGGAGGTCGGCGAGGAAGAGCAAAAGAACCGTTTGCAGGAGCGCCTTGAAGATCCGGTCAAGCGCTGGAAGTTCAGTGACATGGATATTGAATCACGTCGCCGCTGGTACGCGTACTCCCGGGCCCGCGATCGCATGCTTGAGGCAACCGATATCGATGAATCGCCGTGGCACATTGTGCCGTCCGATGATCAGCGTGTGGCCCGGTTGAACTGCATTCAGCACCTGTTGCAGCAGATTCCCTACGCGACCATAGAGCACCCGGCGATAACACTGCCGGATCGCGATCTCACGGATCAGTATGATGATGCGGCCGCCATCAGTGACCGGCGGGTTATTCCGCAGACTTACTGAATCCGGTCACGAGGGTTGACGCTCTGCCTAGCGGGCGGCCGCCCAGAAATCTTTGGCATCGATAATCGCGGCGGCTGATTCCAGTGGTTTTTCTTCCTGCACGTAGTGTGCTGCGTCCGGAATTAGCGCCAGGCGACTGACCGGAAACAACTCGTTCAGTTTTTCAGCTTCACCGTCGGGTTTATTCTTGTCTTCCGTGCCCCACACGATCAGTGTCGGTATGCGCAGGTCTGCCAGCATCTCAACTTCGTTGCCCGCCTCATAAAACTGCATCATGCGTGTCGTGCCGGTCCAGTAGTCGTCAGTTTTCGTGCCGAGCATGACGTCGTCAATGACGTCTTCGGTAATGATTTCAGGACGCAGATACGAAGCCCGCAGGAAATTGGCGCGAAAATTCCGGTCGGCAAACGTGCGTGCCGACAACCGGTGCATCGGAAATGTCTGATACTCGGTAATGGCCGGAACGCCCGTCGTAATGATGCCGGGATTGAACATGATCATGCCCGTCACTTTGTCGGACTGTTCGGCTACGTGCAGCGCCAGCGCACCTCCCATGGAGTGCCCGCCCACAATCGCGCTGTCCAGATTCAGGGCTTCGATAAACGCGACGACGGCAGCGCCCTGACTGGCGTTGCTGTAGTCGCGATCATCGGGTTTGTCGGACAGCCCGAAACCGGGCATGTCGAGTGCAATGACGTAATAGTCATCCGCCAGCGCCGGCCCGAGATCACGCCAGGTTTGCACGCTGTTGGCGAAGCCGTGAATGAGCACGATTGGTGACTGGCCCGGGACGGGCTTCCCCCAGGTGCGGTAACGCAGCTGCATGCCGTCGGCTTCGATGAAGCGGTCTTCCGGGCCGGCCAGCTCGGCGGCCGGCACTCCGGGTTCCTGCGGCCAGTAGGCGTAGATGGCCATGCCGACCCACAGCAGCAGTATCAGGGCCGCGAAACCGGTGATTATTCGCCGTATCCAAACCATGGTCAGACTCCCGTAAAGCGCCGAGTTTCGTGCCCGATGCGGAGGGTGTCAACCACAGTCAGGGCGACTACAATGGTTTGTCCGCTCAATAGCCGCCAGGAGCCAGCGCATGAAATTTAACTTCTTTGTCCTGATCTTTATCGGAACCGCTTTGCTGTCCGGTTGCGCGACAACGGGTCCTGATGTTCGAGTGATTGAGCCGGTGGCGGCGACTGAAGTTCGGGCAGTGACTTCAACAGGGCCTGACGAATATGGTCGGGAGTTGCGTGATGCGCCGCATTCGATGGACGAAGGCATGATGCAGGAACTTCGCGACAATGTTCCGAAGATGTCTGATATGTCGCATCGGGCAATTATGGGCATGATGCGGGCAATGGGGCCGAACTATGCCTGGTACGTCAGTCCCGATGATGCCCAGGCCAACTATGGTGTACTCCTGCTCGCACACGGCTTCGGTCAGCACGGCGACACGGTACTGGCCAACCGCATCCAAACCGTCGCAGCGGATACGCCCACCGCCATGAGTCTCGGTATGAGCATGATGGGCTCGGACCATATCCAGTTGGCGCTGAATAAACTGGCAGCCACCGGCGTTGAAGATGTCATCGTGGTCCCCGTGGTCAGCACCCGGTACAACACCATGCTGCGGCAGTGGGATTACATCCTGGGCCTGCAGGACAGCGCCGAGTACGCCACCGTCAAGCGTGTTACACCGCCTGTTCGCTTGCATGTCGTTAGACCTATCGAAGATCACCCGCTGGTAGGCGATGCACTGCTGGATTACGTGGCGGAGATCAGTGAAAACCCGGCGAACGAAGATGTGATTATCGTCGCGCATGGCCCCGTGTTTGAAGACGACAATGTGTTGCAGCTCGCAATGCTGCGCAGAATCGGTGACTACATTGAGGCGCGCAGCGATTACAACAGCATCAGTGTCGCGACGCTGCAGGATGATGCGGTCGAAGAAGTGCGTGCCGCCAACGTAGAAAGGCTGCGCGCACGCGTCAGCCAATCCATGGCCGAAGGGCGCGATGTGCTCGTCATCACCAACCTGCTGGGCACGCGAATGGTGCAGTCCAGCCTGCGCCGCGATCTGAAGGGGCTCGATTACCGCTTCAATGCCAAAGGCCTGATAGAGCACGACAACTTTATCAGCTGGATTGAACAATCGGTTGCCGGCGTTGCGGCAAACCTGAACTAAACCCGCTCACAAACCGGGGGGATTATTGGACGCCTACTATATTTATGTCGGCCTGGCGCTGGCATTCGGCCTGTTTATGGCCTGGGGTATTGGTGCGAACGATGTCGCCAATGCAATGGCGACGTCCATCGGTTCAGGCGCGCTCACACTTAAGAAGGCATTGATCGTTGCCGGTGTGTTCGAGTTTGCAGGGGCCGTGCTTGCCGGCGGTGAAGTTACATCGACTATTCGCAAAGGCATGGTTGACGCTACGCTGTTTGCGGATACGCCCGGAATTCTGGCTATCGGTATGCTCTCGGCCCTGCTGGCTGCCGGCACCTGGCTGTTAATTGCGTCTATCCGCGGCTGGCCGGTGTCCACGACTCATTCCATTGTGGGCGCCATCGTTGGTTTCGCTGTCGTAGCGGTGGGGTTTGCAGCCGTCGAGTGGGGCAAGATTGGCACCATTGTACTCAGCTGGGTGATTTCGCCTCTGACCTCGGGCGTTATTGCCTATGGTATTTTTCTGTCGATCAAGCGACTGATACTGGTGCGGAAAAACCCGTTCAAACGAGCCAAGCGTTATGCACCGTTTTATGTCTTTGTTGCGGTAACGCTGATTGTTCTAGTCACCATGTTTAAAGGCCTGAAGCATATCGGTCTGACGTTCACGACGCTGGAGGCATACTCGCTGGCGCTGCTATTGGGCGCCTTTGTTGCCTGGCTCAGCCGGATCGCGATCAGTCGCATCAGAATTGATGACAATGCCCGACGGCAATTTCAGCACAAGCGAGTTGAAACGGTATTCGCCATCTTGATGATTTTTACCGCCTGCGCGATGGCCTTCGCACACGGTTCAAATGATGTGGCCAATGCAATCGGACCGGTTGCCGCGGTCGTATCTATCGCCACTCAGGGATCGGTTGCACAGCAGGCCGGTTTACCCATCTGGATTCTTGTTGTGGGTGGTTTTGGCATCGTGATCGGGCTGGGTACGTACGGGCGCCGCGTGATCAAAACCGTCGGGTCGCAAATTACGAATCTCACGCCCGTGCGTGGCTTTTCTGCCGAAATCGCGGCGGCGTTCACTATTGTTGTGGCCTCGGGTACCGGGATGCCGGTGTCCACAACGCATACGCTGATCGGTGCTGTCCTCGGTGTGGGGCTGGTGAAAGGCACCAGTGCGATCGATTTGGTCGTGGTCAAAGGTATTTTTGCATCGTGGCTAGTGACAGTGCCGGCGGGAGCGCTGCTGTCGATTGTTTACTTTTTGTTGCTCAGGCAGGTCATGCCGCCGCTCTGAGCCTTAATCGCAGGCAATAAAAAACCCGCCTGTCGGCGGGTTTTTTATTGCCGAAGCAATTTAACGCTTGTTACTCAGCGTCAGTCCAGTCACCGCTCGAGAACATGCAGCCGGTTTCCAGACCGTCGCTGTCGCCCGAATCATAATAATGCTGGGCCAGACCTTCGACCGTGCAAGTACCGATGCGGCCTTCAGTCGGGCAGGCGCCGTCTGCGTGAGACACTTCAGAGTACTCAGCACCCATCGGGCCTTCCGCACCTGCTTTCGCATTACAGGATTCTGCGCCGTTGGGCTCTTCGCACATTGCAAACACGCCAAACGCGTTTTCGAGCGTGTAGGTGCATGCGCCTTCACCAGCGACCGCCGGAGCATCGCTGCCGTGACCACCAGCTATCACAGCTGAAGAACTGCCAAGAATGAGCACAGCTGCAGCTGCTTTAAGAATTTGGTTCATTTTCATTGTGTCTGATCTCCTCCAAAGAGATGTTATCTGAACTCGGTCGGATAATAGCAAAAGCCACTAACTAAGGCGGTGACTGTCGTTTTCTATGTATTGACCCGACATAGCGGATCGCCACTCAGTAGTGTGGAGGCTTTTCATCGTCAGAAGTTCCCTCTGATCCGCTTTCCATGCCGCTGACGCGCTGCCGCAGCCCGGCCAGACCGGCCCCCAGCTTGTCCAGCAGGGCCTGCTGAGCGTAAAGCACGTCGCTCATTTCGTTGATGGCCTGCTCGGTGTGAGCCAGCTTTATCTCGATCTCGGTCAGGCGCTCGTCAGTCATTGCTCTGTTCTCGCAGCGGTCATTGAATGGGCGGCTTTCTTGGGCCGCGGGCACAGCATAAACTAATCGCTCGCCACAGCCTGAAGGGAGACGCAGGATTGAAAATACCAACAACTAAACGAGCACTCAGTCGCCGTGATCTGCTGCGTACCGGCAGCCTTAGTCTGGCCGGGCTTGCGCTCGGCGGTTATGCGCACGCTGCTGGCGAGCTTGATCTTGATGATCCCTGGGATCGTCTGACGGCGCTCGCGAAACTGCGCGGCGACACCAGTGGCAAGACCGTGATGTGGTGGATGAAGGGGGTCCGTTACGGCGTTGTCGACAACGAGATAACTCCGCTCTTCAACATGCTGATCGGCAGTTTCCAGCGCATGCGGCCGGTGCCGGGTAAAGGCTTCGAAGTGAACATGCTGGAGATGTCGTACCTCACTGATCTTGAAACAGGCGAGGTTCTGGACACCTGGGTGAATCCGTACAACGGCAAAACCTGCGAAGTGCCCGAGCAAAAGTTTGGTCCGTTTCCCGTGCTGATGCGTCCCACCGGTGTGATCCTGCCGGATATACCGCTGTTCGGTGATGTCGAACTGAAAACCAAAGTCGGGCCGGCATTTGTTAACGGCGATAACGTCTGGATCCGCGATGACTCGAGCGCCAAGGTGGACTCTGATCATCCGATGATGGGCAAACATATCTACAATGAGCTCGTCACATATCGTGGCAGCCTGCGCGAGTTAAACGATCCGAAGGTTACCTCTGCCGCAGCAGAAATCAGCTTCACGTCCGTGACCAGCTGGCGGGAGTGGTTTCAGGCAGAAGGTGTCGGCGGACACACGACGGCACGCGCCAACGGCAGCAAGATCAACAGTATCGATGACTTTCCGGCTGAGTACCTGACCGCTGCGCGAGAGCGTCACGGTGAAATACTCGCGGATCCGGAGGCTGTACTCGAGGCGGCGCCACCACTGCAGTTGCCAGAGGACGCATGACACGACCGGCCCGCCAGGCCGGCGTAACGCGGCGCGGTTTTTTATTGGGTGTGGTCGCGGTTGCCGGCGGCGGCCTCGCGCTGACGTGGGCAACCCGCGAGCGTGACAGTCTGGCGGAATCAGCCGATGTGCTTGAGCCGAACGCATTCCTGCAGATAACGCCTGACGGTCGTTACATCTTTCAGCTCGATAAGGTCGAAATGGGTCAGGGCACGATGACGGGCCTGCTGACGCTGGTGGCGGAAGAGCTCGATGTTGATCCCGCACGTTTTGACGTGCAGTTTGCGCCGGTCCGGAGCATCTTCCAGCGGCCGATGCAGATGACGGGCCAGAGCCGCAGCATGGTCGACAGTTGGGATGTATTACGTGAGACCGGTGCCACAGCGCGCGCCATGCTGTTGAAAGCCGCAGCGAGCGCCTGGAGTGTTCCGGTCGACGAGTTGCGCACGGAGGATGGCGTGATCCGGCACCTGCCGTCGTCACGACAGGGCGCCTACACCGAGTTTGCGGCAGCCGCTGCTGCGTTATCGCCGCCCTGGAATGTGCCGCTCAAAGTGCCCGCTGACTACCGGTGGATCGGCACTGCCGTCCCGCGGGTTGATCTGCACGACAAGGTCACCGGCAGTGCCGTCTACGGCCTCGATGCCCGCCCGGAGGGTGTATTGACCGCCCTCGTGGCGCGTATCCCGGAAATGGCGGCGACGCTGTCGGGCTTCAGCACCGCGGCGGCGCAGACGGTACCCGGTGTGCGAGGCTTCGTCGAATTGCCTTACGGCGTGGCAGTCGTTGCTGATCATTTCTGGGCCGCCAGCCGTGCCGCCAAACTCATTGAGCTCGACTGGGAGCCCGGTCCGCTCGCGGACGCCGACAGTGCTGTGTTGCTGGAACGGCACAAGCAGCAGTTTGATCGCAGCGAACCTGACTATGTGCGTTCCGACGGTGATCCGGCCGCGGCTGTTTCCGGCGCTGCACAGGTTGTCGAAGCGGAGTACGTGGTGCCCTATCTGGCGCACGCAACGATGGAGCCGCTCAGTGCGACCGTCCATGTGCGTGACGACAGTGCCGACGTCTGGGTCGCCTCACAAACGCCGGACATGGCACAAAATATCGTCGCTGAAATAGCCGGTCTGCCACGTGATCAGGTTGCCGTGCACACCACCTACATCGGCGGCGGATTTGGCCGCCGCGTGCTGTGGGACTACGTGATGGAGGCCGTACTCGTAGCGCGCGAGTTCAGCGTGCCGGTGAAAACGATGTGGACCCGCGAAGACGACATTCGCCACGGCTACTCCCGACAGCAAACAGTACACCGGCTTCGCGCCGGGCTGAACGACAGTGGCGCAGTGCAAGGATGGGAACATGCGCAGGTGGCGACGCCCACTGCGAGGGCGCTGATGGGCCCGACCATGCGGACGCTGCTGCCCGAGTCTCTCGAGGTGCCGACACGGCAGCGGATCGGCGAGTGGTTGAGTGAGGCCTCCGTAAAGCTGGTCGCTGCGTTTCAGGCGCGCGAAGGCGCGCATCATCTGGATTACGCCATTCCGGACATGTCGTTTTTGCAGTATTCCCATGACCCCGGTGTGCCGGTGTCGATCTGGCGGTCTGTCGGCAGCAGCTACAACGCATTTGTGGTGGAGAGCTTTATTGATGAACTGGCCGCGGCAGCGGGCACAGATCCGGCGGCCTATCGGCGCAACCTGTTGACTGACCCCCGGCACATTGCCGTGTTGGACAAGGTGCTCGAACTGGCCGGCTGGGGTGACGCACCGGAAGGCCGCGCTCAGGGCGTCGCTTTTTTTAAGTCCTTTGAATCAATTGTTGCGCAGGTAGCTGAGGTGTCAGTTACCGGCCGCAGTGATACACCGGTCCAGGTGCATCGCTTTAGCTGCGTGATTGATTGTGGTCGTGCGATCACACCCGATATCGTGCGACAGCAAATGGAGAGCGGCATTATCTTCGGCCTGACGGCGGCTTTGTACGGCGAGCTCACGATCGCGGACGGCCGCATTCAGCAGAGCAATTTTCACGATTACCGCATGCTGCGCATGGCGGATGCGCCCGCGATTGACGTGCATGTCATGCCGAGTGAGCTGGAGCCCACCGGCGTCGGTGAGCCGGGTGTGCCGCCGGTTGCGCCTGCTGTCGCGAACGCGCTGTTTGCGCTCACCGGCAAACGGATTCGTACGCTGCCGCTAACAATCTAGACCTTTGCGACCTTTGCTATTGGGGGCCGTCAGGATTCACGCACGGCGGCGGTCAGTTCATTCAGGTTCTGCATTGGCAGACTGCATTGAGTGCCGCGGCACAGATACGCCACGGTGGTGTCGCCCGGACTGCGCTCCTGTAACGCGCCGGGCAAATCGGCGGCGTCCGCAGGAATGGCAAACACCATTCGCCGCGGGGCATAAATTGCGCCGACGGCCGTGGCCCATTCCTGCGCTTCATGACCGCTGCCAGCAGCGCCGCGTATGACGACGATTTCCGGCGGTTCCAGATACTCATCCAGCGCCGTGATCATGGCGGCATGACCATGCGGAAAGTCAGCCATGGCAGTCTGGCCTGCCTGCAGTGTACTTTCAGCTGCCTGCAGGTAGCGCGTGTTGCCGAGCAGATGGCCGAGTCGTCCCAACGCCAGCGCAGCGATACCGTTGCCATTCGGTAGCGAATCATCACCGAAGGTGCGCGAGCGATGAATCAATTGTTCATGATCGCGGCCGGTAAAAAAGAAGCCGCCGCGCTCTGCATCACTGAACTGATCCAGCAAAGTGTCGGCGAGTTGCACGGCGAATGTCAGGTGCTCGCTGTCCCAGCGTGCCTGCAACAGCTCCAGCAGGGCGTCCAGCAGAAACGCATGGTCATCGAGATACGCGGGAAAGCGTGCCTGTGCGTCATTGTGACACGCCAGTAAGGTTCCGTCCTGCCATAACGCCGAGCGAATGAACTCAACCGCCTCCGCTGCCGCGGTGATGAGATCGTCACGATTCAGTGCACGCCCTGCGATCGCCAGCCCGCGAATCATCAGTGCGTTCCACGCGGTCAGTATCTTCTCGTCGCGTCCGGGCCAGACTCGTTGCTGGCGCGCGGCCAGCAGCTTCTGTCGCCCGCTGTCCAGCAGTGCCGTTGTGGTTGAGCCGAGCTGCCCGACCGCCGCTGCGGTGTTGTCGATGCTGTCGCGCACCTGCAAATGCCAGCGGCCCTCGAAATTAGCGGATTGCGCCAGGCCATAACGGGTCGCGACCGCCGCGTATTCATCAGTTTCCAGCAATGCGGCGACTTCTTTGGGTTGCCAGACATAGAAGCGGCCTTCCTCGCCCTCACTGTCTGCATCAAGCGTTGACCAGAAGCCGCCCTCAGGGCTGCGCATGTCTCGCAGCACCCAGTCTGCAGTTGCTGTTGCAGCCTGCCGGAACGTGTCGTCGCCGCTGGCCTGCCAGAGGTGCGCGAGCAATGCGAGCAACGGCCCGTTGTCGTAGAGCATTTTTTCGAAGTGCGGTATGGCCCACATGCGGTCTACGGAGTAGCGAAAAAAACCGCCGCCCAGTTGATCGTAAATTCCGCCTTCCACCATTCGCGTCAGCGTTAGTGCGCACATAAAGAGCGCCTGCACATCGGGTTCTTCGCTGTGCGCGGACGCCCGCCAGTGGCGCAGCAAATAGTCAAGGCTGGTCGGGTGCGGAAATTTCGGCGCGTCGCCGAAACCACCCCAGTCGGGGTCAAAATTATTGCCGAGTTGCTCGCGCAGCCCGTCGAGCGGGGCGCGCGTCAGCGCGTCGGCATCGCTCGCATTGCCCGCTTCCAGACTGTCGAGTGCATTGACGATGGCCTGGCCCTGTCGGGCCACGTCATCGCCGTGCGTCGCAAAATGTTGCGCCACCTGCACCAGCAGGTCGGTGAAGGCAGGCATGCCGTGGCGCGCCTCCTTCGGAAAATACGTGCCGGCAAAAAACGGCAGCTGCGTATCGGGCGTCAGAAACACGGTCAGAGGCCAGCCGCCACCGCGACGCGTAATCAGCTGGTGTGCAGTCTGGTAGATTTTGTCAATGTCCGGCCGTTCTTCACGGTCGACTTTGATGTTGATGTACAGGCGATTCATCACCTCAGCGGTCGCGGTATCTTCGAACGACTCGTGCGCCATGACGTGGCACCAGTGACAGGCGGAGTAGCCGATCGACAGCAGGATCGGTTTATTAGCGGCCCGCGCTGCATTCAGCGCTTCATCACCCCACGGGAACCAGTCGACAGGATTGTCGGCGTGCTGGAGAAGATACGGGCTGGTTTCGGTCCGGAGTCGGTTCATGTCGCTGAAATGCTAGACTTGCGCCGTGCTTATATACCCTGAAATAGATCCCATTGCTCTGGAAATCGGCCCGCTGGCCGTGCGCTGGTACGGCCTCATGTACGTCATCGGCATACTCGGCGGCTGGTGGCTGGGCCGTGTTCAGGCCCGCAGGCCGTGGTCGCCGCTGACCGAAGAGCAGGTCGACGATATGGTGACCTGGATTGCGCTGGGCGTGATCCTCGGCGGCCGCATGGGTTCTGTGTTGTTTTATAACTTCAGCGATTTTCTTAGCGACCCGCTCATGTTGCTGCGACTGTGGGAGGGCGGCATGTCGTTCCATGGCGGTTTCCTCGGCGTGCTGCTGGCGATGGTGTTGTACGGCCGCAAAATCGGCGTCGGGTTCTGGACGCTGACTGACTTTATCGCGCCGCTGATCCCTCTGGGTCTCGGTGCGGGACGGGTCGGCAATTTCATTAACGGCGAACTGTGGGGAAAAATGACCGATGTTCCCTGGGCCTTCATCGTTAACGGGATACCCCGGCATGCGTCACAGCTCTACGAGGCTTTTCTCGAGGGCTTCGTGCTGCTGATATTGCTGTGGTGGTTTGCGTCGAAACCCCGGCCGCGTCTTGCGGTGTCCGGCATGTTTCTGGTCGGCTACGGTCTGTCGCGTTTTTTCGTTGAGTTTTACCGCTTGCCGGACGCCCATATCGGTTACATGGCCTGGGGCTGGCTGACGCGGGGGCAGCTCCTGACCGCGCCGATGATATTATGGGGCATCTGCCTGCTGTGGCTGGCGTGGAAGCGACAGGCGTCGCAGCCGGCCGGACAGCAAGCATAATTCTGAAGATTCGACCGCGGAGATCTGATCTTGCAGCAGTACCTCGACCTCATGCGCCATGTGCGCGACAACGGCGCGCGCAAGGACGACCGCACCGGCACCGGCACCCTCAGCGTTTTCGGTCATCAGATGCGCTTTGACCTGGCACGCGGCTTTCCGATGGTGACCACCAAAAAGTTGCACACCCGCTCAATCATTCACGAGTTGCTGTGGTTTCTGAACGGCGACACCAACATCGGTTACCTCAAAGACAACAAAGTCAGCATCTGGGACGAGTGGGCCGATGAGAACGGCGATCTCGGCCCCGTGTATGGCGCGCAGTGGCGTTCCTGGCCGACGCCGGATGGCGGCACGGTGGATCAGTTGTCGCAGGTGCTGGATACACTGCGCAATAACCCGGATTCACGCCGCATCATTGTCAGTGCGTGGAATGTCGCCGAGCTCGACAAGATGGCGTTGATGCCGTGCCACGCCTTGTTCCAGTTTTACGTCGCGGACGGCAAGTTGTCCTGTCAGCTCTACCAGCGCAGCGCCGATATTTTTCTCGGCGTGCCGTTCAACATCGCGTCGTATGCGTTGCTGACGCACATGGTGGCGCAGCAGACCGGTCTCGCCGTGGGTGAGTTCATCTGGACCGGCGGCGATTGCCACCTGTACCTCAATCATCTTGAGCAGGTGGAGGAGCAACTGGCCCGCGAACCGCTGCCGCTGCCGCGGTTAGCCATTCAGCGCCATCCTGATTCCATTACTGACTATCGTTTCGAAGATTTCGAAATCGTCGGCTACGAGTACCATCCGCATATCGCCGCGCCCGTCGCGGTCTGATACGGCGCGCGGGCGGTCTTGCTAATAGCGCCGGGGTTGCCGGCTGCGCACCTGCACGAGCGGTGAATGCTCGTCGAGCTGGGCAGCTGTCAGCAGCCCGCCCCAGACACAGCCGGTATCCAGCGACAGCACGTAGCCGTCTTCGTGGTAACCGAGTGTCGACCAGTGGCCGAAGACGATTCGGACGTCAGTCGCTTTGCGTTTAGGCATCTGGTACCACGGCACTATGTCGCCGTCGTAATCTTCCGGGCCCAGTTTGGCGGAGAAGTCGAGACTGCCATCCGGGCGGCAGAAGCGCATGCGGGTGAAGCTGTTGACGATAAAACGGAGCCGTTTGGTGCCCGTGAGGTCATCAGACCACAGAGCAGGCTCGCCACCGTACATTTTTTGTAAAAACTTTTCCGGTTGCGGCCCCTGCAATACCGCTTCGACTTCTTTGGCGAGCGCGCGCGCTTTTTTTAACGTCCAGCCCGGATAGATGCCGGCATGCACAAGCACTGATTCCAGCTTCTTGTCGTAGTGCAAAAGCGGCCGGTGAAGCAGCCATTCGATCAACTCATCGCCATCTTTTGCTTTTAGAATGCGTCGCAGGTCCTTTTCGGGCGACCGCGCACCCGGGGCGATGGCCAGCGCCAGCAAATGCAGATCATGATTGCCGAGCACGGTGATCGCCGCATCACCCAGTGAGCGCACGAAGCGCAGCGTTTCCAGGCTTTTGGGGCCGCGATTGACCAGATCGCCGACCAGCCACAACCTGTCCTTGTCGGCGTCGAACGTGAGTGCATCCAGCAGGTCACGAAGCTCATCGAGGCAGCCCTGAATGTCACCGACCGCGTAGACGGCCATCGCTAGTTGAGCACTCCCGGCACGGCCAGACGGAAGACAGGGATAGCCGCATCGAACTGAATGCCGTCTGCGCTGACCATGCCATAACGACCCTCCATCGTGCCGACCGGCGTTTCGAGAATAGCGCCGCTTGAATAGGTGTGTGTGTCGCCGGGTGCGATGTTCGGCTGCTCGCCGACCACGCCGTCGCCGTGCACTTCCTCAATACGGCCGTCGGCATCGGTAATCAGCCAGTGCCGGGTCAGTAGCTGCGCCGGCGCGCTGCCGGCATTGTGGATAGCAATCGTGTAGGCAAATACATACCGCCGTTCGTTCGGGTCTGATTGACCTTCGATGAACTGCACGGCGGCTGTCACATTGATGTTGTCGGCCAGATGGTCGCTTGCTTCGCTCATACCTCATTCTAGCCTGAGCGAGCGATGGCTTCCCGGGTCAGGGCGACAAATTGCTCAACGTGCAGCTGCTCGGCGCGTTGTTGCGGATCGATGCCGGCGGCGCGAATTGCATCGCTGTCGAGGACCGGGCGCAGCGCGTTGCCGAGTTGTTTGCGTCGCTGACTGAATGCACAGCGCAGGACCTCGTCGAATACTGCGGCCTCGGCCGGTGCGATCAGGGCTTTGTCATGCGGAATCAGTCGCGCAAATGCCGACTGAACTTTCGGCGCCGGGCGAAACGCGCCCGGCTTTATCACGAACAGCGACTCAACCTCGCAGCGTGCAGCGAGCGCGACACTGAGCCGGCCATAGGTGCGACTGCCGGGCGCAGCAGTCATCCGGTCGACCACCTCCCGCTGCAGCATGACGTGCACATCACGAAACAGGTGCTGGTAGGTCAGGATATGAAATAACAGCGGTGTGGAGATGTTGTACGGCAGATTGCCCGCCAACCTCAATGAGCGCGGTGCCGTACTCAGGCCGCTGAAATCGAAGTGCAGGGCATCGCCCCGGTGCAGTGCGACGTTCGTCATCCAGGCTTCCTGTTCGAGGCGGTCAGCGAGATCGCGGTCCAGCTCAATCACCTCAAGCCGGCCGCAACGCTGGCTCAGAGGCTGCGTCATCGCGCCCTGACCGGGGCCGATCTCAATGATGTGGTCGGTGTCTGCTGGTGCGATGGCGTCGACGAGCCGGGCAATGATGGCCGGGTCATGCAGAAAATTCTGACCGAAGCGTTTACGCGCCTGGTGTTCAGTCATGTCGGCATTCAGCCGTGCTGCCGGCTGGCGATGTCGATCGCCATCCGCAGTGCTTCGCGCAGACTGCCGGCATCGGCCCGGCCGCTCCCGGCGAGATCCAGCGCGGTACCGTGATCGACGGAGGTGCGCACGATAGGCAGGCCCAGTGTGACATTGACCGCCTTGCCGAAGCCGGCATGTTTAAGCACAGGCAGCCCCTGATCGTGATACATCGCAAGCACGGCATCGTAATCGTTCAGCCGGTCCTGATTGAACGCGGTGTCAGCGGGCAACGGGCCGATGATTTGCAGGCCTTCAGCGCGCAATGCATCAAGCTCGGGTGTGATGATTTCGATCTCCTCACGTCCCAGCTGGCCGTCTTCGCCGGCATGCGGGTTGAGGCCCAGCACCGCGATACGCGGTGTCGCGATGCCGAACAACCGTTGCAGGTCGTTATGCAGGGTTCGGGTGATGGTCCGCACGCGTTCGGCAGTGATCGCGGCGGGTATCTCCGCCAGCGCAAGATGTGTCGTGACCAGCGCAACCCGCAGGTTGTCTGCACACAGCAGCATCACCGGCATGTCGACATGACACAGTTCGGCGAAAAACTCGGTGTGGCCGGAAAAGGGCGTCCCGGATTGGTTGATGATGCTTTTGTGCACCGGTGCAGTCACTACCGCCGCAAATTCTCCGCTGCGACACCCTTCGGCAGCGCGTGTAAGTGTTTGCAGCACGTAGGCGCTGTTCCTGACATCCAGTTTGCCGGGTGTGCTGGGCGCTGCTAACGGTATGGCGTCTACCAGCAACTCGCCGGCGCGCGCCGGCGCGGGTGCCGTTGCCGCATCATATGGCCGGATCGAGACGGGCTGCCCCAGTTGCTCGGCCCGCGCGGACAGCAGACCGGGGTCTGCAATGACGACCAGTTCTGCCGGATGATCGGTTGTAGCCAGTGCCGCGAGCAGATCGGGGCCGATGCCTGCAGGTTCGCCGGCAGTGATAGCGACACGCTGTACCTGTTGTGTCACGGTTGGAATGCGATCAGAGCCGGTATTCGACGAAGGCTTCATCACGCATTTGACGCAGCCACAGCTCGGTCTCTTCTTCGAGTTTGCTCTCGCGTATCGCCATGATTGCCCTGCGACGCTGCACATCTTCGGTCGTGTCGTGGACCCGGCGATCCAGCAACTGGATGATGTGCCAGCCAAACGGCGTTTTGAAGGGTTCACTGATCTCGTTGATTTCGAGTGCGGCCAGCGTGCTTTCGAATTCAGGCACGAAGGTGCCCGGGCCGGCCCAGCCGAGGTCTCCGCCGTCTACTGCAGAGCCCGGGTCCTCGGAGACCGCCGTCGCGATGGCAGCGAAATCATCACCCGCCAGCAACTGTTCCCGGATGTCCTCGAGACGCTGTCGAACGACCGCGTCATCCATAAGTTCATCCGTCTGCAGCAGAATGTGGCGCGCGCGGACCTGATTTTCCATGACCCGCTCGTTGCCTTCGATATCTTCAACAAGGATCAGGTGAAAGCCGCTGGGACTGCGCACCGGCGCCGAGACTTCGCCCTCCGCAAGTTGCGGCGCGACTTCCGCGAACAGTGTGGGCAGCGACTCGCCGTTGCGCCAGCCCATGCTGCCGCCTTCGAGTGCGTTCTGTGCATCAGAATAGGCGATCGCGAGTTGCGCAAAATCAGCACCGTCCTGCAGCTGGTCATAAATATCCCGCGCCTTTGCCTGCGCTGAATCTATTTCATCCGGTGTTGCGGCTGCAGACACGGAAATAAGTATGTGCGAGATCTTGTAACGGTTGAAGCGATAGGCGGACCCCTGTTCGCGTTCGATGTGTTCGTCCAGCTCACGCGGAGATACGCCAATGCGGGAAATAACTTCGCGCTGACGCAGTTGCTCAATCGTCAGTTGTTGCCGCAATTCTTTGCGGTACATGTTGTAGTCGATGCCGTCCGCCGCCAGCATGGCCGGCAGATCACCGAGCGTGGTGCCATTGCGTCTTGCCACATCGGCCAGCGCCCGGTTCAGCATGCTGTCGGGTACGGTGATACCGGCGAGTCTGGCGTTCTGCAATTGCAGTTCTGTAATGATCAGGCGTTCCAGCACCTGCGGCACCAGCACCTCCTGCGGCGGCAGCTCCGTGTTTTCGGCACGCAGTCGCTGGACGATCAGCATGGTTTGCTCGTCGAGTTCACTCAACAGCACCACGCCGTCATTGACGACAGCGGCAATCCCGTCAACGAGTACACCTGAGTCGCTGAGATCGAGGTTTTGTGCGTGCAGCTGCAATGGCAGCAGCAGCGACAGCGCCAGAGCGCTGCCCCGGATTTTATTCATTATTGTTAGCATGGCCTGATCAACAGCAGTTACGACAGCGGCGACGCCGCGGTGTTCCGCGCTCAGAAGCGCGTGCCGCTAAGAATATCACGCTGCAAATACTGTGCGGTGCCGCTGCCGAAGTTTGAGAAACCCTTGAGCGAGAACTGCAGCGCCAGAGAGGAGTCGACTTCGCCCGTACTGCGGACAATCGTCCGCCGGCTCAGCAGGCTGACGCCCCAGCAGCAGCCGCTGTATTCCACGCCCAGCACACGGTCGAGCACTTTGCTGTCGGGTACTGACCAGTTATAGCGACCGATGACGTTCCACTCGGTGCCGAAGGGGTAGCTGAAACTGAAATCTGTCTGTTCCAGTGAGTCCCGCGCATAGCGGTAGGCCACGTTGAAGCTGGCATTGTCCATCGGGCGGTAGCGCAGCCGCAACGACGTCCGTGCTGAGGAATTGGTATCGGTGTCGTACTGATAGCGTGCGTCGAAACTCCATTTTTCCCAGATCGAGACGCCGAGTTCCGCAATGTAGTCCGATGAATTATCGTCGACGGGCGTTTCGCCGGGCAGCGTCACATCGCTGCCTTCGAGGAACAATGTCTGTCCGATTGTTGCCGTCAGTAACTCACGTCCGTCCCCATAGTCGAGTAAGCGGCTCGTTACACCGACGCTGATCTGGTTGGAATCACTCAGGCGGTCGAGGCCGACGAACTGGTTGGTGCGATACAGCTGGATCAGGTTCAGGTCCGGGCGGATCGTGTCGAACACCGGAATATCGTCCTGCCCGCGATAGGGCACGTAACTGTAGAGCGCGCGCGGTTCCAGTGTCATGGTGTAGTTATCGTCGTCGCCCACGCTCCGTTCGAAAATGGCGCCGGCGTCAATGCTGGCGATAGGGGCTACGCGGCCCGGTGAGTCGTCGGCGCCGGCTGCAGTGTCCTGCAGGGAGTAGCCGGTGATGTCGAGCGACACGGCGGGGCGTATGTACAGGCCACCGCGCTGCATCGGCAGCTCGGCGCCGGGTTTCATGTGCAGTCGCGCACCGGTCACACTGTCTTTGCGATAAAAATAATTGGCTTCCGCGTCGAGACGATAGTCCATGCCGAACAGCGAATCTCTCCAGATGCCGGTCGCGGTGAATTGCGGCAACTGCAGATACGGCTCGTCCTGCTGCAGCAACAGCGGGTCGATCGTCTGATATCCCTGCAGACGGGCGCGCATGTCCCACGTGTCATCGTAGCGCTCAAAGGTCATTTGCCGGGCCAGATGCGTTTTGCTGGTCCAGCTTTGTCGCGCGCTCAGATCCTCGTAATAGTCATCATCTGAGATGCCCGTGGCCTCCGTGGTGGCTCTCCATCCGGCCGGCAGTGTGGTGCTGATGTCGAGATCGTACTGCCAGCGGTCGGTATCGGTGCGGTCATCGTTGGGCAGGAAGTCGAGCCAGAGCACGGCGTCGTTGCTCGCGGTCAGTAACCGGCCCTCGGTACCCAGTTGCAACCCGCGCTTCGACATGTAGCGCGGCGCAATCGTCATGTCGTAACTGGGGGCAATGTTCCAGTAGTAAGGCTGATTGTACTCAAAGCCTCTGCTGTCACTGGTGCCCAGTGTCGGAAACAACAGGCCGGTTTTGCGCTCATCGTTAATCGGATACGTGAAACGCGGCACGTATAAAAACGGGATGCCTTTGAAACGCAGCGTTGCTTTGCGCGCCGTGCCCATGCCGCTTTCCTGATCCAGCTTGATCGACCGCGCGGTCAGCTCCCAGTCGCTGTTACCGGGCGGGCACGAGGTATAACTGACTTTGTAGAAGCGGATTCGGCCTTCGCGCTCGACGCTGATATTTTCGGCAGCGCCGCGCGCAGGCGTCTGATTGACCTGAAACTCGGCGCCATCAATTTCCAGCCGGCCGGTGCGCGTGTTGTAGCGTGCCGCATCCCCTGCAAAGCGGCTGTCTTTCTCAATGAATTCGACCCCGCCACGCGTGTCAAAAGTGCCGGTTTCGCCGTTGTAGTCTGCTTCGCCGGCGCGCAATAAGCGGCCGCGGCTGCGCACTTCGACAGGGCCCTCAAACACTGCTATGCCGCCGGATTGAATATCAGCGTTATCGGTCGTGAGTTCGATGATGTCTTCGGCCAGTTCGTTGGCCTGCGCGCCGGGGGAGATGGCACTGTCGTCCCAGCAGGCGACGTTGCGATCTTCCACAGGAATGGCGGCCGGATTCTCCGCGTAAGCGGTGATTACCGGAAGCAAAATTAGCAGAGTCATCATCGCGTGGCGCATCGCAGGCGATTATAGAGCAGAGCGTCACCAGCGTGGCTAAAAATGCGCCATTACAAACGTATTCCTGCGGGCATGTCGGGTTAGTATCGGCACATGTTTGATGAAGTCGTCAGCAACGAGTAATCCGATGGCCCGAGCCATGCTGCTTGCCGCCGGTCGCGGTGAGCGAATGCGACCACTGACCGATACGAAACCGAAACCGTTGTTGCGGGCGGGTGGTATCGCGTTGCTCGAGTACCACATACGGGCGCTGGTGGCCGCAGGTATTACTGATCTGGTCGTGAATGTCGCCTGGCAGCGGTCAATGCTGCGTGACTTTCTGGGCGACGGCAGTCGTTTCGGCGCGCGCATCACCATCAGCGACGAGGGCGATACCGCGCTCGACACGGGCGGAGGTGTGTTTCGTGCCCTGCCGCTGCTCGGTAGCGAGCCATTCTGGCTGGTGAACGGTGATGTCTATATCGACTATGAGTTCAGTCAGCCGGCACTACCCGCAGGCACGCACGCTCATCTTCTGCTGGTGCCAAATCCGACACACAACCCGGCGGGTGATTTCGCGTTGTCCGGGGCGCAGGTGGCCAATACCGGCTCCGCTATGCTCACTTACAGTGGCGTTGCAGTCTTGAGTCCCGAACTGTTCACCGGTTGCGAAGACGGCATCTTTTCTCTCGTGCCACTGTTGCGCGAAGCAGCTGATCGCGGCCAGCTCAGTGGTGAGTTGCACAGCGGTTACTGGTGCGATGTCGGCACGCCTGAGCGGCTGCGCGCGCTCGATGACCGGTTGCGGGCCGCGCCCCGCCTTACGGCGACAGACGCCGGGTCGAGCGACGCACCCGGCTAGGCTGCGGCATCCTGCACCTGCAGGCCGAGCCTGCCTGACAACTCTGCCAGCAGTTTGCCGGCGATGACCGCCGGCGCGTCTTCAACGCCCAGCTGTTTCAGGCTGGTGACGTCCAGCCCGGGGTAACCGCACGGATTGATGCGCGCGAAATGCTCGAGTACGGGATCAACGTTGAGCGCCAGGCCGTGATAGCTGCAGTTGCGGCGAATGCGCAGGCCGACGCTGGCGACCTTCGCGTCGCCGACATAGACGCCCGGTGCGCCCTCGCGACCACTCGCACTGATGTCGTAGCCGGCCAGCAACCCGATCACACTCTGTTCCAGGCGGCAGACCAGGTCGCGCACCCCGAGTCGCAGGCGCCGCAGATCCAGCAATACATAAATAACCAGCTGACCGGGCCCGTGGTAGGTCACTTGCCCACCGCGGTCGACCGGGACAACCGGAATGTCACCCGCCGCAAGCACGTGACTCGCATCCGCATTCGTGCCCAGCGTGAAGACGGGCGGATGCTCGAGCAGCCAGATCTCGTCCGGGGTGTGCGCCTCACGTTGCTCGGTAAAGGCGCGCATGCGTTCCAGCGTGGGTTCATACGCGACGCTGCCGAGATGGCGAACGAGAGCCGCGGGCATCAGAACACCATGAGCACCAGTTCGTGACTGGTGAGTGCCTGATAGATCGTGTCGACCTGATGTTTGCTCGTCGCCGTGAAGGTCACCGTGACGGATACAAAATTGCCGTTGGCGCTGAGTTGTTCGCGCACATCATCTTGCGGATGAAACTCCGCATGTTCGGCAATGATGTCGCTGATGGCTGCGCTGAAGGTGGCGTCGCTTCTGCCCATCACTTTTACCGGGAAGCTGGTGGGAAACTCCAGCAGGGTGTCCTGATCAGATTCGCTCACGCCTTACAGCTTACTCGAACCAGAGCAGCAGTTCGTCCCAGGCCGCATCCAGAAAACCGGCTGCCGGAATATCGGTCGCGCTGTAGACAGGCACTGAGGCGACCGTGTCGATGCCCAGTTTGGCATGCACCTTACCGACGGCCTTGCTGCTGCTTAGCGGCGCAACCAGTCTGCCGGGCAGATCCACCGCGGTTTCGAGATTTGCCAACTGACCGCGCGGCACGGTAATAAAAACCGGTTCGCGCACCACGAGGCTGGCGGTTTCCTGCTCGCCTTTCCAGACGCGCGTGTCCTGAATGATTTCGCCCGCTTCCCAAAGCTGATGGCTCTCGAAGAAACGGAAGCCGTAGTTTAGTAACGCCTGCGATTCGTTTGCCCGTGCCGCCGGACTTTTGGTGCCGAGCACCACCGAAATGAGCCGCATGTCATTGCGCTCTGCCGATGACACCAGGCAATAGCCGGCCGATTCGGTATAGCCCGTTTTCATGCCGTCGACACTTTCGTCACGCGACAAGAGGATGTTGCGATTCGCCTGCGTGATGCCGTTGTATGAGTATTCTTTCTGCGAGTACCACTCGTAGTAGTCAGGGAATTCGCGAATCAAAGCGGCCGCGAGTTTGGCAATGTCCGCCGCGCTGGTGACATGGCCGTCCGCCGGCAACCCGGTGCTGTTGAAATAGCGCGTGCTGGTCATGCCGAGTTCGCGGGCCAGCTGGTTCATGATTTCCGCGAAACTCTCTTCGGTGCCGGCAATGTGCTCCGCCAGCGCCACGCTCGCATCATTGCCCGACTGCACAATCATGCCCGGCAACAGCTCTTTCACCGGCACACGGCTGCCGACATCGATAAACATGCGTGACCCGGGCGTTCGCCAGGCTTTCTCGCTGACCAGAACCCGGTCATCCAGACTGATCTGGCCCGAGCGTATGGCACGGAATGCAGCATACGCGGTCATCAGTTTGGTAATGCTGGCGGGGTCGAGTATTTCGTCCGGATTCTGGCTGGCCAGTACCTGCCCGCTGGCAAAGTCGATCAGCAAGTAGGCGTCGGCATTAAGTCGCGGGGCAGAGGGAGCAGAAATCTGCGCTGTTGCCGGTTGTAAACAGAGGATAGAGAGTGCAACAGCGAAACAGGTCGTGCGGAGCTTTGAGTACGTCATGAAACTGAGTCTGCCAGAAAGCGATTAAAGGTTTTTGATTGGAGTAGCTGAATGGTTCTCGACGACAGCTTCGTCGGAGAACTGATCTTCAACTACCAGTCGGGCCGTGTTGATCTGCAACTTTGCAACCTGAGCAACAATGCGATCGTACTCGGTGATGTCGGTAAACGGGCCGATGCGGACGCGGTATATCGATGGTTGCCCGCTCGCCGGGTGCAGCACATTGACCTGATTTACGCCGCTGCCGCTCAGCTGCTCGGCCAGATTGCGCGCGTTGGCGACCTCACCGAATGCACCCACCTGCACGTACATGCGAGGTTGCGCGGGCAAGTCTGTCATCACCGGGTCGGCCGGTGCCCGGGCTGCCGTTTCGGCTGACTTACCTGCCGCCGGTTGTGTGGCCGAGACCGCCGCAATCGCGCCGGTATAACTGGTATCCAGCGCGATGACTTCCACGCGGGCGGTGCCCGCTTGTGTCATGTTGAGCGCCTGCGCCGCGGCATAGGACATGTCGATAATGCGGCCTTTGACGAAGGGCCCCCGATCATTGACCCGCACGATCACTGAGCGCCCGTTGTCGAGATTGGTCACTTTGACGTTGGTCGGCAGGGGCAACGTCTTGTGTGCTGCCGTCATGCGGTACATGTCATAGCGCTCACCGTTCGAGGTCAGGCGGCCATGGAATTTTTTACCGTACCAGGAGGCAACGCCGCGTTCTTGATAACCGTCACTGCTGTTCATGACCTGATAGCGCACCCCGAACACTTCGTAGAAGGGCGGGTTGCCGCGCTTGGTGCGGGTCATGTCCTGATTCACAGGGGCGCTGCGATCGCTGTTCGGAGCAGGCTGCTCCCAGCGATAGGCACTGCAGCCGCCAAGCAGCACTGCAGTCAGCGCCACCCATGCAAGCCGTGCTGTCTTCATCCGGCAGGCTCTGAGCTTGCTGCGGCGCCGGCTTCGGCCACGACTGAATTGCCCAGCTCCCAGGCGGCAAGCGCATACATCACACTGCGGTTGTAACGGGTAATGACGTACAGATTGTGAAACCCGACCCAGTGCTGATCACCGTCGACTCCGTCCAGCCGCCAGATCCCGGCTTTCGCGTCAGTGCCGAGTTCGGTTGCAAACAGGGCGCCGGCTTTACTGAGTTGGCCGACCGTAGACTGCAGTTTCAGTGTGTCCTGCGGCCTGACGCGGTGGTTGTCGCTCAGCGTTGCCATGGCGGCCACCGGTTCCCCCGCGCGCCATTTGTGCACGGCGAAATAGTTCGCAACGCTGGCGAGAATGTCATCCCAGTTGTTGAGCAGGTCACGTTGTCCGTCACCGTCGCCGTCCACGGCATAGGCCCGGTAGCTGGACGGAATAAACTGTGGCGGGCCCATCGCGCCTGCATACGAACCCTGCAGGGTTTCGATGTCGAGTTGTTCCTCGTCAGCGAGCAGAAATACGTTCTCCAGCTCCGAGCTGAAAAACTTAGCTCGCTTGGGGTATTCGAACCCGAGCGTAACCAGCGCATCGACCACGTTATTGCGACCGGTAATCCGGCCGTAATAACTTTCAACGCCGATGATGCCGAGAATCATCGCCTGCGAAACGCCGGTGTCCTGCTCCAGTTGTGCGAGCCTGTCGCGATGCTCGGCGTAAAACGCAACGCCGGCGTTGATGCGTTCCGGCGTAATAAAAATCTGCCGGTATTCGTGCCAGGGCATGACGCGCTCGGCGGGCCGGCTCATCGCATCCAGTATGCTCTGCTGGACTTCAGCACGGGCGAGCACTGCCGTGACATAGTCACGATCGAGCTGGTGTTCACTCACCATCCGGTCAATAAACGCGCTCACGTCATCACGAGTGACGTCGAGTGCGACGGCAGGTTGGAGCGAAAGGCAGAGAAGCAAAGCCAGCATTGGCTTTGCGCATAGGGAATTCCGTTTCATCTTGGCAGCAGCTTCCGGTGCGTCTGAATGGACATCAGAATACCGAAACCGGCAAGCAGGGTCACCATTGAGGTGCCGCCTGCACTGACCAGCGGCAGAGGCACGCCGACCACGGGGATCAGCCCGGTCACCATCGCGGTATTCACAAAGACATAAAAGAAAAACGTAAAACTGATTGCTCCGGCCAGCAGCCGGGAGAAGGTATCTTGCGCTGCAGCAGCTATATAAAAGCCGCGGGCAATGATTAACAGGTACAGCAGGAGCAGCATGCAGACCCCGAAGAAGCCGAATTCCTCGCCGATAACCGCGAAGATGAAGTCAGTCGAGCGTTCCGGCAAAAACTCGAGTTGTCCCTGGCTGCCGTTAAGCCAGCCCTTGCCGAAGGTACCGCCCGAGCCGATGGCGATTTTCGACTGAATGATGTGGTAGCCGGCGCCGAGCGGATCCTGCTCCGGGTCCAGCAGCGTAAGCACGCGCTGTTTCTGGTAGTCCCGCATCGAGTACCACAACAGCGGCAAAGCGGCGATGGTGAGGGTTGCCGAGACCAAAATGAAGCGCAGGCTGATGCCGGCCAGAAACACCACGGTGATCCCGGTCAGGCCGATGAGGATTGAGGTGCCGAGATCGGGCTGCAGCGCGATCATCGCCACCGGCGCGGCAACCAGCAGCAGCAGTCCGCCGACCATCAGCAGCGACGGCGGCAGGGGTCGGTCGTGCAGTACCCAGGCCAGCATTGCCGGCACGGCGAGCTTCATCAGTTCGGACGGTTGAAAGCGCACGCCGATATCCAGCCAGCGCTGCGCGCCGCCGCCGGTTTCACCGCTCACCAGCACCAGTACGAGCATGATGACGCCTGCACAATACAACCAGGGCGATACCCGCCGCAGCCAGCCGGGCTGCACCTGCGCGAGCGCGAACATAGTGAGACATGCCGCGCTGATGCGTGCGCCCTGACGCCAGACAGTGTCCATGCTGTTGCCGGAGGCGCTGTACAGCACAAACACGCCGACCAGCAGCACCGTAGCGACGCCGGCCAGCAACGGCGGGTCCAGATGTGCGCGTTGCAAGAGCCGGCTGAAAAAGCCGCGATTGCCGGTGTCAGCTTTGCCCGCCATCAGAAAGCATTACCGGCGGCGCCGGCGACGACTGTCAGTCGCTGCGCTTCATTACTCAGGTGTGTCGTAATCACCTGGCTGGCAACCGGTCCGGCCACACCGCTGCCGCTGCCACCGTTCTCGACAATGACTGCAACCGCAATGCGGGGATCATCAGTCGGCGCAAACGCAACAAACAAAGCGTGATCGCGGCGCCGCTCAGCGATTTCTTCTTCGTTGTACTCCTCATTCTGCGCGATCGAAATAACCTGCGCGGTACCGCTCTTGCCCGCGAGTCGATACGGTGATTGCAAACCGAGTGCGATGCCGGTGCCCTTGGGGTCATACATGACGGCTTCCATTGCCTTGATGATTTCGTCCCAACGGTCCGCTGCAGACACGGTTACCGGCTGCAGTTTGCGCGGCTGCCGCACTGCGATGTCGCCGCTGGCCGGGTCCCGCAATCCGCGCACCAGCGCGGGCCGGTAGCGGGTGCCGCGCATCGCGATCGCTGCGGTTGCATGCGCGAGCTGCAGCGGCGTAGTGAGCAAGAAGCCCTGACCGATTCCCGCGATGACGGTTTCACCGGGGTACCAGATCTGATCTTCGGCATCTGCGAAGTTGCGGCGCTTCCAGGACCGATTCGGCACCAGGCCCGAGCTTTCCGGGCCGACATCGAGACCGGTGCGGTCGCCGAGGCCGAACTGACTCAGCGTGGCCGCCATGATGTCGATACCGATGTTGTTCGCCAAATCGTAAAAATAGGTATCGCATGACTGCGCGATCGCATCGTTGAGATCAACCATGCCATGCCCGGCGGGTTTCCAGTCACGGTAGCGATGCGTACTGCCCGGCAAACTAAAATGACCTTTGCAGAACCATTTGCGCCGCGCATCAATAGCATTTTGCTCCAGACCGGCGAGGGCAATGATGGGCTTAATAGTCGAGCCCGGCGGGTATTTGCCGCGCAGAGCGCGGTTGAACAGCGGCTGATCGCGATCATTTTGCAGGTCACGGAATTCATCCCGGCTCATGCCGTCGATAAAGGCGTTCGGGTCGAAGCTTGGCGTGCTCGCCAGCGCCAGTAATTCGCCGTTGCGCGGGTCTATGGCGACCACAGCGCCGCGACGGTCGCCGAGCGCTTCCTCGGCGGCGATCTGGGTGTCGATGTCGAGGCTCAGGATCAGATCACGGCCCGGCCGGCTCAATTCAGTGTCCAGCACCTGCATAACGCGCCCGTGTACATTCACCAACACGTCCTGATGACCCACGGTGCCGTGCAGTTCGCCCTCGTAGGATTTTTCCGTGGCTACTTTGCCGATATAGGACGTACCGGCGTAGGCCGCGGGGTCGAGCGACTGCTGTTCACCGGCACTGATCCCGCCCATGTAGCCGAGTGCATGCGCAGCGACACTGCCGAACGGATACGTGCGCGCAAGGCGCGCCCGGATTTCGACGCCGGGAAATGCAGGGCGCAGCACCGCAAAGCGCGCCACTTCCTCGTCGGTCATTTTCTGTCGTATCGGTATGCTGTCGAACCGGCGTCGGCTGCTGATCAGTTCCTGCACGCGCGCGCGATTTTCCGGGTTCAGCAGGCCCTGTGCGGTGAGGCGCTCCAGCGTGTCTGCCAGGTCCGGAACCTGTTCGGGCGTTAGTTCCAGTTGATAGCTCGGTGTGTTTTCCGCCAGCACACGGCCATGCCGGTCATAGATAAGGCCGCGCGTGGGCGGCAGCGGCTGTACGCGGATGTGGTTGCCCTGTGACTGCGCGGCATAGTAGTCAGCATTGATAAGTTGCAGATTGATGAGCCGCGCGGTGACGACGCCCGTCAGGGCCACCGCAATCACGCCACAGGCCACAATGCGCGCGGTAAAAATCCGTTTTTCGCGCCAGTGGTCCTTAATCTGATTTGCAGCGTTTCTCATTACTTGTCAGTCAGTTAAACGGTCAGAAAGTGCTCGACGGTGTTTCACTTTGTTGCCGGACCCGGTCCAGCAGCGCCATCACCGGCGGCCACAGCACCGTGCCCACGATGACCTGCGGCCAGCGCCCCAGGCCCATCGTGCCGAACCCCCCAATGCCTTCCACCACAAACTGCAGCGATGCGATCATTGTGAGCAGAGCCAGTACGGTCATGGTCATCTGCCACAGCGGAAAAATGCGTATCTGCAGGTGAAAACGCAGGGTTATATAAGTGACAACAGAAAGGGCCAGTGCGTTCTGTCCGAGGAGCTGCCCGTGCAGAATGTCGATCACGATGCCCAGCGCGAAGGCTGTCAGCAGGCCAATCCGTTCCGGCCACATCAGCACCCAGTAAATCAGCACCATGGCCGCCAGCGGCGGGCGCAACAGCTGGACGGACTCCGGCAGCGGCGTGATACCGATCGCAATCGCGGCGACAAAGGTGACCAGAACGGGCCAGATGCGCAGCGGCCGCGCCATCAGGCAGCTTCCTCTGCCGGCTCGCTGTCACTGGCATCATTCGTCGCGGGTTCCGCCGGCGCCGGGTCATCCTGCGGTTTGATCAGCAGCACTTCACGCATCCGGTTCAGCGCGGCGACCGGCGTGGCGTCGATATCGAGAAACGGCTGGCCGGTCACGCTGCGGATCTCGCGCACCGTGGCGACCGGATAGCCGGGCGGAAATTTGCCGCCGAGGCCCGAGGTAATCAGCAAGTCACCTTCCTCGACGTCGGCGTTGCCGGGCAGGAAGGGCAGGTTCAGCCGATCAAGTTCACCGCTGCCCACCGCAATTGTGCGCAGACGATTGCGTGCGATTTCAACGGGAATGGCGTGATCGACATCGGTAATCAACATCGCCTCCGCGGTGTAATGACGATCGCGGGTGATTTGGCCGACGACGCCGTCGGCATCGATGACCGGCTGGCCGACAAAGACGCCGTCCTGACCGCCTCGATTG
Source organism: Gammaproteobacteria bacterium (assembly GCA_013001905.1). Classification (GTDB taxonomy): domain Bacteria; phylum Pseudomonadota; class Gammaproteobacteria; order Steroidobacterales. Next base: position 964 of record JABDLC010000024.1, on the reverse strand, counting down.
ACGACAATTAAATTGCGGAACGGGTTCATGTCGACGGACACAATCTCGGCGATGAGCATGTCTTCACCGACCTTGGCGGTTGAGTCGAGCAACGCGCGCAAGCGCGCGTTTTCGCCCTCAAGTGCGGCCATGCGCTGCAGTCGGGCGTCACGCACCAGCGCCTGTTCGCGAAGACGGGTGTTTTGCGCCTGAAGCTCACCGCGGGTAGCGACGCTGTCTGCCACCGCCCGGCTGAGGTCAAAGGGCGCGCTCACCATGAGCTCGACGGGGTAAAGCAGCACGGAGAGGCTTTTGCGCACGCCGGAGAGGTACTCGTTCCGGTGATCGAGCACCATGAGAATGATCGCAACTATGCAAAGCAACAGGACCTGCAGACCGGGGCTCGCATCACGAAAATACCCCGGCTCACGGTCCACGGTGTTCAGAGCCATGTGCTGACCGCATTCACCAACAACAACCCGGCAATGATGGGCTACGGGCAGAGCGTTGGCAACGGATATTGCCCCGCAGCGGCGGGCGCGGGTGCGGATCTATTCCTGGGCAAACGCGCCCGGGCCCTGCTCATCGATCAGTTCGATGATGCGACCACCACCGCGGGCCACGCAGGTCAGCGGTTCGTCGGCGACCACCACCGGCAGGCCGGTTTCTTCCATGAGCAGCTTATCGAGGTCACGGAGCAAAGCACCGCCGCCCGTCAGCACGATGCCGCGGTCGGCCACGTCCGCACCGAGTTCCGGCGGAGTCTGCTCAAGGGCGCCCTTAACCGCACCGACTATCCCCTGCAGCGGTTCTTGTAGCGCTTCGAGAATTTCGTTGCTGTTGAGGCTGAACTGGCGCGGCACGCCTTCGGAAAGGTTGCGGCCACGCACCGAGATTTCTTTCACTTCATCGCCCGGGTAGGCTGAACCGATCTCGTGCTTGATGCGTTCGGCCGTTGCTTCGCCGATAAGGATGCCGTAATTGC